>CAXTNC010000082.1:0-13867 GCA_964245495.1 uncultured Acetobacteraceae bacterium
AAGCTCAGGTCGCCGATCTGCTTGGCGGTGTCCTCGGCCTGGCGCTGCTGCTGGTTGCCCTGGCGGTCCACCTGGCCGCGCAGGTCGCGCACCTGGTCCTCCAGGGTGGCGACCCGGTCCAGCAGCTGCGCCGTCAGGCCGTTGTCGCCGCCCCCCTGGCGGTCCTGCCGGCTGGCCTGCGGCGGCCCGCCGCGCCCCTGCATCGCCTGCACCTGCTGCCGCAGTTCCAGGATCTGGTTCTGCAAGGCGATGGCGTCCCGGCTGTCCATCTGCGCCCGGGCGGGGCCGCCGAGCATCAGCAACCCCGCCAGCATGGCCCCGCCAAACCTCATCCGCCCGCCCCCGCGCTTGCCGCGACGCCGGTTCTACGGGCGGGCGGCGCTCCGGGCAAACCAGCCGGCGGCGGCGCGGTCAGCGGACGGAGGTGATGGCGTTGCGGTTCTGCGCGTAGTCCTGCTCCGTCGAGCCGAGCGCGGTCGGGCGGTCCTTGCCGTAGCTGATGGTGCTGACGCGCGAAGAGTCGATGCCGTGCGCCACCAGGTAGTCCCGGGCGGCGTTGGCGCGGCGCTCGCCGAGCGCGATGTTGAACTCCTCCGTGCCCCGCTCGTCGCAGTTGCCGGCGATCTGCACGCTGTCCTGCGGGTAGCGCCCGAGCCAGGCGGACTGCCGGTCCAGCGTGCCGCGGGCGTCGCCGCTCAGGCTGGACTCGTTGTAGGCGTACAGCACGCGGTCGCCCACGTTGGCCACCAGGTCCTCCTCGCTGCCGGGCGCGGCGCCGGAGGTGGCGCCGGACACCGCGCCGTTGCCGGCCACGGTGCCAGAGGTGTCCGCCTGCTTGGCGCACGCGGAAAGAAGGGCAAGGGCGGCCAAGGCGGCCATGGTCCTGGTGTTCATCTGTGACGGTCCTGTTGCGAGGTCAGACGGTTCTGCCGCCCGATAACGAGAAAGCCCGGCGAACGTTCCGTGGGTGGCGCGATTGCGCGGGCGCCCCGCCCCGGTCAGCCGGCGGACCCTGCTGGCGCCCGAACCGCCGGACCCGCTATCCTGGCGCCCAGGGTTGCGCGGGAGCATCGACATGGGCATCGACACGGGTTCGGACCAGGGCGGCCCGGCCGGCGCGCCGAAAGGCGCATCGGACAGCATGTCCCAGCTGCTGGACGGGGTGGTGCAGTTCCAGCGGGACGTGTTCCCGGAGCAGCAGGCGGACTTCGCCCGCCTGTCGCAAGGGCAAAGCCCGCACACCCTGTTCATCGCCTGCGCCGACAGCCGCGTGGTGCCGGAGCTGATCACCCAAAGCGAACCTGGCGAGCTGTTCGTTTGCCGCAACATCGGCAACATCGTGCCGGCCTACGGCGAGATGCTGGGCGGCGTGTCGGCCGTGGTGGAGTACGCCGTGGTGGCGCTGCGGGTGGACCACATCGTGGTCTGCGGCCATTCCGGCTGCGCCGCCATGAAGGCGCTGGCCGGACCGCAGGACATGCTGCAGGACATGCCCACGGTCGCCTCCTGGCTGCGCAACGCCGCGGCGGCCCGCAGCGTGATCCGCACCCTGCACCCGCACCTGCACGGGGAGGACGCGGTCGCCGCCCTGGTCAAGCAGAACGTGCTGACCCAGCTGGGCCACCTGCGCACCCATCCGGCGGTGGCGGCGCGCCTGGCCGCCGGCGGGCTGGCGCTGCACGGCTGGGTGTACGACATCGCCAGCGGCCAGGTGGAGGTCATCGACGAGCGGACGCAGCAGACGGTGACGGCCGGGGAGGCGGCGGCGCTGCTCAAGCGGCGGGCCATTTAAGGGCTGCCGTGGATATCACTGCTTCCTCAAAAGCAGGTTTGCGCCGCCCCCGTGGATCACCGAGTCAAGCCTGGCCACGACAAAGTCGTTGGGCAGGAGCTGACCGAGAACCTGCAGCGCCAATCATGTCCGGCTTTAGCAGGCTGCTGAAAAACACCAGGCAACTCAGGTCGGGGCTTTGCCCCGAACCACACCAACGGTTCCGATCGCCTTCAGGCGATTGGAGTTTTCCGCAGCCTGCTAAGTTCCTTGGGCATCCTCGAACATTCGGTTGGTCAATTTCTGCAGCTTTCGCGGCGGCGGCCCGGCTTCACGCATGAATTCATTGATGCAAACCATACGGGTCTTGTGCTCCCCATCCGCATATTGAGCTTCTTGCTCGACATGCAGGGTGCCATCTTCACTTTGAATCAAGAACCAAGAAGAGTTTCGGATGCCATTTGCGTGGCTGGCCAAGACCCTTTTTCTCATCCCACGGCCTTTCTGATCCAAGCACAATTTTCAATGAAAGCCGTTCAGGCGCGGGCAGCCCGCAAAACCTTTGATCGGGCGATCGCAAGTTTCACCAAGGCAGCACCCTGCTACTTCCAACTGGACAGGAAGAACCGCGGCAGCTCGTCCGGGAACGCCCTGAAGTTGAGCTGCCGCGAGAACGCGTAGGTCGTCACGTAGGTGCACAGCGGCAGCCAGTCCATCTGCTCGGACACCCGGCGCAGCGCCGCGCTGTAGTCCTTGCGGCGCTCGTCCGCGTCCGTGGTGTCACCGCCGGCCCGCACCAGCCGCTCCAGTTCCGGGTCCCGCGCGTAGTCGCCGGGGCCGCCGTCGAAGAACACCGGCAGGATGGCCGACACGTCGTTGATCGAGTAGCTGCCCCAGGTGCCGGCCGTCATCGGGTTCAGGCCGTCCGCCCCGCGCTGCACGGCGGCGCCGGTCGGCAGCTGGCTGATCCGGGCGTTGATGCCGACCGCGCGGAGGTAGCCCTGGATGGCCTCGCCGTACTGCGGCAGGATGTAGCTGACCAGCTCGGTGTCGAACCCGTCCGGATACCCGGCGTCGGCCAGCAGCGCGCGCGCCGCCGCAGGGTCGTAGTCGTAGCGCGTGGCCGCCGCCGGGTCGCAGCCGAACTGGGTGGGGAAGCACGCGGCGTCCGGCACCCGGCTGCCGCCCTGCACCAGCTGGCGGGCGATGGCCGCCCGGTCGATGGCGCGGGCGATGGCCTGGCGCACCTTCTGGCGGGTGAGCGGGCCGTCCGCCCCCGTGCGCCCGGCCGCGTCCAGGCCGAGATAGGCGATCCGCATGCTTTCCGCCCGCAGCGCCTGCAAGGACGGCACCCGGCTGATGTTGTCGAACTGGTCGGGGTTGAACTGCCAGATCCAGTCGGCCCGGCCGGCCAGCAGGTCCGTCACCTCCGTGGTGGCGTCCGCCACCTCGCGGATGGCCAGGCGGGCGATGGCCGGGTGGCCTTTCGGGCCGTCGAAGTAGGCGTCGTTGCGTTGCAGGTCGATCTCGGAGGTCCCGTCCACCGCCGTGATGCGGTACGGCCCGGTGCCGACCGGGGCGCGGCCGTAGGCGTCGGCCCCCACCCGCTCGCGGTACGCCTGCGGCCAGATCGGCAAGGTCATGGCCATGTACTCCAGCGCGGCCGGGAAGACGCGCTTCAGCTTCACCCGCACGTGGAAGTCGTCGATCTTCTCCGCGCCGGCGAGGTAGGCGTAGTTGGCGGGCACGGCCACCCGGCCGTCCGCCAGCACCGTGTTGACCGTGTAGGCCACGTCGTCCGCGGTGAACGGGCTGCCGTCATGGAACGTGACGCCCCGGCGCAGCTCGAACTCCCACGTCACCGGGTCCGCCTGCTTCCAGCTGGTGGCCAGCAGCGGCTTGAGCTGGAAGGTGTCGGGGTCGCGGTAAAGCAGGCCGTCCCAGGCCTGGTGCGCCAGCACCAGGCCGGCGCGCAGCGGGTTGTAGTACGGGTCCACGTTGGCCAGGGCGTCCCGCCAGGTGATGCGCAGCGTGTCGGCGGACTTCTGCGCCCGAGCCGGCGACGCCGCGCAGAAAGCCGCAACCAGGGCGGCCAGCCAGATGCGCATGGACGATCCTTCCCCCTGGAACGCGCCCGGCGCAGCGATCATCCGCAAGGCCCTTGCAACGTGTCCGTGGCCGTGGCTTGTGCCACGCAACGACCTCATGGGACACCCACCGAAATGCTCCGCTACGCCCTGATCTTCGCCGTGATCTCCTTGATCGCCGGGTTCTTCGGCTTCAGCGGCCTGTCCGCCGCCACGGCCGGCATCGCCAAGATCCTGTTCTTCATCGCCATCGCCATCTTCCTGATCTTCGTCGTGCTCGCCATCGCCGGGGTGAACGCGCTGGGCTGACGCCCGGCGGGGCGTCACCCCAAGGTCGCGTTGAACGCGCCGCCGTCGAGCAGCAGGTTCTGCCCGACGATGAAGCCGGACGAGGCAGCGCACAGGAACACGCAGGCGCAGCCGAACTCCGCCGGGTCGCCCACCCGCCCGGCGGGGGAGGCCGCCCCGCGCGCCTCGATCTCCGCCGCCACGCTGCGGCCTGACTTGGCCGCGGCGTCGGCCATGGTGGAGCGCAGCCGGTCGGTCAGGAACGGGCCGGGCAGCAGGTTGTTGACCGTCACGTTGTGCCGCGCCACCTGCCGCGCCAGCCCGGCCGCGAACCCGGTCAGCCCGGCCCGCGCGCCGTTGCTCAGGCCGAGCGCGGGGATCGGGGACTTCACGCTGGCCGAGGTGATGTTGACGATGCGGCCGAACCGCCGCGCGGCCATGCCGTCCACCGTGGCCCGCATCAGCGCGATCGGCGCCAGCATGGTGGCGTCCAGCGCGCGCAGCCAGTCCTCGCGCTCCCACCCGCGGAAGTCCCCCGGCGGCGGCCCGCCGGCGTTGGTCACCAGGATGTCCGGCTGCGGGCACGCCGCCAGCGCCGCCGCGCGCCCGGCCTCCGTCGAGATGTCCCCGGCGGCGGCGGTGACGGCGGCCCCCGTCTCGTCGCGGATGTCCTGCGCCGTGCGCTGCAGCGCGTCCTCCCCGCGGGCGGTGATGGTGACGGCCACGCCTTCCCGCGCCAGGGCCAGGGCGCAGGCCCGCCCCAGCCCCTTGCTGGCGGCGCAGACCAGCGCGGTGCGGCCGTGCAGTCCCGTGTCCATGATGAGTCAGCCTGTCAGTTCGGGGGTGGCGGGAATGGGATTTCCGGGCTTGCGGCATCGGCGACCGGACTGCCACGGCCCAACGACTCGGCTATGATCCTGTCGTCGCTGATTTGTTCGGCAAGCCGTTTGGCCTGCATCGACCTCGGATAATAGACTCGGTCCAAGTCGGAAGAGCCAATGTCGGAAGCGACGCCCAAATCGTCGGCCATCGCGCCCAGCAACCGCCGAAGCGCTGGCCTGGTCTCGACCTCTGCCGCCCGTCCAAGCGCTGACACCAGTTCGGCCCAGGAATTGCGAACTGGCCTGCTGGCAGAGAACACGAAGTCGATTTGGTCGAGCGCGGCCACAACGTCTGGCGCGTCGATCCTGGCGCGGCCCGAGAGCAGCGTCACGAACACGTTCTGCTTGGCCTGCCTGAGCGCCGTTTCTGCTTCCGAGGCGCGCCGGAGCCGCTCCGCAAGGTGCACCGCGCTACGGGGCGCACGCCAAGTCGCCAAGGCAGCCGCTATGGCTGCAACTGCGCTTAGGCCAGCCGAAACAGCAGTCCAAGAAACGTTATCAAACATAGAAGCAACGCTTGAGCAGAAAACTCAGTTAATACTATTTATCTTTACTAATCTTATGTTTAAAGGGCCACGAGGCGTTTCCATTCGAGTGAAAGATGTCTCATCTCGTATTGCTAAAATAACCTCGATGTCATACGAATCACCTTCAGCCGGTGTCATTCCTCCCTGAACAAGGGTTATGTTGGGAGGCAATTTCACATGCGCAGCAATTTGGATTGAGTTTGACCCGTCCACCGCTTGATATTTGCCGGTGTAAGTAGTGCCCGCTAAATCCGATCCAACAACTTGACCATCTTGAAGCACGAGCATCGCCAATCCATGCCCTTCTCGGCCCGTGAGGTATGCGGCATAGAAGCCGTCAACCATCGAGTTGCGTAAGTCGCTCATTCGGCTCCACCTCCACTGGCCAGCATCGCACCTTCCTCACGTCATTTCCAACAACGCGTCCCGCACCGCGGCCGGCAGCGCCAGCGGCCGACGCGTCGCGCGATCCACGTGGACGTGCACGAAATGCCCCTCCGCCGCGGCCGCGTCCGCGTCGCCGCGGAACACCGCCAGCTCCCAGCGGACGGAGCTGCCGCCGAGCCGGCCCAGCCGCAGCCCCACCGTCAGCGCGTCGGGGAACGCCACCTCGCCCAGGAAGCGGCAGCCGGTCTCGGCCACCACCCACATCGGCCCGGCCGACAGCCCGATCAGGCCGCGCTCCATCAGCCAGCCGGTCACGGCCGTGTCGAAGTACGAGTAGTAGGCGGCGTTGTTCACGTGGCCGAACACGTCGTTGTCCGTCCAGCGGGTGACGACCGGGCGGAACGCCCGGTAGCCGCCGCGGCGTCCCGGCGGCGAGCGTGGGGCTGGCTGCGCGGGCGAATCCATCCCGCCATGATGGACACCCGCGGAGCGCCGCGCTAGAGGCCCGCGGATGAAGCTGGCCCTCCCGACGGCGGCGCTGCTCGCCGTGCTGCTCCCCGCCGGCGCCGGCGCCCACGCCATCCTGGTCGACAGCGTCCCGGCGGCGCACGCCACCCTGCCCGCTGGCCCGGCGGCGATGACGCTGCACTTCAACTCGCGCATCGACCGCGCCCGCTCCCGCCTCACCCTGATCGCGCCCGACAAGTCGCAGGCCCGCCTGCCGATCGGCGCCGACGGCCCGCCGGACGTGATGACGGCGGCGGCCACCCTGCAGCCCGGCGGCTACACCGTGCGCTGGCAGGTGCTGGCGGTGGACGGCCACATCACCCGCGGCGACGTCCCCTTCACCGTTTCGGCGCCTCAAGCCCCGTGAGCCTCCTCGTCGACCTGTTCGGCTACCTTGAGATCGTGCTGCACGGCCTGGTCATCCTGAGCCAGTCCATGGCGCTGGGCGGCACCCTGTTCTTCCTGCTGCTGGCCCGCCCGTTCGCGGCCGAGCTGCCCGGCGGCGGCGGCATCGCCCGGCGCACCGCCGCCATCGCCGGGTGGTCGGCGCTGGCCCTGGTGCTGTGCGAGGGGCTGACAATCGGGCTGCAGGCGGCGGTGCTGACCGACACGGTGGGGCTTTCGGTGCCGGAGGCGCTGGGCGCCGACTTCGCGATGGCCGGGCTGGTGAAATGCGCCGCGGCAGCCCTTCTGGCCACCTGCCTGCTGGGCTGGCGCGCCACCCCGGCGCCGCTGCTGCTGGCCCTGGGCGGGGTGGAGCTGGCCGCGGCCACCCTGTCCACCCACGCCGCCGCCCGCATGGCGGACAGCTTGCCGCTGCTGGGAGTGGAAGCCCTGCACCAGCTCGGCGCCGCCATCTGGATCGGCGGCATCCCGTGCTTCGTCATGGCGCTGGCCAAGGTGAACGACGGCGCGTCCTGGCGGCGGGTGGGGGCGCGGTTCTCCCGCATGTCCATGTTCGGCGTCGCCTGCATCCTGGCGTCCGGCGCCGCGATGAGCCTGGCCTACATCGGCTCCTGGGGCGCCGTGTACGGCACCGCCTACGGCGTCATGGTCACCGCCAAGGTGTCCATGTTCGCGGCCCTGCTGCTGCTGGGCCTGGGCAACTTCGTCACCACGGAGCGGCTGCGCTCAAACCCCGGCGCCTCCGTGCTGCGCATGAAGCGGTTCGCGGAGGTGGAGATCGGCATCGGCATCTCCATCTTCTTCGCCGCCGCCTCCCTTACCTCCGTGCCCCCCGGCATCGACCTCGCGCATGACCGGGTGAGCTGGGCCGAGGTGGTGGAGCGCAACACGCCCACTTGGCCGCAGCTGCACTCGCCGGACTACGACTCGCTCGCCCTGCCGCAGCTGCAAGCCAAGCTGGACGGGGAAGCCGCGGCCCAGGCCAAGGCCGCGCCGCCCGCCTCCATCCCCGGCTCCGGCGAGCTGTCCCCGCGCAACGCGGCCGACATTGGCTGGAGCGAGTACAACCACCACTGGGCCGGGCTGTTCGTCCTGCTGGTCGGTGCTCTCGCGCTGCTGAACCAGGCCGGGGCGCGCTGGGCGCGGCACTGGCCGCTGGCGCTGCTGGGCCTGGCCGCCTTCCTGCTGGTCCGCTCGGACCCGGAGGTCTGGCCGATGGGCTACGTCGGCCTGTGGGAGTCGCTGCGGGACGTGGAGGTGCTGCAGCACCGTGTGTTCGTGCTGCTGCTGATCGTGTTCGCCCTGTTCGAGTGGAGCGTGCGGACCGGGCGGCTGCGCTCGCGCCGCGCCGCCCTGGTGTTCCCGCTGCTGACCGCCGCCGGCGGCGCGCTGCTGCTGACCCACAGCCACGCCATCGCCAACGTCAAGGACCAGCTGCTGATCGAGCTGACCCACACGCCGCTGGCCCTGGCCGGCATCGGCGCCGGCTGGGCGCGCTGGCTGGAGCTGCGGCTGGACGGGCGGGCGGCGCGGATCGCCGGGTGGGTCTGGCCGGTCTGCTTCCTGCTCTGCGGCCTCGTGCTGCTGGACTACCGCGAGGCGTGACGTTGACCCGCCGGGCCGGGATACCTAAACGTCGTTAAGTCATGCCTGTTGCCCTTGCTCCTCTCCGCACGCGCAAACCCCGGGGCCAGGGCCAGGCCCGGCACGCCGAAATCCTGGACGCGGCCAAGCACATCTTCCTTGAGGAAGGCGTCGAGCACGCCACCATGCGCCGCATCGCCAGCGCCGTCGGCGTTTCCGCCACGGCGCTTTACGTTTATTTCCCCGACAAGGATGCCATTCTCCAGGCCATCTCCGAGGCGATGTTCACCGAGCTGCTCGCCGTGCACCGCGCCAGCCAGCAAACCGGCGGCGCCCCGCTCGCGCGGTTCCGCGCCGGCCTGCGCTCCTACGTGGCGCTCGGCCTCGCCCGGCCCGACGAGTACCGCCTGACCTTCTCCAGCGTGCGCTCCAAGGGCACCGGCCGGGCCATCCCGGCGGCCGACCAGTCCTTCGAGGTGCTGGAGTCGGGCATCGCCGAGCTGACCGCGGCCGGCATCTTCCGCCCGAACGACCCCACGCTGGTCGCCGAAGCGGTCTGGGCCGCCCTTCACGGCCTGGTAACGCTTTTGCTCGACCATTACGGCCATATCGCCTCCGATCACGGCGTGCTGGCGGAAACCCTGCTGGACGCGGTCATCCGTGGCTTCTCCGTATGAGTTACCATTGTTAACTGAACATGGTTAGCCTATAAGGCATCGTCCGCCGAGGTGACGCCATGCCGCCCCGCCCCGCCCCGCTCCTCTCTGCCCTGACCATCGCCGCCTTGCTGCTCGCCGCCGCCGGCGAGGCGTCCCGTCCCGTCCGGGTCGCCGTCGTCGCC
The DNA here is from genome assembly GCA_964245495.1 of uncultured Acetobacteraceae bacterium. Classification (GTDB taxonomy): domain Bacteria; phylum Pseudomonadota; class Alphaproteobacteria; order Acetobacterales; family Acetobacteraceae; genus LMUY01. Next base: position 9,279 of record CAXTNC010000082.1, read on the forward strand.
TTCCAGCCGCAGGGGGCCGGCCTGGTCTATTCCGGCACCGTGCAGGCGAGGACGGAGGCGGAGCTGGCGTTCCGCATCGGCGGCAAGGTGACCAAGCGGCCGGTCGAGATCGGCGACCACGTGCGGGCGGGCCAGGTGCTGGCCGTGCTGGACCCGGCGGACCTGCAGTTCTCCCAGGAAGCCGCCGAGGCCGCCTTGCAGGCCGCCGCCGCCGACCAGGCCAACGCGCAAGCCGACCTGCGCCGCTACGACGCGCTCGGCCCCGCCTCCCCCGCCTTCCTTCCTTCCGAACACGACAAGCGGGTGGCGGCCCAGCGCATGGCGGAGGCGCGGCTGAAGCAGGCGGAGCGGCAGGCGGCGCTGGCGCGGGACCAGCGCGCCTACAGCACCCTCGCCGCAGACGCGGACGGCATCGTCACCGCGCTGCCGATCCAGACCGGCCAGGTCGTCAGCCCCGGGCAGGCGGTGGCCCGCGTGGCCCACACGGGCGAAACGGAGGTGGTGGCCGACGTGCCGGAAAACCGCCTGCCCGACATCCGCGCCGCCAAGGAGGTGGCGCTCACCCTGTGGGCGGCGCCGGGCCAGGTCCTGCACGGCCGGGTGCGCGAGGTCGGCGCGCTGGCGGACGCGGCCAGCCGCACCTTCGCCGTCAAGGTCACGGTGCTCGACCCGCCGCCCGGCCTGCTGGCGCTGGGCATGACCGCCGCCGTCGATTTCGGCGGCCCGGATGGCGGCTTGGCCGGCCAGGTGGCCGCCATCCCCGCCACCGCGCTCACCGACGCGGACGGCCGCCCCGCCGTCTGGGTGCTGGACCCGGCGGCGCACCGTGCCGCCCTGCGCCCGGTCGAGGTCGCCGGCTACGGCGCGGACAGCAGCGTCCTGGTCCGCGCCGGGCTGGCGGCCGGCGAGCAGGTCGTCACCGCCGGGGTGGGGCAGGTCACGCCGGACATGGCGCTCACCCCCTGGGCAGGGGCCGCGCGGTGAACCTTTCGGGGATCAACCTGTCCGCCTGGGCGCTGCGCCACCGCGCCCTGATGCTGTTCGCCATGCTGGGCCTCGCCGCCGCCGGCGCGTGGTCCTACCTCGGGCTGGGCCGCGCCGAGGACCCGGCGTTCACCATCAAGCAGATGGTGGTGATCGCCGACTGGCCCGGCGCGTCCGCCGACGAGATGGCGCGCGAGGTCACCGACCGGATCGAGCGCAAGCTGGAGGACCTGGCGCACCTCGACTACACCCAAAGCCAGACCCAGCCCGGGCACACGGTCGTCACCGTCTCCCTGCGGGACGACACCCCGCCCAAGTTGGTTCCCGGCCTGTGGTACGAGGTCCGCAAGAAGGTGGGCGACATCGCCGGCAGCCTGCCTGCCGGGCTGCTGCCGGTCGCGTTCAACGACGAGTTCGGCGACACCTATTCCCTGATCTACGCCATCACCGGCGACGGATTCAGCCTGCCGGAGCTGAAGCACGTGGCGGAGGACGTGCGCGAGCAGCTGATCGGCGTGCCCGGCGTCGGCAAGGTGGTGCTGGTCGGCCAGCAGCAGGAGCAGATCACCGTCGAGGTGTCATACCGCAAGCTGGCCGAGCTGGGCGTCACGCTGGGGGACGTGTTCGCCGCCATCCGCCAGGAGAACAGCGTGGTGGCGAGCGGCTTCGTCGACACCGCCACCGACCGCATCCGCGTCCGCACCCGCCCGGCGCTGGACGGCCCGGCGGCGCTGGCAGGGCTGCCGGTGCAGGTCGGCGGCCACCTGCTGCGCCTGGGGGACTTCGCCGCCATCGCCCGCACCGTGGCGGACCCGCCCGCCTCCACCATGCGCGTGAACGGCCGCCCGGCGCTGGGCCTCGGCATCAGCATGGCCGACGGCGGCAACATCCTGGACCTCGGCCGCCAGGTGGCCGCGCGCATGGCGGCGGTCGGGCCGACCCTGCCGCTCGGCGTGGCGGCAGCGCCGCTGAACGACCAGTCGTCGGTGGTCGCGGCCGACATCGAGGACTTCGGGCAAAGTTTCCTGGAAGCGCTCGGCATCGTGCTGCTGGTCAGCTTCCTGAGCCTCGGCTGGCGCTCCGGCATCGTGGTCGCGGTCAGCGTGCCGCTGGTGCTGGCGGGCGTGTTCGTGGCCATGGGGCTGCTCGGCATCGACCTGCAGCGCATCTCGCTCGGCGCCATGGTGATCGCGCTCGGCCTGCTGGTGGACGACGCGATCATCGCCGTCGAAACCATGACGGTGAAGCTGGAGCAGGGCTGGGACCGCGTCCGCGCCGGGTCGTTCGCCTACACCTCGACGGCGTTCCCCATGCTGACCGGCACGCTGGTGACGGCGGCGGGCTACCTGCCGGTCGGCCTCGCCCAGTCCAGCACCGGCGAGTACACCCAGGACATCTTCCGCATCGTCGGCCTGGCGCTGGTGTTCAGCTGGCTGGTGGCGGTGCTGTTCGTGCCGCTGCTGGGCGCGGTGCTGCTGCCGGCCGCGCCGCACGCCGTCCGCCATGACGTGTATGACAGCCCGCCTTATCGCCACTTCCGCCGCGTGGTCGCCTGGTGCGTGCGGCGGCGCTGGACGGTGATCGGGCTGACGCTGGCGGCCATGGCGTTGTCCGTGGCGGGGTTCAGCCGGGTGCCCAACCAGTTCTTCCCCGCCTCCGACCGGCTGGAGATCCTGATCGACGCGCGGCTGCCGGAAGGGGCGAGCTTCGCCGCCACGGCGGCCGTGGTGCGCCGGCTGGAGGCGGTGCTGGCCCGCCAGCCCGGCATCGCGTCCAGCGTCGCCTACACCGGCACCGGCACGCCGCGCTTCTTCCTCGCCTTCTCGCCGGAGCTGGACCAGCCGAACTACGCCCAGTTCGTCATCAACACCAAAAGCATCGCCGAGCGGGAAGCGCTGCTGCGCACCCTCGTGGCGCTGACCGACGGGGGCTTGGCGGGCGAGTTCGCCGACGTGCGGCTGCGCCCCTCCCGCTTGGAGCTTGGCCCGCCGGTCGGCTACCCGGTGCAGTTCCGCATCACCGGGCCGGACCCGCTGGCGCTGCGCCGCATCGCCGGCGAGGTGCGCGCGGTGATGCAGGCGGCCCCGCACATCCGCAACGTCAGCGGCAGCTGGGGCGCCATGGGCATGACGGCGACCGTGGCGGTGGACCAGGACAAGGCGCGGCTGCTCGGCCTGACCAGCGAGGCCGTGGCCACCACGCTGCAAACCCTGCAGCAGGGCGCCACCGTCACGCAGTACCGCGAGGGGACGGATCTGATCCCGGTGGTCGCCCGCGCCATCCCGTCCGAGCGGCAGGACATCGCCGGGCTGGGCGAGGTGGTCATCCCCGCCGCCGCGGGCCGCGCCGTCCCGCTGTCCCAGGTGGCGCGGGTCGGCTGGGGCCTGGAGCAGCCAGTGGCGTGGCGGCGCAATCGCACGCCCATGCTGCTGGTGCGCGGAGACACCACCCCCGGCATCCAGGCGCCGGTCGCCTCGGCGGAGGTCGAGGCCGGGCTGGCGGGGATCAAGGCCGCGCTGCCGCCGGGCTACCGCATCGAGACGGCGGGCGCCGTGGAGGAAAGCGCCAAAGGCTCGGCCAGCATCAACAAGGTGATGCCGCTGATGCTGGCGGCCATGCTGGCGCTGCTGATGGTGCAGCTGCAGTCGTTCAACCGGGTGGCGATGGTGCTGCTGACGGCGCCGCTCGGCCTGATCGGCGTGGCCGCGGCGCTGCTGCTGACCGGCGCGCCGTTCGGCTTCGTGGCCACGCTCGGCTTCATCGCGCTGGCCGGCATCATCATGCGCAACAGCGTCATCCTGGTCGACCAGATCGAGCAGGACATCGCCGCCGGCAGCCCGCCCGCGCTCGCCATCGTGGAAGCGACGGTGCGCCGCTCCCGCCCCATCGTGCTGACCGCCGCCGCCGCCATCCTGGCGCTGGTGCCGCTGGCGTTCTCCGTGTTCTGGGGGCCGATGGCCATCGCCATCATGGGCGGCCTGGTTTCCGCCACGGTGCTGACGCTGTGCTTCGTCCCGGCGCTCTACGCGGCTTGGTCCCGGGTGGGGCGCCAGGCTGCGACGCGCGCGCCGGAGGGCGTGGACGGGACTTTGCAGGGAGCCGCGGCGGACTGACGCCGATGCAGCCAGAAGCAGGCATCTCCGCGATACCTTCCCTTGGCCCAGCCATGCCGCCCTGGCGTTAGCCAAGCAAACAATCCTTGCGGACTGCCCCTGGTTTGCGCCTTGTTCCGTCCGCGTCCTTCCCGCCCTCCCCCGTGTCCGCCGAGCCTGCCGGCCTTGCCGCCCAGCAGGCGGCGGCGGACGCGCAGCACTGCCGCGGCGCCGTCCACGGCCTGCTCGACATGGCCATGGACCTGGCCAGCATGGTGCACCGCCGGGCCAGGGCGCAGGACGCGGCGGCGCAGGCAGGCGGCGGACCAGCCCCGGACCTGGCCGGCAGCGTGAGCAGCTTCGAGCGCGCCGCCCGCAGCCTGCGGCGCACCGTGCTGCTGGCCCAGCACCTGGCCCAGCCGCAGCCGGTGCGCGCCGTTTCGGCCCCCTCTGCCGTTCAGCGCCGCGCCCAGGAACGCGCCCAGGACCGCGTTCTGGCCCGCAGGCGCATCC
>CAXTNC010000083.1:0-8183 GCA_964245495.1 uncultured Acetobacteraceae bacterium
CCGGCGCGCGTCTAACACGACCCACGCCTCCGCCCCGCGGCGTAACGCGGCGGCGGCCACGGGGGGGCCGAACGGCAGCAGGGCGCCGCTTCCGCTGCCGTCCCTCGCGGGCAGCAGGGTGGCTGCCAGCGCCAGCTGCTGCCCTGACGAGGCGGCCGCCGGCGTCGGCTCCGGGACGGCCGCGGGCAGGATGGCTGGGGCGGGCGCGTCCGGCGCTTGGGAAGCCTGGGCCGCCGTGGCGGCCTGTGGCGGCTCGTTCGGGACGGCCGCAGGCGGCGCTGCGAAGGCGGCGGCGACAGGCTCGCAAGTTGGCGCAGCCTGTTGCCGCCGGCCCGTGGGCGGCTGCAGGACATCGACCACCAGCCGGTTGCCGACCTGCAAGGTCCGGAGCCGGGCGCCGGGCGCCGTCGTCACCGTGAGCGAGTCGTTGCCGCCGGTCACGCCCTTGATGTAGCGCGCAGCGCCGGAAGCCGACGGAAGGACGCCCATGCCCTGGAAGCGCAAGGTCGCCGCGTTCCTGCTGCACTCGACCGCGAAGCTGGGCTGCTGGGAGAAGTCGAGCACGACGTGCCCATGGCCCTCGTGAGTCTCCGCCCGCACCTGCACCGGCTCGCCGGCCCATGCCGGACCGGTGGCGAAAGCGAGCGCGATGGGCAGCATCCGCTTCATGGCAAGCTCCCGATCAACTCGTCCACCGCGGCCTGGCTCATCGCCACGCGCGGATGCTGCGGTCCGTTGAGCAGGGCCGGCGCGTTGGACCTGCCTGCCCCACGCGCCGGGTCGCTGCCCATGACGCGCAGGATTTCCGCCGATTTCGCCTCGATCGCTTGCAGCGCCTGAATCACTTTCGTCACGCGCTGCGCCGTCATGTCCTGGAACGAGCAGGCTTCGTAGATGCGTGCCGTCGCGGCGCTCACCTCCAGCTGGAACCACATGTCGGAGGCTGCCAGGTCCAGCTTCTCGCACTCGTCCAGGATGGCGTTGGTCGCCCTTTCCGTGTGGGAGACGATGGCGTCCAGCTGGTCCGTGGCCGCCGGAACATGAAGCTGCAGGATCGGCTGCACATCCACTCGGCCCATCTCGTCCAGGGCCGCTGCGATGCAGGCAGACAGCGATTGCAGGTCCTGCTTCGAGATGGCCCAGCCGGCCTCAGCAACGGAGCCGAGTGCCGCGCTGTCGCAACGGTCGCGCACGCTCAGCAGATGCCGGGTCAACCCGGGGCAGTCAGGCATGCGCCAGGACCTTCTCGATCTTGGACTGCAAGGTTTCCGCATTGAACGGCTTGACGATGTAGTTGCTGACCCCCGCCTGCTTGGCCGCGATGACGTTCTCCGTCTTGCTTTCGGCCGTGATCATGATGAACGGCGTCGTGCGCAGCCGCATGTCCGCCCGCACCGCCTGCAACAGCTGCAGCCCGGTCATCGGCGCCATGTTCCAGTCGCTGATGACCAGGCCGAAGTTGCCGTTGCGCAGCTTCTCCAGCGCTGCGGCGCCGTTGCTTGCCTCGTCCACGTTGTGGAAGTCGATCTGCCTGAGCAGGCCCCGCACGATGCGGAGCATGGTTTTGTAGTCATCCACGATGAGCACGCCAGCCGAAGTGTCGATCATCAAACTATCCTTGGTGCTCAGCCTGCGTTCGGACGGTCCGGCACGGCAACCGCCTGGGTGCGTTGGGCCGCCAGCTTGGCCGTGACAAGCCGGGCGCGGTCAGGCTGCATCATGCCGAGAATGGCGGCGGCCTTGGCTTCCTTCATGCGGTCCACCACGGGCAGCAGCACCGCCAGGTCCATGTCGTTGAAGATGGCGGCTGCATCATGCGGCTTCATGGTTTCATAAACCTTGACCAAGCCCGCCCAGTTCGCCTCGTCATGGCTGAGCCGCTCGTGGTCGAGCTGTTCCAGGCGGGCTTGCAGGCCTGAAAGCTGGGCGACGCGGGCCTCCAAGCGCTGCTCGGCGGCGGCAAGCACGTCTTCGCGTTGCGTCAGGGCCTGCTCGCGCGCCTCAAGCTCCCTGCGGCGCGCGCGCAGGTCTTGCAGGAGCTGGCGTTCGGCGTCGCTGACCGCGGGCGTCGATGGCGCGCTCGGCTCCGGCGCCGGGAGCGCAGGGACGGGCACGGCAGCGGGAGCCGGCGCTGTCGCGGCCGGAGCGGCGACCGGGGTTGGCGGAGTCGCCGCCTGGGCTTGGGGCACCGGCATGAACGCCAGCGCCACGCCGAACGTCTTGGTCGCCAGCAGCGCGGCGCCGACGGCGAGGGTCGCCGGCAGCAGGCGCGGGCGCCCGAAACGGCTCACCGGGTCACCCGCAGGGCGCGCAGCAGGTCCCGCTCCGCCTGGCTGCGCACGCGCGCTCCGCCGGCCTCGGGGAAGGCTGGCTCCGGCGCTGCATAGCGGGCAGCCGGCGCCTCAGCGGGGCGGCCGGCACGGACTTGGCCGTCCAGGCGGTCGGCCAACCGTTCGCCGCGCTCCGTCAAGGCCGCGAGGTCATCCTTCAGGCTGGCCGCCGCCTCGATCTGGCGTGCGATGTGGCGGCCGGCGCCTTCGGCCGCGCCGCGCAGCCGCTCCACGCCGTTCTCAGCCTGGCGCGTGCTGTCGTTGAAGCCTTGCAGCAGGCTTTCCAGCTCCGCCCGGTCCCGGCGCACCACGCCCAGCGCCCGTTCCAGCCTCAAGGCATGGAACAGGGTTGCGCCAAGCAACCCGATCAGCACCACCTCCAGCACGAGTTGCCACCCGCCCATGCCCCATCCTTTCCGTGTCAGCCCGCGTGCGGGAGTTGCGCAACTTCGTGGTCGATCCGCACGGCCACCTGGTCCTTCCTGCGGCCGACCCGGCCCTCGAACAGGGTGACGTTGCCGCAGCGGAGCTGCACGGAGCTGCCCGGGCCGCTGCCAAGCACGATCTGGCTGCCAGGCTTCAGCGCCAGCACGTCCGCCAGGCTCATCACCTGCTCGTCGAGCACCACGTCCAGGTCCACCTCCGTGGCCCACAGCTCTTCCGCCAGGTGGGTTTCCCAGATGCTGTCGCGGCCGAACTTCTCGCCCATGAACTGCTGCAGCAGCAGCTCGCGCACCGGCTCCAGCGTGGCGTAGGGCAGCAGCAGCTCCATGCGGCCGCCGCGGTCTTCCATGTCCACTTGCAAGCGCGCCAGCACCGCCGCGTTGGACAGGCGGCTGATGGTGGCGAAGCGCGGGTTCACCTCCAGCCGCTCGAACTTGAAGGTCACGGGACAGAGCGGGTCGAAGCTGGCGGAAAGGTCCAGCAGCACCAGCTGGATCAGCCGCTCGATCAGGGTGCGCTCGATGGTGGTGTAGGGCCGGCCTTCGATGCGCATGGCCGCCGTGCCGCGGCGGCCGCCGAGCAGCACGTCCACCACGGAGTAGATCATGGCGGAGTCGATGATCAGCAGGCCGTAGTTGTCCCACTCCTCCGCCTTGAACACGGCCAGCATGGCGGGCAGCGGAATGGAGTTCAGGTAGTCCCCGAACCGCAGGGAAAGGATGGTCTCGATCGAGACCTCCACGTTGTCGGACGTGAAGTTGCGCAGGCTGGTGGACATGATGCGGACCAGGCGGTCGAACACGACCTCCAGCATCGGCAGCCGCTCGTAGGACACCAGGCCCGAGGAGATGATCCGGTGCATCCCGGAGCGGCTGTCATCCGCCGCCGGGCCGTCATCCACGTTGAGCAGGCTGTCGATCTCGGCCTGGTTCAGGACGCGCTCGGAGGGGCTTGCCACCGTGCTCCCCTCCGCGCCCTCGGCCTCGCTCATTGGACCAGCAGCTCGCTGAACAGCACGTCCACCACCTGGGCCGGCGCCGATGCCAGGTTGGAGCGGGCCAGCAGCTCCTCCCGCAGCCGGTAGGTGCCGGATGAGCTGCGCAGCTCCTCCGGCCGCATCTCCCGCAGGTAGGTCTGGAACAGGTCAACCACCCGAGGCTCGGCCGCGGCGAATGCAGCCTGGTCCCCGGCCTTGCCCAGCTGCAGCCGGGCTTTCAGCTTCACGTAGGATGGCCGGCGGCCCGGCGAGTTCAGGTTGGCGATCATCTCCGGCAGCTCGACGAACACGGGCGCTGCGTGCGCCAGCTCCGCCTCGCTGGCAGCCGGCTTGCGGCCCATTCCCAGCATCCCCGGCACAATCCCGGTGAACCAAAGGCCGGCGCCGGCCGCCAGCAGCAGCACGGGCGCTGCGGCCAGGGCCAGCTTCTTCCGGCCGCCCTTCTTGCCGGCATCCTTCGCAGGCGCGTCCTCCGCCATTGCCGCCGCCGCCATGCCAGGCTCCCGTCCGTCCAGGCCCATTGTGGCGCGGGAAGGTTAACAAGGCCGCAACGACGCCAAACGCCCGCCCGGCCAGCTTGACCCGGCAGGATGTGCCGACTTCGGCGTGGCTGCCCGCAGCAACGCCCGCTTTCGCTGGCCACCCGGTCTGGCACGCGCTTTGCGGACGGTGCCGGGCGAAACTTGCCGGACCCGCCATGCAGAACGCCACCACCGTCGCCCTGTCCCGCCTGGTCGCCCAGCAGCGCTCCATGGACGTGACCGCCACCAACCTTGCGAACCTCAACACGCCCGGCTTCAAGACCGGCCGCATGCTGTTCGCCGACTGGCTGGAAACCCAGACGGGCGTGGACCCGGTGCGGGGCGGCCGCACCGTCAGCTACACGCAGGACCGCGCCACCTACCGCGAGCCGACGGAGGGCACGCTGTCCCACACCGCCAACCCGCTCGACATCGCCATCACCGGCGCCGGGTTCTTCACCGTGCAGACGAAGGCCGGCCCCATGCTGACCCGAGCCGGGCGGTTCGCGTTGGGGGCGAACGGCACGGTGGCGGACGGCGACGGCAACGCGCTGCTGGACACCGCCGGGCAGCCCCTGCGCGTGGCCGCCGCCGACACGGACCTGCGCGTGGCCGGGGACGGCACGCTGTCCAGCGAGAACGGGCGCCTGGGCAAGATCGGCGTCGTGACGCCTGCGGACCCGAACAGGATGCAGGCGCAGGGCGACCACCTGCTGACCGCCGCGACGGCCACGACCCCTGTGGCGCAGCCCAAGCTGGTCGGCGGCGCGCTGGAGGACAGCAACGTCCAGCCGGTCGCCGAGACGACCCGCATGATGAACCAGCTGCGGGAGTTCCAGTTCGTCAGCCAGTTCGTCGAAGCCGAGTCGCAGCGCGAGCAGGGCGCCATCGACAAGCTCACGCAGCATCAAGCTTAAGGAGCCGCCATCATGCGATCGCTCGACATTGCCAGCACGGGGATGCAGGCGCAGCAGACCAACGTGGACGTCATCTCCAACAACCTGGCCAACATGACCACCACGGGATTCAAGCGGCGCCGGGCCGAGTTCCAGGACCTGATCTACCAGAACATGCAGCGGGTCGGCTCCAACACGTCGGACAGCGGCACGGTGGCGCCGGCCGGGGTGCAGGTGGGCCTGGGCGTGCGCACGGCGGCGATCTACCGCATCAACGAGCAGGGCACCCTGCAGCAAACGTCCAACAGCCTGGACCTCGCGGTGCAGGGCGCGGGCTACTTCCCGGTCACCCTGCCCTCCGGAGAGACCGCCTACACGCGGGACGGCACCTTCGGCCTGTCGCCGGACGGCACGGTCGTCACCGCTGCCGGGTATCCGGTCTCGGGTGGGATCGTGATCCCCACCAACGCCACCGCCGTGACGATCAGCCCGGCAGGCGCGGTGCAGGTGAGCCAGGCGGGACAAACCGCGGCCACCACGGTCGGCACGCTGCAGCTCGCGGTGTTCCCCAACGAGGGCGGGCTGGACGCGCAGGGCGACAACCTGTTCCTGCAAAGCGCCGCCAGCGGCAACCCCGTCACCGGGCAGCCGAACGCGCCCGGGTTCGGCAGCGTGCTGCAAGGCTTCGTGGAAGGCTCCAACGTCAACGTGGTGACGGAGATTTCCAACCTCATCACCGCCCAGCGCGCCTACGAGATGAACAGCAAGGTGCTGACCACCTCGGACCAGATGCTGTCCACCCTGACGAACCTGCGGTGAGCGCCGTGCGGACCATCCCTGCCCTGCTGGCCGCGCTGCTCCTGGCGCCTGCCTGCCATGCGGCCACGCTGCGGGAGGACACGGCGCTGTCCCGCCCCGCGGTCTGGCTGTCGGACCTGTTCGAGGGCGTGGAGAACGACCGCGCCATCGGCCCAGGCCCCGCGCCCGGCGGCCGCATCGTGGTGGAAGCGCCGCAGCTCGCCGCCATCGCGCGCCAGTTCGGCGTGGACTGGCGGCCTGCCAGCACGGCCGACCGCATCGCGCTGGAATGGCCCGGCCGCGCCCTCCCGCGCGAGGAGGCGCTGGCCGCCCTGCGCGCCGCGTTGGCCGTGGCTGGCGTGTCCGCGGAGGCCGACGTGGACGTGCCCGGCTTCACCGCGCCGAGCGTCCCGGCAGGCGTCCCCGCCAGGGCGGAGGTGGGACAGCTGGAGTATGACGGCCTCAGCGGCCGGTTCACCGCCATGCTGTCCGTGACGGCCGCGGGCATGGCCCCGGCCCACGTGCGCCTGTCCGGCCGGGTGACGGAGATGGCCGAGCTGCCCGTGGCCGCCCACCGGATGATGCCCGGCGACCTGATCGGCCCGCGGGACATCCAGACCGCCCGGTTGCGGGCCGCCGCCGTGCGGGAAGGCACGGTGCAGGCGGCGGCCCAGGCGGTCGGCATGGTCATGCGCCACCCGGTGGGCGCCGGAGCGCCGCTGCTGCTGGCCGACATCGGCCGGCCCATGGCGGTGCGCAAAGGGGAGAACGTCCAGATGCTGCTGGACGGCAACGGCGTCTCGGTGAGCGCGCAAGGCGTCGCCATGGACGCCGGCTCGATGGGCGAGCGGGTGCGGGTGCTGAACGCGGCGTCCCGCGCGGTCGTGGAAGGCGAGGTGATGGGCAACAGCCAGGTGCGGGTGAGCGGCACGGCGCCCGTGCTGCTGCCGCCGGGCGCCAGCGCCCCCGTGCGGGTGGCCGCGCAATGGTAAGACGCGCGGGCAGCCGCACGATGAGGGCTGCCCTGTGGCTCGGCACGGCGCTGGCGCTGTCCGGCTGCGGCGCGCTGTCCAAGCTGTCCGAGGTGGGCCGGCCGCCGGCGCTGTCCCCCACCAGCGACCCCACGAGGGACCCGGCCTGGCGCCCGGTCTCCATGCCGATGCCGCGGCCGGAGCTGGCGCCGGTGCAGGTGAACAGCCTGTGGCGGTCCGGCAGCCGCGCCTTCTTCAAGGACCAGCGCGCGGCCCAGGTGGGGGACATCCTGACCGTGCTGGTCAACATCGCCGACACCGCCGCCCTGGCCAACGCCACCGGCACCACGCGGACCGGCAGCGAGGCCGTCGGCATCCCCAACCTCGGCGGCCTGGAAACCAAGGCCGCCGCCGTGGGGGTGGATCCGAAGAACCTGCTGAACACCAACAGCACCAACGCCAACACCGGGACCGGCACCATCACCCGCAACGAGACGGTGACGCTGCGGCTGGCCGGGGTGGTGACGCAGGTGCTGCCCAACGGCAACCTGGTGGTGACGGCGCGGCAGGAGGTGCGGGTGAACAGCGAGCTGCGGCAGCTGCAGGTGAGCGGCGTGGTGCGCCCGCAGGACATCGCCAGCGACAACACGGTGGTGCACGACCGCATGGCGGAGGCCCGCATCGGCTACGGCGGACGCGGCACGCTGACCGACCTGCAAACGCCGCGCTACGGCCAGCAGATCATGGACATCCTGTTGCCGTTCTGACCCGGCGCGGCTGCAGCGTGCGTCGATCCAGGAAGAAGGCCGCCATGGGCAAGCAAGGCCATGCCATTGCCGCTAAACCCCTCCCGCCAAAGGGGCCGCCGCGAACAGGGCCAGGAACTCGTCGATGTCCAGGCTGCCCGCCAACACCTGGTCGAGCGTCACGGGACATCCCGTGCGCTCGGCTTCGGCCAGCATCGCCAGCCGCTGCATCCGCTGCAAGGGCGCGGCAAGGGTCGCAGCTGCGTCCAGCCACAGGCCGGCAATTTCGATGGCTTGCCGCATCGACGGCGCGAAGGCTCGGCGCGCTGACTGCCGGAATGCCGTGACCTCGCTGCGCCAGTGGCCGACCGCTTCGCTGCCAGGATCGCTCGCGGCCTTGGCTGCGTGCAGCAGGATTTGCCGGATGAGGCTTTCCACCTCCCGCAGGTCGCGCTTGCCCAAATCCTCGATCTCCTCGGC
>CAXTNC010000083.1:8283-11173 GCA_964245495.1 uncultured Acetobacteraceae bacterium
GTCGCGCTTGCCCAAATCCTCGATCTCCTCGGCGAGGTGCGCCGCGTCCAAGCTGTTGGACGCGGCGGACATCTGCCGCAGCACCGCCGCCTGCTGCTCCGTCCAGGCCAGGAAATCGGTGTCGTACAGTTCGCTCGCGTCCATGCCTGTCCCTGGGGCCGCCTCTGGCAGGGACCTTAGCACACTCATTCGTCCCGGTGAACGCGCTCCATCTTCTCGTGCCGCTCCTGCGCCTCGATCGACAGGGTGGCGATCGGGCGGGCTTCCAGGCGCCTGAGGCCGATCGGCTCGCCGGTTTCCTCGCAGAAGCCGTAGCTGCCGCCCTCGATGCGCAGCAGCGCCTGGTCGATCTTGCTGATCAGCTTGCGCGCCCGGTCCCGCGTCCGCAGCTCCAGCGCCCGGTCGGTCTCGACGCTGGCGCGGTCGGTGATGTCGGCCTCGTGGATGCCGCCTTCCGACAGGCTGGCCAGGGTGCCGTCCGCCTCGCGCAGCAGGTCGTTGCGCCAGCGCAGGAGCTTCTGGCGGAAGTACTCCGCCTGCCGCGAGTCCATGAACTCGTCATCCTCGGAGGGACGGTAGTCGGGTGGGAGGGTGAGCATCACGTCCGCCATCCTTCGCGCCGGGGCGCCGTCGAGGTCCGAATGCGCGGGTGTATAGCGGCGCCCCACCGTGTCGCCAAGGGCACAGACGCGGCGGTGCAACCGGGCCAAACCCAATCCCTGCCTGGACTTCCTCCTGTCACCGATGCGCCACAGCGCCGTTCAGCGGCCACGGCGGGCCAGCTCCACATGCACCCGCAGCGCCACGGCGGCGACCGTGGCGCGCAGCCCGGGGTCGGACGCCTCGGGGCAGTGCTGCAGCAGGGCGGCCAGCCGGTCCAGCGCCGCCGGGTCTTCGCCGCCGTCCAGCAGGGCGCGCTGCAAGGCGGCCAGGGCGTCCAGCATGGCGCGGCCGTGCTTGCGGGCCCCGCGGTCCCGGGCCGGGCCGGCATCCATCTCCTGCAGCAGCAACATGCCCCCGACCGGCCCGGCCGGCATGGCCGCCGCCGCGGGAAGCGGCCCCGCCCCGCCGGACACCGCGAACCCGCCATCTGCGGCAGGGCGTCGCGGCCCGGCGGCCGGCGTCGCGGCGGCCACGGCTTTCACGCCCATCATCGGCCCGGCTCCTTTTGCCCAACCCGGCAAGGCATGCCGGGCAGCGCGCCGGGCAAGCCGCTGGATTCAGCGGCTTGGAGGCTGGCACGCGGCTTGCGGTAACGGTTTGCCCACATGGTCGGGGCCATAGTGCCGCCGAAAGCTGAACGAGCCGGAAAGACCTGCATCCCGTGCGACCCCTGCTGCTTGCCGCCTTCCTGCTGCTGCTCGTCCTCGGCTCGCCCGCCGGCGCCCAGGTGCGGATCAAGGACATCGCGGACGTGGAAGGCATCCGGGAGAACCAGCTGGTGGGGTACGGCCTGGTGGTGGGGCTGAACGGCACGGGGGACCGGCTGGACAACGCGGTGTTCACCCGCCAATCGCTGATTGGCATGCTGGAGCGCCTCGGCGTCAACACGCGGGACCAGGAAACCAAGCTGCAAACCAAGAACGTCGCCGCCGTGATGGTGACGGCCAGCCTGCCCGCGTTTTCCCGCACCGGCAGCCGCATCGACGTGAGCGTGTCCGCCCTGGGCGACGCCAAGGACCTGACCGGCGGCACCCTGCTGGTGACGCCGCTGATGGGCGCGGACGGCGAGGTGTACAGCGTGGCGCAGGGCGCGCTGGCCACCGGCGCCATCTCCGCCCGGGGCGCCGCCAGCTCCGTCACCCGCAACGTGCCGACCTCCGCGCGCATCGCCAACGGCGCCACGGTGGAGCGGGAGCTGCCGTTCCAGCTCGGCAGCCGCGGCGAGATGCGGCTCGCCCTGCGCAACCCGGACCTCACCACCGCGCGGCGCGTGGCGGTGGCGGTGAACGCGGCCCTGGGCGGCGGCATCGCGGCGGTCAAGGACCCGCGCACGGTGGCGCTGAACCTGCTTGGCCAGGACGCCGTGGACACGCTGAGCCGCATCGAGGACCTCCGCGTGGAGCCGGACAGCCCGGCGGTGGTGGTGATCGACGAGGCGAGCGGCACCATCGTGATGGGCGCCAACGTGCGCATCAGCACCGTCGCCATCGCGCAGGGCAACCTGACCATCCGGGTGACGGAAACGCCGCAGGTGTCGCAGCCCGCGCCGCTCTCCAACGGCACGACGGCGGTGGTGCCGCGCACCAGCGTGCAGGTGGACGACTCGTCGGACAAGCGGCTCGGCATCATCCGCGGCAGCGCCACGCTGCGGGACCTGGTGGCGAGCCTCAACTCGCTCGGGGTGGGGCCGCGCGACATGATCAGCATCCTGCAATCCATCAAGGCGGCCGGCGCGCTGCAAGCCGACTTGCAGGTGCGCTGATGGACGCCCCGGTGATCACCACCGCCCTGCCCCCCGCCGCCGTGCGCAAGGCCTGGTCCTCCGCGCAGGATTTCGAGGCGATGGCGCTCAACCAGTTCCTGTCGCCCATGTTCGACACGGTGGACACCTCCGGCGGCCCGATGGGCGGCGGCGAAGCGGAGCAGTCCTGGAAGCCGATGATGATCGACGCCCTGGCCAAGCAGATCGCCCATGGCGGGGGGTTGGGAATCGCGCAGCCAGTGTTCCGGCAGATGATCCACATGCAGGAAGCGCAGATGCAGCAGGGGAACGAGCAATGACCGAAGCACTCACGGCCGCCACGGAGCAGCTGGCGGACACGCTGGAAGCGGAGAACGCGATGCTGCGCGCCCTCGACCTGCCGGCGGCAGGCGCGCTGCTGGCGGACAAGCAGGACGCCGCGGCGGCGCTGAACAAGGCGGTGGCCGCCGCCGCCTTGTTCAGCGC
>CAXTNC010000083.1:11183-13739 GCA_964245495.1 uncultured Acetobacteraceae bacterium
GGTTGATCCCGCCCTGCGCACGGCCGCCAGCCGGCTGCGGGACCTGGCGGAGGAGAACCGCCGCCTGCTGGAGCGCGGCATCGCCGTGCAGTCCCGCGTGCTGGGGGTGCTCGTGCAGGCCGCCCGCGCCAGCAGCCCGGAAGGGCGCTACGGACGCCTGGGCGCCTACGCCGCCGGGCCGTCGCCCGGGTGGGCGCTGTCCGCGCGCGCATGACGCAGGCCAGGCTCCGTGCTATCCCCGGGGCATGGCGGACTTCAACTTCGCGGCGTCCGGAGGCCCGGCGTCGCACGAGGGCGGCGGCGCGTGCATCCGGGCGCTGGCCGCGGCCCTGACGGCGGCCGGGCACCGCGTGGGGCCGGGCGGCGTCACCGTCATCGACGGGCGGCTGCTCCCGTCCGTGCCGCTGGGGGACTGCGCCGGGGCGGTCGGGCTGATCCACCACCCGACCGCGCTGGCCGACCCCGCCGACCGCGAGGCGGTGCGGGCGGCGGAGCGCGAGCGGCTGCCGCTGCTGCGCCGGGTGGTGGCGACCAGCCAGCCGGTGCTGGACCGCCTGCTGGGCGAGTTCGAGGTGGACCCGGCGCGCGCCGCCCTGCTCCGCCCCGGCGTGCCGGACGCGCCGCGCAGCCCCGGCACGCCGGGCTGCTCGATCCTTTCCATCGGCGCCCTGGTCCCCCGCAAGGGCCACGCCGTGCTGCTGCGCGCCCTGGCCCGGCTGTTCGACCTCCAGTGGAGCCTGGTCATCGTCGGCGACCCCGGACGGGACCCGGCTCATGCCGCCCTGCTGCGCGCGGAGGCGGAGGCGGACGGCTGCGCGGGCCGGGTCCGCTTCGCCGGCGTGCTGGAGGCGGCGGCGCTGGAAGCGGAATGGCAGCGGGCCGACCTGTTCGCCCTGGCGACGGAGTGGGAGGGCTACTGCGCCCCGGCCGCCGAGGCCCTGCGCCGCGGCCTGCCGGTCGCCATCACCGCCGGGGGGGCGGCGGCGGAGCTGGTGGCGCCGGAGGCCGGCGTGGTGTGCCACCCGGGCGACTGGGAAGGCTTGTCCAAGGCCATGCGCCGGCTGGTGTTCGACCGGGCGCTGCGGGCGGACATGGCCGAGGCCGCGTGGCAGATCGGCCGGAGCCTGCCGAGCTGGGCCGAGCAGGCCGCGGCGTTCGCGGAGATCGCCGCGCCATGCTTCTAGGATGCATCGCCGACGACTTCACCGGCGGCACGGACCTCGCCTCCACCCTGGCGCGCGGCGGCATGGGCACGGTGCAGCTGCTCGGCGTGCCGACCGGCCCGCCGCCGGAGGCGGACGCGGTGGTGGTGGCGCTGAAGTCCCGCACCTGCCCAGCCGCGCAGGCGGTGGCGGACAGCCTGGCGGCGCTGCGCTGGCTGCAGGCCGCCGGGTGCCGCCAGGTGCTGCAGAAGTACTGCTCCACCTTCGACAGCACGGAGGCCGGCAACATCGGCCCGGTGGCGGACGCGCTGGTGGCGGCGCTCGGCTGCGGCTTCGCGCTGGCCTGCCCCGCCTTGCCCGCCAACGGCCGCACCGTGTTCCAGGGCCACCTGTTCGTGGGCGCCGCCCTGCTCAGCGAAAGCGGCATGGAGCGCCACCCGCTGACGCCCATGCGCGACGCGAATCTCCTGCGCGTGCTGTCCCGCCAAACGGACGGCACGGTGGGGCTGGTGCCGTGGGCCACGGTGGCGCAGGGCGCGGGCGCCATCCGCCGCACCCTGGCGGGCTTGAAGGAGCAGGGCCGGCGCTACGCGGTGGTGGACGCGATCACGGAGGCGGACCTGCTGGCGATCGGCGAGGCCGCCGCCGGCCACGCGCTGATCACCGGCGGCTCGGGCGTGGCGATGGGGCTGCCGGGCAACTTCCGCGCCGCCGGGCTGCTGCGGGAGGCGGATGCGGCGGCGCTGCCGGAGGTGGGGGGGTTCGCCGCCGTGCTCGCCGGGTCCTGCTCGCGCGCCACGCTGTACCAGCTGGGCGCGGCGCGCGACCAGCTGGCGACGCTGGAGCTGGACCCGCTCGCCACCCCGGACGCCGCCGCCCTGGCGCGGCAGGCGCTGGACTGGGCGGACGGCAAGCTGGGGGATGCGCCCGTGGTGATCGCCGCCTCCGCCCCGCCCGACCGGGTGGCGGCGTTGCAGGCCAGGCTGGGCCGGGACGCGGCGGGCGCGCTGGTGGAGGAGGCGCTGGCGCTGGCGGCGGCCGGGCTGGTGCAGCGGGGCGTGCGCCGCCTGGTGGTGGCGGGCGGCGAAACGGCAGGGGCCGTGGCGGCCCGCCTGGGCGTGCGGCGGCTGCGCATCGGCGCGGAGATCGCCCCCGGCGTGCCCTGGACCCATGCCGAGGGGGACGGCCCGGCGCTGCGGCTGGCGCTCAAGTCCGGCAACTTCGGCGGGCGCGACTTCTTCACGGCGGCCTTTGCCGGCCGCTGACGCAAACGGCGCAGGCGGGAAGCCTCACCTGCCGCCGCGGTCCCGCGCCCGCTCCTGGTCGCGTTCCTAGTCGCGTTGCTGGGCGCGCTCGCGGGCTTCTTGCCGCGCGCAGGCGGCGTCGAGCTGGG
>CAXTNC010000084.1:0-13730 GCA_964245495.1 uncultured Acetobacteraceae bacterium
GTGACGCTGGGCACCGGCAACAGCACGGTGATCTCGCGGGGCAACGACGCGATCCAAGACAGCACGGGGAACAACGCGATCCAGGTGGACGGCAGCGCCACGGTGATGTGCCAGACGACCGGCTCGGATTGGGTTCACACCACGGCAGGCTCGAATGCCACGGTTGACGTGACCAGCCCGTCATTCGAGCTTTTCAACACGGGCGGCACCGTCAGCATCCATGAGACGGGCAACGGCGACAACGCGTTCGTCGGCTTGAACGGCGGCAGCGCCACGGTGACAGGCGGCGCCGGCAACGGGCTGACGACCACGACGAGCGCCTCTACCGCGTCCAAGGTCACCGCAGGGGCAGGCAGCTCTCTGGTTCGCAGCAACGGGCAAGACACCATCATCGGCGGTTCCGGGCAGATGACCTTCATCGGCGGCGGCGAGGCGTCCAGCGTCACTGGCGGCGCCGGCGCCATGATCATCGAGGCCGGGTCTGGCAACCTGACCGTGACGGGAGGCAGCGCGGACGATGTGTTCCACGCCGGCACGGGAACGGGCCTGTTCACCGAAGGCGCGGGCAACGACGTCAGCTACCTGGGCGCCGGCAGCAGCACCGTCGTCGGCGGCGCCGGCACGAACACCTATGATTTCGTCACGGGCAGCGGCAACCGGTCCATCGACGTGCAGAACTTCCATGTTGGCCGCGACACGGCCGACTTCAGCGCCAACGCGATCTCCAGCCAAGCCGTGGTCGCCGGCTCGCTGAAGGTCATCCTGAGCGACGGCGCCAGCGTCACGTTCGACGGCGTCACCAAGCTCATGTGAAGGCTTGCCTAAGCTTTAAACCCAACTGGGTCTGAAGAAGGTGCCGCGCCTGGCCCTACCCGGGCGCCACCTCGTCCAAAACGTCTTGAAGCATTGCCGGGTCGATGACATAGGAACTCAGGTGCGCAGGGAGATCGCCGCTGCAGGTTGGCCCGAAACACGCGACGTAGCGGTGCGACCGGACGGCGGCAAGGTCCCAGTAGAAGGGTTCCAGCCATCCTTCCGGGCCGAGGTAGATCGTGGTCGTCGCATCCTTCGCGAACAGGCAGTTCGTCATCGCCGCTCCCATGCAGCCGACGATGACCTTCGCGCCTGCGAAGGCGCGGACCTGCTCAGCAAAGCTCATCGCCTCGACATCCACGGTCGCGAACCCTCGCGCTTCCAGCAAGGCCTGGATCGCTGCAACGTTGACGAGCGAGCGCTTGCCACGGTCCCGCCGGGTGATGAAGATGCGGCCGTTCCCCGACTGGCCCAGCCGCAAGCGTTCGTTGAGGAACCGCAGCGCTTCCGGGCATTTCAGCACCGGATGGTAGCTGACGGGGGTTGCGTAATAAAGGTTGCTGAATGCGTAGACGCGGCCAGGGCGCAGCAGCCGAACCTCGACATCTCCCAGGCCGGCGCAGATTTGATGAAGCGACTCCGACCGGACATGGTCAATGACCATGCTGTCGGAGTTGATCCAGATGCGGATCGGCCGGCCGGCCGCCTCATCCCGGAGCGCCGCGAAGGCGCGCGCGCGCGGAAGGTCGTCGATGAGCCAATGCCCGTAGTTGTTGGACCCTGCCGAGCCTAGGAAGAAGTTGATCGCCTTCGATCCCGTGAGGCTGCGTGCCTCGATGTCGCGGCCTGCGAGATCAACCTGTTCAACCCACGGACGGTCATTCATCCGGTTTGTCTCATACACAACCCGCAAACCGTTCTCGGTGTCGCTGAACAGGAGGCTCTGGTGCAGCAGGCCCGACCTCAGGCGGACCAGGACGCTTTGCGCGCCTGCCTTGTTCGCGTTGTTGCAAGCGTCGTAATAATGCAGCAGCTCCGTCCTGAAAGCGGCGTTCTTCGTGTGGATTTCAGCGGGCGGGCGCTCGTAGCGGTAAGCCTCGTACAAGCTGGCAACGAAATGGCAATGACCCTGACTCTCTGCGCTGAAGCTTTCCAAGTCTGCCTGGACTTGGTGCGTTCCGGACAGTTCGCTGGACTTGTAGAGTGTGTCGGGCAAGCAAGACACGAAATGCACAGCGCAATCCTCCCGCTGCAATCCGGTGGATGGCTCGAAAGGCTATAGTCGAGGCCCGGTCAAGGCTTTCACGCCAGTGCACGCCCGAAATCCTGGCAACCGATCCCCTCCACGTGACCATCCATTTCCAGAAATCACGTCCCAAGTCACGCTTGTCGGATGTCTGCGCCTCCATGACAACCTTGGCTGCAGCCGTCCAGCCAGCCATGAGGCGTCGCGTCCCAAGCTGAGCCATGCGCAAGCCACCTCGCGCAGGCCGTTCCGCTCGGCGCAGCCTTATACTAGGTCATCCCTGCGGCTTCGTCCGCGCCATGCGCGTTCCAGCGTCAACCTGCCTCAAGACGGCAACCCCAGGCATCACCGCACCATGCCCGACACCACGGCCCCGGCAACCATCGGCCATGTCGACAGCAGCAGCCTTCAATCCATGTCGGGCTGGGCGTTCGACCCGGCGCACCCCCTCGAACCCGTCGAGCTGGAGATCCTGCACGGCGACGACCTCGTCTGCCGGGTTCTGGCCGACCAGTTCCGCGCGGACCTGCAAGGCATGGGCTACGGCGACGGCCGCCATTCCTTCGCGGCCAGCCTGCCGGCCGCCATGTTCACCGAGCCGGCCGTGACGCTGCGCGCGAGGGTGCGCGCAACCGGGCAGGACCTGACCGGCTCCCCGGTCACCCTCCCCAACCCGCGCATCCTGCTGAACGACGAAACCTTGTCGCAACTGACGGCAGCCGTCGCAGCCGCCGCAGCCGCGGCAAGCTCCGCCAGCGACCTGCATGGGTTGGCCACCTGGCTGCTGCGGCACCTGGACCTTGTCCTGGCCCGCCAGTCGGCCCTCGAAGCGTCTGCCCAGGACCGGCGCGAGCGGTTCCATCGCCTCGTCCACCAGGACGCAGCCTTGTCCGACGTGCTGCGGCAGGCCGCCGGGGCCGTGCTGGCGCAATACCCGGCACTGCACCTGCCGGACGCGGCGCAGCCCGATGTCACCGTCATCATCCCCGCGCGCAACCAGTTCGCCCACACCTACCGCTGCCTCGACTCAATCATGCTGAACCGGCCGGACGCCAGCCTGGAGGTCATCGTGGTGGATGACGGCTCCACGGACGAGACGGTCTATGCCGCCCTGCTGCTGTCCGGCGGCGTCCGGCTGCTGCGCAACGGGGCCAACCTGGGCTTCGTGGCCTCGGTGAACGCGGCGGCGGCGGCGGCGCGCGGCCAGCACCTTATGCTGCTGAACAACGACACCCTCGTGCAGCCCGGCTGGCTGGACGAGCTGGCCGCCACCTTCGCGGCCGACCCGGCGGTGGGCGTGGCCGGCTCCAAGCTGCTGTACCCGGACGGCACGCTGCAGGAGGCGGGCGGCATCGTTTGGCGGCAGGGCGGGGGCATGAACTGGGGCCGCGGCGACGACCCGGGCCGGCCGGAATACTGCTTCCTGCGCGATGCCGACTACGTCTCGGGCGCCGCGCTGATGATCCCCCGCGCGCTGTTCCGGCAGGTGGGCGGCCTTTCTGCCGCGTTCGCGCCGGCCTATTACGAGGACACCGACCTTTGCTTCAAGGTGCGCGCCGCCGGGCTGCGCGTGGTGGTGCAGCCGGCCTCCCGCGTGATCCACCACGAGGGCGCCTCGGCCGGGACGGACCTGGACGGCGCGGGCATGAAGCGGTTCCAGCGGCTGAACCAGCGCACCTTCGTCCGCACCTGGTCCGAGGCCCTGCAAGCCTTCCCGCTGGACGGCGCCGACCCGCGGCTGGCGGCCGAGCGGCTGGTGACCCGGCGCGCCCTGTTCATCGACGACGCGGCGCCCACGCCGGACCAGGACGCCGGGTCGAACGCGGCGCTGGAGCACATGCGCTCCTTGCAGCGGCTCGGCTACAAGGTGTCCTTCGTCGGCGCCGACAGCATGGCGAAGGCCGGGGCCTACACCGAGGCGCTCGAGCGGGTCGGCATCCAGTGCTACTACGCGCCCTACTACCAGTCGGTGGAGGAGATATTCCGCCGCGAGGCGCTGCGCCACGACCTGTTCTACATCCACCGGGTGGCGAACATGACCAAGTACGCCTCCATGATCCGCCAGCGCTTCCCGGGCAGCACCATCCTGTTCAGCGTGGCCGACCTGCACCACCTCCGCAGCCGGCGGGAGGCGCTGGTCAAGCAGGCGCCCGCCCTTGAAACCCAGGCCGCAGCGCTGGAGCAGGCGGAGATGGCGGCCCTGGCAGCGGCCGACAGCGTCGTCGTGCATTCGTCCCACGAGCGGGACCTGGCGCTGGCTGCCGGCGTGCGGACGCCGGTCCACGTGCTGCCCTGGACCGTCCCCTTGCAGCCCGGCGCCGCGCCGTTCAGCGGGCGCTCCGGCTTCGCCCTGATCGGCGGCTTCCGCCACAGCCCGAACGTGGACGCGGCGGAATGGCTGGTCGGCGACGTGCTGCCCCACCTGCACGCGGCAGCGCCCGGCATCCAGTGCTCCATCGTGGGCAGCCACGCCCCGGACTCGGTGCGCGCGCTGGCGCGGCCCGGGGTGAAGCTGCTCGGCCAGGTGCCGGACTTGCGGCCCGTCCTGGCGCGGATGCGGCTGACGGTGGCGCCGCTGCGGTTCGGCGCCGGGCTGAAGGGCAAGGTGCTCACCAGCCTGGCCGCCGGCGTGCCCTGCGTGCTGACGCGCTGCGCGGCGGAGGGGATGGACCTGCCGGAGGAGTTCGAGGCCGTCATCGCCGACGCGGCGGAGGAGTTTGCCGCGCGCATCCTGCTGCTGCACGAGGACCCGGCGCTGCACGAGCGGCTGCGGCAGGCCGGGCTGGGCTACGTGGCCGCCACCTGCTCCGCCGAGCGGGTGGACGCCTTGCTCGCGGCGGCCTGCGCCAAGCCGCGGCCAGCCATGCCCGCGGCCACGCCGCCCGCCCTGCCGGCAAGCCCACGCCGCCGCACGAAATGAGGCGCTTCAGGCCGTTCGGGACTGCGTGGCCAAAGCCCCCGCCGCCAGGCCGAGCGCCATGGCGGCGTAGCCTGCGGCCATGGACCGCTTGGACAGCACGAACTCCCATCCCGGGGTGAACCGCTTGGGGGTTGCGCCATAGTCCACGGCCGCGGCGAGGGCCGACATCGCCAGCGCGTCCCGCAGGGCGGCGCTCACGGAGAGAGGGCGGCGGGCGCTGATCCAACGCTCGAACAGCACGGCCCAGAACAGGGTGGCCGCCTGGTGCGTGGCCAACCCAACCGCCGTGCGGGCCAGGTCGGCCCCCCGGAAATCGCCGGCCTGCTCGCCATGCAGCCAGTGGCTGGTCGAGTTGGCCGGCTGGAAGGCGGTCTTGCCCTCCGCCCGGGAGGCTGCGGCGAGGGCCGCGGTCGATGCGGCGCTCGCGAGCGTCCCCGAAACCAGGGCGCGGCGCAGCGTGGTGGCCCAGCTTGCCATGGGCAGCTCCATTGATCAGGCTGCGGGGCAACGCTTCCGCCCAGGCCCCGTTCCGGCCATGTGACGGGCGGACCCTGAACTTTCCGCCCTGCGCACCATTTCCAGCGAGGATGTCAGGGGTTTCCCGCTTGCCGCAGGCTGCACTGGACCGCGCCAAGTTCGCCGACCCCCTCCGCACCGCGAAGGGCGAGCAGCGCGCCAGCGTGGCCCTGTCCGCGCTGCGCACCCTGTGGTTCAACACCGGCACCCTTTGCAACCTGGCCTGCGCCCGCTGCTACATCGAGAGCAGCCCGCGCAACGACGCCCTGGCCTACCTGTCCGCTGCGGAGGTGGCCTCCTTCCTGGATGAGGCGCAGGCGCGGCCGGACCCGGTGCAGGAGGTCGGCTTCACCGGCGGCGAGCCGTTCATGAACCCGGACATGCCTGCCATGCTGCAGGACAGCCTCCGCCGCGGCTTGCCGACCCTGGTGCTGACCAACGCCATGCGCCCGATGATGCGCAGCCAGGACCGCCTGGCCGCGCTGAACCGCGCCCATCCCGGCCTGCTGACCTTGCGGGTCAGCCTGGACCATCACGGCCCGGCGCTGCACGACGCGGAGCGCGGCCCGGGCAGCTTCGAGATCACCGTGCAGGGCATGGCCTGGCTCGCGGCCAACGGGTTCGCCGTCCACGTCGCCGGGCGCTCCGGTTTCAGCCCGGAGCCGGAGGCGGCCCTGCGCGCCGGCTATGCCCGCCTGTTCGCCGCCCGCGGCCTGAAGCTGGACGCCGCCGACCCGGTGCGGCTGATGCTGTTTCCCGAGATGGACGGCGCGGCCGACGTGCCGGAGATCACCACGGCCTGCTGGGGCATCCTGGGCAAGTCGCCGGACAGCGTGATGTGCGCCAGCGGCCGCATGGTGGCCAAGCGCCGGGGCGCCGCGGCCCCGGCCGTGCTGGCCTGCACCCTGCTGCCCTATGACCCGCAGTTCGAGCTGGGCAGCACCCTGGCGGAGGCGGACGGTCCCGTTCCGCTCAACCACCCGCACTGCGCGCGCTTCTGCGTGCTGGGCGGCGCGGCCTGTTCCCGGTAGCGGCGGCTCCGCGTCAGTGGCGGACCACGGCGCCTGCCTGGGGCTGCCAGGCGTCGCGCTGCCGGGTGAAGGGCAGCAGCAGCGAGGGGCGGAACCGGATGGCCGCCGGGTCGCGGTAGCCCGGCACGCCGACCTGCACCCGGTGCTGCGGCACGTCCAGGCGGAAGCTGCCGTGCAGGTGGTCCCACAGGCTCAGCCCGCTCGACCAGTTGGAGTCGGTTTCTCCCCGGACAGTGGAATGATGGATGCCGTGCATGCGCGGCGTGGTCAGCACCTGGGCCAGCCGCCGCTCCAGCCCGGCCGGCAGGCGCAGGTTGGAATGGTGGAACAGCACGGACGCGAAGAAGAACGCCTGCCACAGCCGCAGCGCCCGCGGCGACGCCCCGGCCAGCGCCACCTGCGCCGCGCGGTACGGCGCCGAGACCAGCATGTCGAGCGCGTGGAAGCGCAGCGCGGTGGAGGCGTCCATGTCCAGATCGACGTGGTGGACCAGGTGCAGCCGCCACAGGGCGGAAACCTTGTGGGTCAGGATGTGCCAAAGATAGGTCGTGTAGTCCATCAGCAGGAACGCCGCCGCATCCCGCGCCCAGGCCGGGACGGGCAGGCGCTGCGCCAGCCCGCGCCGCCGGGTCTCGGCGCGGCGTGCGAGCGGCTGGACCAGCGGGCTTTCCACCGCCGCCACCACCGCCATGCTGAGCGCGCCCAGGGCGGCGTTGCGCAGCAGGCGGGCCGGCTCCCGCTGCGTTTGGCGGCGCAGCGGCGACCATCGCTCGCCCGCCAGGATGGCGGCGGCCGCGCAAGCGGCCAGGGCGGGCAGAACGGGGAAGGACAAGCGGCGCAGGGTCATGGAACAGCAGATGCGGGCGGCGGCCTCGCTTGACCAGCCCGGCCCCGCGCGTGGCGCTGTTCACCCGCTTCCCCGAGCCGGGCCGGGCCAAGACGCGGCTGATCCCGGCGCTGGGGGCCGAAGGGGCCGCGGCGCTGCACCGCCGCCTGGCCGAGCGGGCGCTGGCGGCCGTGCGAGGCAGCGCCCTGCCGTTCGAGCTGCGCGGCACCGGCGCATCCGCCGCCAGCTTCCGGGACTGGCTCGGCCCCGACGTGGCGCTGGCCGACCAGGGCGGCGGGACCTTGGGCGAGCGCATGGCGCGGGTGCCGCCGCCCGCCATCCTGGTCGGCACGGACATCCCGGACCTGCATCCAGCCCACTTGATCGCCGCCGCTGCGGCGCTGCGCACCCATCCGGCGGCCATCGGCCCGGCGGAGGACGGCGGCTACTACCTGCTCGGCCTGGCCCGGCCGATGCCGTTCCTGTTCACGGCCATGCCGTGGGGCGCTGCGGACGTGTTCGCCCTCACCCTGCGGCGCATGGCGGAGCACGGGATCGCGCCCGCGGTGCTGGACACGCTGGCCGACCTGGACCGGCCGGAGGACCTGGCCCGCTGGCCCGGCCTGCTGCCATGACGGGCGTCGGCGTCGCCATCGTGGTCCCCATGCTGAACGAGGCCGCGGCGCTGCCCCGCCTGCTGCGCTCCCTGGCAGCCCTGCACCCGGCGCCCGCCGAGATCCTGCTGGTGGACGGCGGCAGCAAGGACGACTCCGCCGCCATCGCGCAGGCGGCCGGGCTGCGCGTGGTGCGTCACCCCGTCCGCGGCCGGGCCGCGCAGATCAACCGCGGCGTGGCGGAAGCCACCGCGCCGCTCGTCTGCATCCTGCACGCCGACACGATCCTGCCGGACGACGCGGTGGCCGTCATGCGCGCCGCCCTGGCCGACCCCGGAACGGCGCTGGCCGGCTTCACCCCCCTGCTGTGCGGGCCGGGCACGGTCCGCTGGGGCACCAGCCTGCACAACTGGGCCAAGACCTGGTATGCGCCGCTGCTGTTCCGCCCCCGGCTGTTCCTGCGCGGCGCGCGGCTGCTGTTCGGCGACCACGCCATGTTCTTCCGCCGCGCCGACTTCCTGGCCATCGGCGGCTGCGACCCGGCGCTGCTGGTGATGGAGGAGGCCGACCTGTGCATCCGCTTCACCCGCCTCGGCCGCACCCGCCTGGTCAACCGCGTGGTGCTCACCTCCGACCGCCGGGTGGCGCAGTGGGGCAGCCTGCGGGCGAACTGGGTCTACCTCAAGATCGGCGTGCTCTGGGGCCTGGGCTTCCGCAAGGGGCTGCACCGCAGCTACCCTGACGTGCGATGACCCGGTGGACGCACGACCTCATCGTGATCGGCGCGGGCGCCGCCGGGCTGACGGCGGCCGGCGGCGCCGCCCGGCTCGGCCTGCGGGTGGCGCTGGTGGAGCGCGGCCGGATGGGTGGCGAGTGCCTCAACACCGGCTGCGTGCCGTCCAAGGCGCTGATCGCCGCCGCCCGGCGCGCGCATGCCATGCGCGGCGGCGCGCTGGGCGTCTCGGCGGCCGGGGTGGCGATCGACTTCGCCCAGGTGCGCGCGCACGTGCAGGCCGCCATCGCCGCCGTCGCGCCGCACGACTCGGCGGAGCGGTTCCAGGCCTGGGGGGTCGAGGTCATCGCCGGGGCAGCCCGCCTCACTGGGCGGCACGGTGTGGCGGTGGCGGGCAGGGCGCTGGCCGCCCCGCGCATCGTGCTGGCCGCCGGGTCGCGGCCCACGGTTCCGGCGCTGGAAGGCCTGGCGGGCGTGCCGTACCTCACCAACGAGACCCTGTTCGACTTGGCGGAGCTGCCGCGCCATCTCCTGATCCTGGGCGGCGGCGCAATGGGGCTGGAGATGGCGCAGGCGTTCCGCCGGCTCGGGTCCGCGGTGACGGTGATCGAACCCGGCAGCCTGCTCGCGGGCGCCGATGCGGAGGCGGCGGCGCTGGTGGCGGCCCAGCTCGCGGCGGAGGGCGTGGACCTGCGTCCCCGCACGTGCGCCGTGCGGGCCGCCGCCACGTCGGAGGGCGTCCGGCTGGAGCTGGAGCCGGGCGGCATGCTGCTCGGCAGCCACCTGCTGCTCGCCGCCGGGCGCACGCCGGCGCTGAACGGGCTGGGGCTGGACGCGGCGGGCGTGGCGGCGACGGCGGCGGGCATCCAGGTGGACGCGCGGCGGCGGACGGGCAACCGGCACATCACCGCCATCGGCGACTGCCGGGACGGGCCGCGGCTGACCCACGCCGCCGGGTATGAAGGCACGCTGGCGGTGGCCAACATCGCCCTCGGCCTGCCGCTGGCGGCCCGCTACGCCGCCCTGCCGTCCGTGCTCTGCACTGACCCGGAGCTGGCGCAGGTCGGCCTGACGGAGGCCGCGGCGCGGGCGCGGCACGGCGCCGTGCAGGTGCACCGCACGGAGTTCGCGGACAACGACCGCGCCGTGGCGGAGGGCGCCACGGCGGGCTTCGTCAAGCTGGTCCGGGCGCGCAGCCGCCTGGTCGGCGTCACGATCGCCGGCGCCGGCGCCGGTGATCTCGCGCTGCCCTGGGTGCTGGCGATGACCGGCAAGGCCTCCGCCTGGGCGGTTTCGGGCGCGATCGTGCCCTATCCGACCCGCTCGGACGCCAGCAAGGCCGCCGCGTTCTCCGCCTATGAAGGGCTGGTCTTCGGCCGCCTGGCGCGCGGCTGGGCGCAGGCGCTCGCCGGGCTGCGCCGTGCCCGGCGTCCGGAAGGGCGCGATGCCGGCCTTTGACACCATCATCGTCGGCCTTGGCGCCGTGGGCAGCGCCGCGCTGCTGCAACTGGCCCGGCGCGGCCAGCGCGTCCTCGGCCTCGACCGCTGGGACCCGCCGCACGCCTGGGGCAGCAGCCACGGCGACACCCGCATCACCCGCTGCGGCGTCGGCGAGGGCGAGCGGTATGGGCCGCTCGTGCTCCGCTCCCACCGGATATGGCGGCAGCTTGAGGCAGAAACCGGCGCGGACCTGCTGACCCAGTGCGGCGCCCTGATCCTGGCGCCCCGCGCCGGCGCCGCCGTGGTGCACGGCAAGCCCGGCTTCGTCCAGGCCACGGTCGCCGCCGCGGCGCGCCATGGCGTCCCGCATGAGGTGCTGGACGCCGGCGAGGTCATGCGCCGCTACCCGCAATTCCAGCTGCGCGGCGACGAGGCCGCCTACTACGAACCCGGCGGCGGCTACGTCCGGCCGGAACGCTGCATCGGGGCGCAGCTGGCGCTCGCCCGCCGCCACGGCGCCGCCGTCCAGGCCAGCACCCCCGTCGCCGCCATCTCGCAGGACGGCGCCGGGGTGCGCGTCACCACGGAAGCGGGCGAGAGCTTCACCGCAGCGGAGGCCGTCCTGGCTGCCGGCGCATGGTCTGCCGGCTTGGTCGGCGGCGCCTTGGCGCCGCACATGACGGTCACGCGCCAGGTCCTGCACTGGTTTGCGGCGGCGCGTCCCGCCGCCTTCGCGCCCGGCGCCTGCCCCGTCTACATCTGGACCCATGGCGACACGGCGGAGGACGGGTTCTACGGCTTCCCCATCCCGCCGGGCACGGAGGGGGTGAAGGTCGCGACCGAGCGCCATGCCGCCGTCGCCGACCCTGACCAGCTGCAACGCGGCGTCAGCCCCGGGGAGGCGGCGGCCATGCATCGCCGCCACCTGGCCGGCCGCTTGCCGGGCTTGCTGCCCCGGGCGCTGCGCAGCGCCGTTTGCCCCTACACCGTCACCCCGGACGGCGACTTCCTGGTTGCCCGCGCACCGGACAACGACCGGGTGCTGCTGGTGTCCGCCTGCTCCGGCCACGGCTTCAAGCATTCGGCTGGGCTGGGGGAGGCGGTGGCCGAGGCGCTGGTCACGGGCGTGATGCCGGCCGGCCTGGCCGGGTTCGCGGCCGCCCGCCTGGCCCCGGCGGCCCGCACGGAACGCTTTCAGTGAGGCAGATGCGAGCCTAGCAGCCCGAAGGCGGCCGCAAGCGCGCGCTGGGCATCGTCCGGGCCGCAACGCCCGCCATCGGCCATGCCGTTGCGCCAGCCATGCCAGTACGAGCGGGACCGGTCGGACCCGGGAGGAGCGCCGCCGTCGAAACCGTCCATGTAGCCGAGCAGCACGTCGGCCTCGTCGAGGGTGCGGAACTCCGCGATCGTTCTCACAGGCGGGAACTCGGGCATGGCCATCCCCCTCACGGCCAGCAATGCAGCTTGAATGCTATCGCGTGCGACCGTTACGATCATGCCGCGCGACCATTAACGGTGCGCAAACCGGAGTGGCCCAGATTGCGCGAATGCACAGTGATAGCACCAAGCACGGACCTTGGTTCCAGCCCGCCTGCTCCCAGCCAGGCCGCGCGCGACGGGTTCGATGGCTACGAGGCCAGGATCGCGTCGGACGACGCCGCCAAGGCGGACGCCTACGCCTTGCGCTACCGCAGCTACCTGGCGGGCGGTCATATCGCCCCAAACGCCTCGCAAAGCTTCAGCGACCGGTTTGACGGGATGCCGAACGCCACCACGGTCGTCGTTTACCGGGCCGGGCACGCCGTGGGATCGCTGCGGATGTGCATGCTGCGCCGGGGACCCGGCACGGAGTCGCCAGGCCGCGAGGTTTACCCGGACGAGGTGGAAGCGCTGCTGCGAAGCTGCGGCCCGGCTGGGCCGGGCTTTGATGGCGTGGAGGTCAATCGGCTGGTGTGCGCTCCGGAAGCCGCCAACGACCAATCGCTTTTGTTCATTCTCTATCGCTTGAGCGGCAGGATCGGGCTGGCAGCTGACCTGCAAGTCGCATTTGCCTGCGTGAGGCGCCACCACCTGCCATTCTACCGCCGTATTCACTTCCGCGAGGAGGCGGGTCCTCGGCCCTACCCCGGACTGAGCTGCCCCATGCAGCTTCTGTCCAGCACCCGCCCGGTTTACGACGAGGTGCGCGCCACGTTCAAGCTGATCGATCCGGATGCGGAGCCGGAGGGCGCTTTGGTGGGCCTGGAGCACGGCAAGACCGTTCGGCCGCGCCTGATGCGCCGGATGGGCGGACAAAGGCCATGATGGCCAGGATGACCACGGCTGCCCTGGCATCCGCCTGCTTTGCCTATTTTGCCTGGGGCATAACGGCTCATTTCCGGCGGGAAGGCCCCATGCCCGCCGGCATGGGAGTAATCGTGCTCGCGAGCGTGGCATGCTTCGCTTGGTTCCTTGGTGGCCAGTTCGCCGCCGCCCGGAGCGGCGCGGGTCCATCCGTCGCGGCTGACAGCACGGCCGCAGTCCTGATGGCGGGGGCCGCTGCCCTCTTCCGTTGGGCGGTCGCAGTGAACCGGGCGAGGCCGTTGACCCTGGCTTTCAGCCCTGACCAGCCATGCTTCGTGCAGCGGGCAGGTCCGTACGCGCACGTGCGGCACCCGTTCTACCTCTCATACATGGTTTTCTGGATAGGGACCGCCGTCGCGTCGGGCGGGCTGGCGCACTGGCTGGCGCCGGCCATCCTGGCCCTGCTGTACTGCCGCGCGGCCAGCGTGGAGGAAGCCAAGTTCGCGCGTTCTTCTCTGGCGGGGGAATACAGCGCCTATCAGTCCACGACCGGCATGCTCTTGCCCTTGCTGCGGTGGCGCTTCACCAGATGACGCCGTTTTCCAGGCCTGAGCCGCATAACCTGATGCCTCTTGCGCCAACTCTGGACCAGCCCTTTCAAGGCGGAGAGGGTGCGGGCGGGGCGGGCTTGTCGCCGAAACCACCGGTCCAGCCAGCCGGTCAGCAAGGGGCAGCATCTCCAAAAGCGGTGTTGGGCGATGCATTCTGGAACAGGCTTCGCGGGGCGTTCAAAGAAAGGCTTGGCTTGTTCTTGCCGCCTGAGATGGCAGAGCTAAGAGAGGAGCAATGCCGGGGCTTGCGGACCAATACCTTCGTGTTTTCAGGGTTGGGCCTGAACACCATCACCACCGTGACACTCGATTTCATCGGGCAAGTTGGACGTGACGGCCTTTTCCTCTCTCTCGCAATAGCCTTGGGCTATGCGGCATGGCTGGGGCTTGCGGCATGGTGTCGCGGGACGAAGACTTTCATGCGTCTCTCTGTGGCATTGCTCGCGTTGCTGGGGTTGCTGTGGGGATTGCTGATTTACGAACTGGCCAGGATCGCGGAACCGGGACAGGACAAGTACGTGGTCGGCATCATCCTGGCCCTGGTCTCGACCGCCATGCTCGGGTCTCCGATATCCGTCGCCATCGCCTTCTGGTTTCCTACGGCGGTCGCCTCGATCCTGACGGTCGTGCTGATGCTTCATCCGGCTGACGGCTACATGGCGTTCAGTTTCGCCGGCTACCTGCTTTTCACCCTTGC
>CAXTNC010000085.1:0-13597 GCA_964245495.1 uncultured Acetobacteraceae bacterium
GCCCGGCGAGCGGGTGGCCGACCTTTGCGCAGCGCCCGGCGGCAAGGCCGCGCAGCTGGCCGCCGCCGGCGCCGAGCTGTTCGCCGTGGACCGCGACCCCCACCGGATCGCCCGGCTGCGGGAAAACCTGGCCCGGCTCCGGCTCCCCGCCACCGTCGTGCAGGCGGACGCGCTGGCCTGGCAGCCGCCCGCGCCGCTGGACGCCGTGCTGCTGGACGCACCGTGCAGCGCCACCGGCACCATCCGCCGCCACCCGGACATCCCCCACCTCAAGCGCCAGGCGGACGTGACGGCCCTGGTGGAGCAGCAGCGCGCGCTGCTGGCCGCCGCCGCCGCCCTGCTGCGCCCCGGCGGGCGGCTGGTCTACGCCGTGTGCTCCCTGCAGCCGGAGGAAGGGCCGGGCGCGCTGCCGGCCGCGCTGGCCGCTGGCCTGCGCTTAGACCCGTTCACGGAGGCGGAGCTGGCCGCCATCCCGGAGGCGCGCACGGCGGATGGCTGCCTGCGCACCCATCCCGGCCTGTGGCCGGAGCGGGGCGGCATGGACGGGTTCTTCGCCGCCCGCCTCCTGCGGCCGTGACCGGTCGCTTGTGCTGCCGGCAACGCGCGCACTAGAACGGCCGCCAATGCCCAACCCCCTCCTGATCGCCCCCAGCCTGCTCGCCGCCGATTTCGGCCGCCTGCGCGAGGAAGCGGTGGCCGTCGAGCAGGCCGGCGCCGATTGGCTGCACCTGGACATCATGGACGGCCACTTCGTCCCCAACCTCAGCTTCGGCCCCGCCGTGCTCGCAGCGCTGCGCCGGCAGGTCAGGCTGCCGTTCGACGTGCACCTGATGATCGCCCCGGCCGACCCCTACGTTGCGATGTTCGCCGAGGCGGGGGCGGACCACATCGCCATCCACGCCGAGGCCGGGCCGCACCTGCACCGCTCCTTGCAGCTGGTGCGCTCCTTCGGCAAGTCGGCGGAGGTGGCGATCAACCCGGCCACCCCGCCAGGGGCGGTGGCGGAGGTGCTGGACCTGGTGGACGCGATCCTGGTGATGACGGTCAACCCGGGCTTCGGCGGCCAGTCGCTCATCGCCTCCACCTTGTCCAAGATAAGGGCTTTGCGGCAGATGGCGGACGCGGCCGGGCGAGCCATCCGCATCACCGCCGATGGCGGCGTGTCGGCGGAAACCGCGCCGCTGCTGATCGCCGCCGGGTGCGACACGCTGGTGGGAGGCACCGCCGTGTTCGGCGCGGACGACTACGCCGCGGCCATCGCCCGCCTGCGCCCGGCGCCTTGATGGCACGCTGGGTTCGGGGGGCGCGCCGGCTGGCGGCGAAGCTGCCGGCGTTGCGCATGGGCCGCATCCCGGACGGCCCCACCCTGCCGGTGCGCGACCTCTGGCCCGGCGACCCGGCGCGCGGCGCGCGGCTGCTGAAGGGCGAGATGGAGGTTGGCGGCGGGCTGCTCACGCTGCGGCCCGGCGCCTGGGGAGACCCGTCCGCCTCCCCGGCGCTCATGGCTGCGGCGCACGGCTTCGCCTGGCTGCGGGACTTGCGCGCCCTCGGCACCGACGCGGCGCGGACCCGGGCGCGGGCGCTGCTGGCCGACTGGCTGGCCACCGCGGCCGACCCGCTCACCCGCCGTCCGGACGTGGCGGGCGCGCGCCTGGCGGCCTGGCTCAGTCATTACGACTTCTTCGCAGCCTCCGCCGATGACGGGTTCCGCCAGCGCATGATGGCCCGGCTGGTGGCCGACGCGCGCGCCCTGGCGGCCGACCTGCCGGCGGAGGAGCTGGACGCGCGCGCGCTCACGGCGCTGAAGGGCATGATCGCCGCCGCCGTGGCGCTGCCGGAGCAGGCGGCCTTTCTCACCCGCGCCCTGCGCTTCCTGCCGCAGGAGCTGGCCCGCCAGGTGCTGCCCGACGGCTGCCATGCCGAGCGCAGCCCGGCCGTGCAGCTCGCGGCCCTGCAGGACCTGATCGAGATGCGCGCCCTGCTGCAAGCGGCCCAGGCGCAGCCGCCCGCGGCACTTGGCAGCGCCATCGAGCGCATGGGGCCGGCGCTGCGCGCCATGCGCTACGGCGACGGCGGGCTGGCGCTGTTCAACGGCAGCAAGGAGGAGCAGCCCGCCCTGGTCGAGCAGGTGCTGGCCCTGGCGGGACGCGCCGGGCGCTCCCCGGTCAGCCTGTCCGAAGGCGGCTTCCAGCGGCTGCAGGCGGGGCGGACGGTGCTGCTGGTCGATTGCGGCCGCCCGCCGCCGCACGGGGTGGACCGCATGGCCCATGCCGGCGCGCTGTCGTTCGAGCTGTCGGTGGGGCGGGAGCGGCTGATCGTGAACTGCGGCGCGGCCTCCGCGGCCGGCCGGCAATGGCGGGACGCCTGCCGCGCCACCGCCGCGCATTCCACCCTGGTCATCGCCGACACCAACTCGGCCGAGCTGAAGCCTGACGGCCTGGGCCGGCAGCCGGAGAAAGTGGAGGCGCAGCGCCAGGAGGCGAACGGCGCGCACTGGCTGGAAGCCAGCCATGACGGCTACCGCAAGCCGTTCGGGGCGCTGCACCGCCGGCGGCTGTACCTGGCCGAAAGTGGCGAGGACATCCGCGGCGAGGACGCGATCGAGGCGGCGGGCGCGCAGCCCTACACGCTGCGCTTCCACCTGCACCCGGCGGTCCACGCCAGCCTGCAGCAGGACGGCGAGGCGGTGCTGATGCGCCTGCCCTCCGGCGGCGGCTGGCGGCTGCGGGCGGAGGGCGCGCGCATGACGCTGGAGGAAAGCGTCTACCTGGGCGGCATGGAGCCGAAGCGCAGCGAGCAGGTGGTGCTGACCGGCTTCGCGGACGGCGCGCAGCAGGTGAAGTGGGCGATCTCCAAGGTCGGCTGAGAAACTGCCGCGGCAGCCACTATCCCCGCCCCACGAACGGCATCCCCGTCGCCATCACCGTGAGCGTCAGGATGTTGGCGTCCAGCGGCAGGGAGGCCATCAGCGCCACGGAGCGCGCCACGTTGGCCACGTCCATCACCGGCTCCGCCGCCACCGCGCCGTTCGCCTGCGGCACCCCCTGCGCCATCCGCGCCGTCATCTCGGTGCCCGCGTTGCCCACGTCCACCTGGCCGCAGGCGATGCCGTAGGCGCGGCCGTCCAGCGCGATCGTCTTGGTCAGGCCGGAAACGCCGTGCTTGGCCGCCGTGTAGGGGGCGGACCCCGGGCGCGGCGCGTGGGCGGAGACCGAGCCGTTGTTGATGATCCGCCCGCCTTGCGGCCGCTGGTCCCGCATCATGCGGAACGCCCCGCGCGCCACCCGGAAGGCGCCCGACAGGTTCACAGCCACCACGCCGTCCCACTGCTCGTCCGTCAGGTCGCCGAAGCTGGTTGCGGGCGTGCCGCTGCCGGCGTTGTTGAACAGCACGTCCAGCCGGCCCCACTTGCGCGCGAGCGTGGCGTAGAGCGCCGCCACGGAGGCCGGGTCCGCCACGTCCGTGGGCACGACCAGGGCGGCGCTGCCTGCCAAGGCCGCGGTTTCTTCCAGCGCCTCTCGCCGCCGGCCGGCCAGGGCGACCGCGAAGCCGTCCTGCGCCAGCGCCAGGGCGCACGCGCGGCCGATGCCGCCGCCAGCGCCCGTGACCAATGCGGTGCGTTGCATCCTGGCTTCCCGTCCCCTCACGGTTGAGTCTATTCGCGGCTGGGTGCGCAAGCTAATAAGCCTGGAGGCCGTGCTGCGGTGCTGATGGGCAGATGGAACGTCATGGTTAGGACGGTCGTTGCAATTTTGCTTACTGTCGTGACGCTGCTGCTCTTGCTGGTGCTCTATGGCCTTTTCGCTTCAGGTCGTCCGGCACCGGCAGGCCCTACCATGGCATATTCAGATTTTCGACGCGACGTGGATGCCGGCAAGGTCAAAACCGTTACCATAGAGGGCGCGCTGCTGCTGGGCGTTCTGACCGACAACCGCCGTTTCCAGGCCTATGCTCCCGATGATCCGACTCTTGTGGCAAGCCTGCTTGCCAAAGATGTTCAAGTCCTGGCACGGCCGTCGGCGGAGCCGTCATTCCTTCATCTGGTGTTGAGCTGGTTGCCATTGCTGCTGTTTACCGCAGCATGGGCATGGGGATTTTCTCGCATTGCTCGCTCGCTCAGGCTCATCGACGCCACCTTGCGGATGATGGCTGAGCCGCCTCCGCGTCCGATCTTGCCTCATCAAAGCTTTGAGTGACGATCCTGCCTTCACGCCCCTGAAGCCGGAGCACAGCTACGCGCTCATCCCGCCCAACCTGTTCAACCTGCGCATCGTCAGCCACCCGGCGACGCGGTCCTTTCTCGACATGGTGGCGCGGCCAGCCAACCAGTGCCCGGCCGAAGGCTACACCTGCTTCCCCCGCTGCTACGTGTACGAGGCGTGCCATGTCATGGACCCGGCTCTGGAATGGGCGCCGGAGTCGGTCGCCGACTATGGCATCGCCGAAACCATCAAGCCGGTGATCCAGGAGGTGATCCGCGGCAACCACCAGGCCCGCCTCCCCCGCTCGCCGCTGCCGACGGCGGTGATCGCCAAGGCCGGGGCGGACAATCATGGCCATGTGCTGACGGACATCCTGCCCAAGCTGGTCAATGTCGGGCGCACCGGGTGGGGGGCGGTGCGGCTGCTGCTGCCGGAGGCGATGCGCCGCTTCGGCCGGCTGGCGACAGACGTGCTGGCCCACCTGGGCGTACGGTCCGAGCTGGAGTTCGTCGCCCGCGCCACGCTGCACGAGGCGGAGGACATCCATTACTTCTCGGCCGTCGCCCGCCACAACGCGCGCAAGTCCAGCAGCTTGGTGGAGCTGATGGACGTGGTGGCGTCGGCCTACGGCGTGCGCCGCAGCCACAGCCGCCGCCTGTACGTGCGGCGCGGCCCGGAGGAGCACCGCCGGCTGACGAACGCCGCGGCGGTGGAGGCCGCGTTCGAGCGGCACGGCTACGAGGGCGTCTTTCCGGCGGACCTGCCGCTGGAAGGGCAAATCCACCTGTTCGCCTCCGCCAGCCACGTGGCAGGCCCGCTCGGCGCCGGGCTGGCCAACATCGGCTTCGCGCCGCCGGAGTGCGAGGTGCTGATGATCGACCCCGGCATCGGCGACTATTACTTCTGGGACCTGAGCTGCGTCCTGCAGCAGCGCTTCACCTGGCTGTTTGCCGGCCCGCTGCGCGGCCACTCGCCCGAGCTTGCGATGGCCGACTACGCAATGGACCCGGCGATGCTGGAGGCGTGCCTGGCAGCGATGTGACGCCGCTGCCCAGGCGTGCCGGAGCCTACCAGCTGGACAGCGCCGCGCGCTTCCAGGTGTTGGTGGCCACGCAGTCATACTGGTAGCTGGCATCGAACGTGGTCTGCCCGGCCGTGCACGGCGCGCTGCTGCTGGCAGGCGTCGCCATGTCGATGCGGAAGGCGCCCTGCGGATGCACCGCCCCGCCGCCGGCGCCGGCCAGCGCCAGGTCGGTGGCGGCGCCGTTCAGCACGGCCAGGCTGAACGGCTGGCCCGCCGTGCCGGGGCTGAGCTGCAGGTAGCCGCTGGCGTTGGCGGGCGCGACCTGCTTGGTCACCAGCGCGCCGTTGGAGACGCCGATCAGGCCGCTGCCGCCCTTGTCCTGCATCAGCAGGCCGATGGCGCCGTCCAGGCCCACCGAGTTGAGTGAGACGTATCCGTTGGCGGCAGCGCCGGTGATCTCCAGGAAGTCGGCCGCGTTGGCCGGGTTGCTCAGCTCCAGCACCGGGCTGCCGCGATCCGCCAGCTGGATAGTGCTGCTGGGGGCGTCATACGTCAGCCAGTCGGCGCCCAGGTGGGTCTTGCCCGGGTTGCCCTCGCCGTCGCCCCAGGCGCCGTTGAGGTAGATGCGCTGCCCCGCCTGCATCGCCACCGCGGCGTCGATGCTGGTGGCGATCTCCGTGAGGTCCAGCCCGATGCGCCACTTGCCCATCACCTCGTAGGCCGCGTCGCAGGCGACGGAGCCGTTGCAGGTGACCACGTCGTTGACCCAGCGGTTGTTGCTGTCCTGCGCGTAGGAGAACACGGCGTTGCCGGCCGTGGCGCTGGCCGCGGCGCTGAGCGTGAGCGTCTTGCCGCTGATCGCCGCGACCGTGGTTCCCGCCGGGATGCCCGGCCCGGTGATCGTCTGCCCCACGGCAAGCCCCGTCACGCTGGAGGCGAGCAGGCTGGCCGACCCGGCGGTGGTGCTGCCGGTGAAGGTCACGCGCAGCGGGACGTTGGACGCCGTGGCGGTGGCGGCGGCCGACAGGATGACGGCGCTGTACTGGCTGTTCAGCGAGGCGATGCTGGCGCCGGCCGGGATGCCCGCGCCGGCCACGCTCTGCCCCGCCGCGAGCTTGGCCAGCGTGCCGTTCGGCACGGAAACCACGGTGGACCCGGCGGTGGTGGACCCTTGGAAGGTGCCGATGCCGGCGAAGCTCGCGCTGCGCGAGTAGCCCATGGCGCGGCCGACCGCCGCCACGTCGTAGCCTGCGTCGTTGAAATGCCATTCGCTGTGCTGCAGGTACTGGTTGGGCGCCAGCGCGGTGATGTCGCCGGCTTCCCAGGAGCAGCCGGGGTTGGCCAGCCAGTCGGTGGTGGCCGCGCCGCCGGCGGCGGTGGGGGTGCCCGCGCACAGCAGCTCGCCCTCGTTCAGGATCATGTCGCCCTGGCCGTTCTGCTGCGCCACGAGGCGGTTGAAGGCGGCGCCGGTGCGGCCGTCGTTGGCGGTGGCGGACTGGTTCCAGCCGCTGGAGTTGCTGAAGAACGCCTGGTGCGGGATGGCGCCGGGCATGTACTGGTAGCCGTGCGCCGGCTGGCCCAGCGTGTGGCCGCCGTTGCTGTCGGCGATGAAGAACTCCTCCGCGTCGAACACGTGGGCGTAGTCCCACTTGCCCCAGCACTGGAAGCTGGCGGTGCAGCCGTCGTTCTGGTTGGTGGCAGGGTTCCAGCTGGCCGGGTTCGGGTTGGCGGTGACGCCGGACGCCATCGGGCCGCGCGGCGTGCCGGACGCGTCCAGCACCTTGCCGGGTCCGGTGAACGCGCCGAACGGCGCCAGGGGCTGCGCGGCGCCGGGGGCGTTGCACACCCGGCCGTCCGGGATGGCGACGTGGCGTCCGCTGGCGGCGGCGGCGGCCACGGCGGCGCTGTCGTCCGTCACGCCGTCGCAGGCGGCGCCGAAATCCAGCACGGACAGCTGGTCGGACAGCTTGCCCGCCAAAGGGCGCGACGCGGTGGCGCCCGTGGCCTGCACGCTCAGGCCGCTGAGCGGGACGGGGCCGAGCTGCGCCCAAGCCGGAGACGGGACGGGCGAGGCGGTCAACAGGAAGGCGGCTGCGGTGGACAGCCTGCGGAAGATCATGGTTTGTTCCCCTGAGCGAGCCGGGCATCCTACAGCATGACCGGGGGCGTCCCCAACCATGATATGCCGATGGCCCCAGTCCGGCCAGGCCGGCTCCACAGGTTCGCCGGGCAGCTTCGGCTACGCCGGCACCACCAGCGCCTGGGACGCCGCCTGCAGGATCTGGCTTTGCAGCCATTGCTGCTGACGCCCGTTCCTGGCCGCCATGTCGGCGAGGGCGGCCGCGAACCCTTCGTCGCGCAGGGCCGCCGCGGCCTGGCGCAGGATGGCGAGCGAGGACTGGCTCTCGCCCACCAGCACCAGCAGGGCCTGCAAGTCGCGCAGCTGGTTGAAGCCGGTGGAGGCGGGGCGGCGGGGCACCAGCTTGCCCAGGCGGTCCGGGTCGCCCGCCTGCTGCTGGCCGTAGCGCGCGGCGAACGGGCCGAGGCCGCCCGCTGCCTCGCGCGACCAGCCGGCGAGCAGGGCGCATTGCCGGCCCATGTCCGGCAGCCCCGGATGGTTGGACGCCGCTTGCCCGAAGGCTTGCGCCAGCTGCTCCTCGTTGGCGCGCAGCAGGCCGATGTAGTCGCCGACGTGCGGGCGCAGCGGGGCCGCCGCGGCCTTCCTGGCTGCGGCAGCCGCGGCGGCGAGCACGCCCTGGCGCGTCTTGGCCGCCATGGCGCCAGGCGGGGGAACCGGCATCGTCGCCCTTTCCAGCTTGACCGCCGCAGACTTGGCGATCGGTTGCTTGCTGACCGGGTCGCACGCGAACAGGGTGAGTTCGTTGGCGGCCTGCGCGTGCTCCGGATCGTCCCAGTAGCCGTAGTGGAACGGGATGAACACCTGTCCCGCCTCGATGTCGGTGATCCGCGCCGGGGCTTCCAGCGCGCCGCGCCGCGAGGACACCCGGAGCCTGTCACCGTCCACCACCCAGAGCCGCAGCGCGTCGAACAGCGAGATTTCGGCGTAGACCGCCGGGTCGGCCGCGTTGAGTTCGGGCGAGCGGCCGGTCTTGGTGCGGGTGTGGAACTGGTGCAGCACCCGCCCCGTGGTCAGCCGGAGCGGGTAGGACTCGTCCGGCTGCTCCGGCGGCGGCTGGTGGTGCGCCGGCTTGATGAGCGCCCGTCCCGCCGGGTCGAGCGCGCGGTACTCCTCCGGCGTCACCTCGGCGCCGGTCTGCAAATCATGGCCGAACGAGGAGCAGCGGTCCGGGGCGGTCTGGAACACGTGGTCCTCGTAGAGCCGCGCCGTCCCGTCCGGGTGCGCGGCGTTGCAGGGCCACGGGATGCCGGAGCCTTCCGCCAGCTTGGCGTAAGACAGCCCCGTGTAGTCGCACGGACGGCCGCGCGAGCATTCCTTCCAGGCGTCGAACGCTTCCTCCGGCGTGCGCCACTTGATGAGCGGCGCGCCGTCCGCGTCGCGGAAGCCCATCCGCCGCGCGTAGTCCAGGAAGATGTCGAGGTCCGAGCGCGCCTCGCCCGGCGGCTCGACCGCCTGGTTGCTGAGGTGGACGGTGCGGTCGAAGTTGGTGAAGGCGCCGGTCTTTTCCCCCCAGATCGCCGCCGGCAGCACCACGTCGGCCAGGCGCGCGGTTTCGGTCATGAAGGCGTCCTGCACCACCAGGAACAGCTCGGGCTTGGCCAGGATGGCGCGGATGCGGGCCAGGTCGGGCATGGAAACGGCCGGGTTGGTGCCCTGGACCCACAGCATCCGCAGCGTGCCCGCCTCGGCGTGGTGGAAGATGCCCAGCGCGTCCGTGCCCGGCGCCCAGTGCGGGATTTGCCGTGCCGGCACGTTCCACAGCCGCGCCAGCTCGGCCACTTGCGCCGGGTCCTGCCGGTTGCGGAAGCCGGGGAGGTCCTCGTACACGCCGCACTCGCGGGTGTTCTGCGCGCTGGGCTGGCCGTTCATCTGCAGCACGCCGCAGCCGGGCCGTCCGATCAGGCCGCGCACGAGGTGGATGTTGTTGACCTGGCAGGCCGCCGCGGTCGCCTGGTTGCTTTGGTAGACGCCTTGCAGGCAGGTGGAGACGAGCGTGGGCGCCTCGCCGAGCAGCCGGGCCGCCTCCCGCAGGTCGGCTTCCGGCACCCCGGTGAGCTGCTGCACCCGCGCGGGCGGGTACTCCGCCACGGTGGCGCGCAGCGCCTCGAAGCCGAGCGTGTGCTGGCCGATGAAGTCCGGGTCGGTGTGGCCGCCCTGGACCAGCAGGTTCAGCAGCCCGTTCAGCAGCGCCACGTTGGAGTCGGGGCGGGGCGCCAGCCACACGTCGGCTTCGGCCGCCGTGGGCGTGCGGCGCGGGTCCACCACCACCAGCTTGGGCGGGTTCGGGCCGCGGCGGCGGTCGAGCACGCGCATCCACATCACCGTGTCCGTCAGCGCCACGTTGTGGCCGACGTGCAAGATGCAGGCGGTGCTGTCGATGTCCTCCACGCTGCCGGGCTGGCCGTCGGCGCCGAAGCTTTCCTTCAGCGAGGCGGCGGCGGTCGCGGTGCACAGCCGGATGTTGCCGTCCATGTGCGGCGTGCCAAGGCCGGCCTTCCCGATCAGCGCCAGCGTGTAGTATTCCTCCAGCAGCAGCTGGCCGCTGCTGTAGAAGCCGATGGCGCTGCCGGTGAACCGCTCCTGCACCTCCCGGGTCCGGCGGACGATCAGCGCCATCGCCTCGTCCCAGCCCGCCTCGCGCAGCGCGCCGCCGTCGCGCACCAGCGGGCGGAGCAGGCGGTCCGGGCTGGCGTTCGCCACCCAGCCGTGCAGGCCCTTGGGGCCGAGGCGGCCGCGGTTGCTCCGGTCGGCGGCACGGCCGCGCACGCCGACCATCCGCCCGTCCTTGACCCCGATGTCGAGCCCGCAGGCGTTGGAGCAGAGCACGCAGGCCGACTGCACCCAGCGGTCAGGCTCGTCCAGCGTGCGCTGGTCGGCGCGGGCGGGCCATTGGCCTTCGCCCTCGAAGGGGGTGCGCTCGCCCCAGGTGTCGGCGATGCTGTCGCGGGTGATGATCAAGCGAGGGCCGTCCCAATGACGATGCCTTCAAGGATGGCCTTCGGTTTCCAGACGCCAAGCCGGAGCACACGCCGCCGCCGGGCCTGTAACTCTATTTTACCGGCCGCCCGGGTCACGGGTTGAACCGCTCCACCACGTAGCGCAGCGCGTTGAGGTCGACCGCGTAGCGCTCCGTGGCGAGCTTGGACGAGTAGTGCGACACCGGGCCGGTGAACAGCCAGGTGAAGGGCTGCCCCGCCAGCGCCGCCAGGTCCCAGAAGAAATAGTCCGCCAGCCCCGGGTCGATCATCGTCACGCGGCACTCCGCCGGGGCGAACAGGATGTTGCTCAGCCCCGCTCCCAGCGGGCCTGCGACGTGGCTGGCCTGGGCGAACAGCGCCACCTGGTCGGCGAACCCCATGGCGGCGGGATGCACCGTCTCGAAGCCGTGGGCTTCCAGGATGGCCCGCGCCTCCGCGGCGTTGCTGAGGCTGCGCTGCTCGGCGCCGGGTCGCTCGACGTAGAAGCGGCGGCTGGGCCGCGGCGCCACGCCCAGGCAGGACCGCACGGCGTCCCGCCACGCCAGCAGCGTTTCGGACTTGCGGGTGTTGTGCTGCGAGACGGGGCCGACGTACGCGAGGTCCCGCACCTCGGTCAGCCGGTGCGGCGGCTCGAACGCCAGCTCGGCGCGGATGCCGAGACGGGCCAGCAGGGTGGTGATGATGGGCGTGAAGCCGGCCATGCCCTCCGGCAGCAGCAGCCGCACGTCCCGCAGGCCGGAGCGGCCCAGGTTGACCAGCTTGGGCAGGATTTCCACGATCGTGTGGCCGTAGTTCTGCGCCCCGGCCTTGGCGATCACCACCGTCGGCCGGCTGCCTGGGTCCAGGCGCGCCGCGTCGCCGTCCCGGACGCGCTGCAGCAGGCCGGGGCG
Source organism: uncultured Acetobacteraceae bacterium (assembly GCA_964245495.1). Classification (GTDB taxonomy): domain Bacteria; phylum Pseudomonadota; class Alphaproteobacteria; order Acetobacterales; family Acetobacteraceae; genus LMUY01. The sequence continues at coordinate 11,235 of CAXTNC010000085.1, forward strand.
GGCCGCCTCCGCGCCTGGCCAGTCCGCCACGGAGGGGGCGAGCCAGGCGCCGTCCGCCGTCAGCACGAACTGGCCCTCGAACACGTGCGCGCGGTCGAGCCGGAGCAGGTACTCCGCCGGGCACGCCGCGTCGCGCTGGCGGACGATGTTGTAGAAGTAGGCCAGCAGGTCGGGGTCCGGGCACCAGCAGCCGGCGAGGGCGGGAGGGGCGCGGCGATAGGTGTGCGCCGGATGCAGCATGGCGGCGCCGGGGAGGAGGGCAGGGTCCATGGCCGATCCTGTGGCGGCGCGCCGCTGCCGTCCAGCTAGCGGGCGAGCGCGTCCGGCGCCTCGCGCTCCAGCCAGTGGTACAGGCTGTTGCCCTCGACCTGGAACGGGTCGTCGAAGAACGCGAGGAGGTCAGGGCGGCTGCGGTAGAAGCGGCGGGTGGCTTGGGCGATCGGCTGCTCGTTGGAGAACTGGCCGTAGGCCCAGTGGTGCCTTGGCATCCCAGGAAGCGAAAGGCTCGCCAGCTCGCGCTTGTACCACTGCCAAACCTCGAACACCTCCGAGTTGCCGCCGGCGTAGCGTTCCGTCATCACGTCGCCGGCGGCGCCGAGCTTGGTGAAGTGGTAGAACTTCAGCGGCGAGCCGTTGGCCAGGATGTCGCCGCCGCGGAAGCGCAGGGTGCGGCGGCTGAGGTTCCAGCTCGCCACGTTGCAGCCAGGGTCGCGCTCGACATGGACCCGCTCGAACAGGCCGGGCGCCAGGTCGCAGTACTTCTGGTCGGTGAACAGGCCGGCCGCGATGTCGTCATAGCACGCCTGGTGCAGCTGGCCGGCCCACCAGGCCGCGAAGGCCCGGCCCGCGCCGTCGTTGCGCACGGCGATGAAGCCCAGGTTGTAGATGCCGTACTGCAAGGAGGTCCGCTCGTTGTCCATCACCGCCTGCGCGCCCTCGTTCGGCTCGCACTGGTGCGGGGTCAGCACGATGGAAGCCGTGTCCAGCCTCGCCGCGATGGCGTCCAGCGGGTGGAACACGGCGATGTCGGGGTCCAGGTAGATCACCTTCTGCCACCCGGCCTCCAGCAGCTCGACGAGCATCTGGCCCTTCACCGCCGTGCACGCCTCCACGATGCCGTGCTTGAACATCCAGGCCGCGAAGCGCGGGATGCGCAGGGCGTCGGCCTCCACCACGCGGTCGAACTCGGCCAGGGCGGCCCCCACGTCCAGGCCCGGCGGCGGCTTGTCCACCACCACCGCGTGGACCGCCCAATCCGGGTGCGCCTGCCGCAGGGAGCGGACCAGGATGCGCGCGCGCGCCAGGTAGCTGTAGGTGAAGCTGGTGTAGCAGCAGACGGCGGCGCGCTTGGTGGGCAAGTCGGCAGCGCCTGTGCTCATGCGTTCGTTTCTTTGACCGGTTTTGCGCGCTCGTTTGTCGATGATGCGCACGCAACCGTATAACCGCCGCCGCCGCCGCCAGCAACGCCCGGCAGGCTTGAACTCCCGCGGTCGCCCGCTACGGTGCGGACAAGGCAAGCGGACGGCGCGCGGCCAGGTCGTCACGTCCTGGCCCAACCGCCCGTTGGTGCACGACCGCCCCGGCTTGAAGGAGCACACGGCCATGATCCAGTTCCACTACAGCCTGGCGCCCAACCCGATGAAGGTGGCGCTCATGCTGGAGGAGTGCGGCCTGGAGTACGAGCCGGTCCCCGTGGACACCCGCAAGGGCGAGCAGCTGATGCCCGGCTTCACCGCGCTGAACCCGAACGGCAAGGTGCCGGTCATCGTCGACGGCGACGCCACGGTGTTCGACAGCAACGCCATCCTGCTCCACCTCGGCGAGAAGACTGGCCGGTTCGTGCCGGCCGGCACGCCGGCGGCGCGGGGCGAGATGCTGTCCTGGCTGATGTTCGTGGCCACCGGGGTCGGCCCCTACTCCGGCCAGTGCGTGCACTTCCGCCATTTCGCGCCGGACCCGAAGGACTACGCGGTGAAGCGCTACCTGTTCGAGGCCAAGCGGCACTATGGCCTGCTGGACGAGCGGCTGGCCCGGCAGGAGTGGATGCTGGGCGGGTCCTACACGATCGTGGACATGGCCGTCTGGGGCTGGGCGCGGATGGCGCCGTTCGTGCTGGGAGCCTCGCTCACGGACATGGCCCCCTGGGCGGCGCTGCCGAACCTGAAACGCTTGGTGGACGCGGTCAACGCCCGGCCAGCGGCTGCGTGCGCCGTGGCGATCAAGGACCGCCACGCGTTCAAGGCGGAGTTCGACGAGGAAGCGCGGCGAGCGTTGTTCCGGCACGTCGCGGCCTGAAAGGCTTCGTGCGGGCCTGGGCAGTCCGCCCAGCGGACCGGCAAGGCCTGGCCAGGCTACCGAGCTAG
>CAXTNC010000086.1:0-4679 GCA_964245495.1 uncultured Acetobacteraceae bacterium
GAAACCAACATCGCGGGCGTTTTCATCACGCCCCTCGTCGGGTATGTCTCGGCTGCCTTGCTGATCCACCTGCCGCTGCGCTGGCTGCTGGCGCGGCTGCGCCTGCTCCGCTGGGCCTGGAACCTGCCGTTGGCGGAGGCGGGGCTGTACCTGTGCATCCTGGGCGCCCTCGTCGGATTGCTGTAGCGGGAGGGTTGCCGATGCCGATGCTCATCCCCGTCCTGAGGCGCGGCTAGCCATGCTGGGGCGCGCCGGGCGGGCGCTGCGGGTGGGCGTCACCCTCGCCATCCTGGCGGCTGCCGCGTTCGCCGCCGTGGTGGTGTGGAACCACTACATGACGGACCCCTGGACGCGGGACGGCCAGGTGCTGGCCAACGTGGTGAACATCGCGCCGGAGATTTCCGGCCGGATCACCAAGCTTCACGTGGCCGACAACCAGCAAGTCCGCCGCGGCGACCTGCTGTTCGAGATCGACCCAATCGACTACCAGATCGCGGTCGCAACGGCGGAGGCCAACGTCAGCAGCAAGCTGGCCGACCTCAAGCTGAAGCAAACGGAAGCCAGCCGCCGTTCCGATCTCACGACCCTGTCCACGTCGCAGGAGGAGCTGCAAACCTTCCGCAGCGGCGCGGACGTGGCCGCCGCCGCCTATGCCGGGTCCGTTGCCGCCCTCAGCCAGGCGCGGGTCAACCAGGAGCGCACCCGCGTGCTCTCGCCGGTGAACGGCTACGTGACCAACCTGCTGCTGCGCGAGGGCGACTATGCCACGGCTGGGGCGCGCAACATCACCGTGCTGGACAGCGACAGCTTCTGGGTGGCCGGCTACTTCGAGGAAACCAAGCTTGCCGCCATTCACGTTGGCGACCCGGCGTTGGCGGCGCTGATGGGCTACCGGGACCCCCTGCGCGGCCACGTGGAAAGCATCGCCCGCGGCATCACCACGCCGAACACGGACCCGGGTGCGCTGGGCCTCGCCTCCGTCAACCCGGTGTTCACCTGGGTGCGGCTGGCGCAGCGCATTCCCGTGCGCATCCATATCGACCAGGTGCCGGACACCGTGCACCTGGCGGCGGGCCTGACCGCCACGGTCACGGTGGGGGCGGGCAGCGCGCCGGGTTCAGCGCACGGCAGCTTGTCCCGGGTTCTGTCCCAGGCCGGAGGGTGAGGTGACGGCCGACCGGCCGCCTGTGGCCAGCAGGTCGCGGATCTCCGCCAGCAGCACCTCGGACGGCGTTTGCACCGCGGCCGGCGGCGCTTCCTTGCGCACCAGGCGGGACATCGCCTTGACCACCCAGAAGATGGCGAACGAGACGATCAGGAAGTTGATCACGGCGTTGATGAAGATGCCGACGTTGACCGTAGGCGCGCCGGCCGCCTGGGCCGCCGCCAGCGTGGGGTAGCGCTGCCCGTTGAGGGGCAGGAACACGTTGCTGAAGTCCACGCCGCCGACCACCAGGCCGATCAGCGGGTTCAGGATGTCCTTCACCAAGCTGCTGACGATGGCGCTGAACGCCACGCCGATGATGATGCCGACCGCGAGATCGACGACGTTGCCGCGCATGATGAAGGCGCGGAACTCGGCAACCCAGCCCGGCGCCTTGGGCAACACGATCGGCGGCTGCATGGCGTTCTCCTCCCCTTCGTTGCAAAAGAATTAAGACCCGGGAAGCAGCCTTGGCCAGCTTATTCCTTCAAGGCTGGCCGTTCCACGCCGCCGCCGGGCGCCGCCAGGCCTTGCTGCTGCATGCAGCGGTGCGCCGCGTCCAGCTTGGCGTATTTCAGCTCGTCCTGGTGCTGCCGCAGGAAGGACTCGCTGCCGGCGCCCTTCATGATGAGCGCCTTCACCGCCGGGTCGGCGTAGACCTGCGCGCTGCACTGCTCGGGGATGGCGGCGGCGGGCGCCTTGTCCACCGGGCCGGCGCATCCCAGCACCCCCAGCACTGGCAGCAGCACCCACCTCATGCCGCCAGCCAGTCCTCGATCAGCCGGCGCGCGATGCTGCTGCCGGGCGGCAGGGAGAAGCCATGCGCCTTCGGGTCCCGCAGCTCGGCGCGGCTGAACCAGCGCGCGTCCGTCAGTTCCTCCGGGTCCATGGTGATCTGCTCCGTCAAAGCGTCGGCGTAGAAGCCAAGCATGACGCTGCCGGGGAACGGCCAGGGCTGGCTGCTGTGGTAGCGCACGCCCCCGACCGCGATGCCGGTTTCCTCCGCCACCTCGCGGACCACCGCCTCTTCCAGGCTTTCGCCGGGTTCGACGAAGCCCGCGAGGGTGGAGTACATCGCGGCAGGGAAGCGCGGGGCGCGGCCCAGCAGCGCGCGGCCGTCCCGCTCCACCAGCATGATGACCGCCGGGTCGGTGCGGGGAAAATGGTGCTGGCCGCAGCCGGTGCAGACCAGGGCGTTGCCGGCGCTGCCCGGCTCGCAGGCTGCCCCGCACTTGCCGCAGAACCGGTGCTGGCCGCGCCAGTGCATCAGCCCGCGGGCGTGGGCAAGGATGGCGGCTTGCTCTGCCGGCAGCCCGGCGCCGATGCTGCGCAGCTCGGTGAACTCGCCGGCGCCGGGCGGCAGCGGCTCCTCGTCGGCGCTCAGGTCCAGGGCGACGTAGCTCACGCCTCCGGCATGGCCGAGAAAGGCCCAGGGGTGGGTGCGCGGTTCCAGCCCCGTGGGGAACACCGCCTCCGGCGCGCCGTCCGGCGACGGCCGCAGCAGGCTGCGGCCGCGCCATACGGGAACGAACCGGGTGGCGGGGTTGGCCAGCGCCTCGGCAATCCAGGCCTCGTCCTTGCGGCGGTGGGAGGCGCGGTCCAGCGGGCTGCCGGTGAAGGGGTTGGGCCGGCTGGGCGTGATGATCGGCATGGGGCGCGGACCCTGGCATGGGGGGAGGCCCAGGGCAACATGAGGGAGCAATCCGCCGCGCCGCGCTTGCCCGACCCCCCTCCCCTCGTGATAGGAATGCCGTGGGGAGCCGGTTGCGGACGGTCGCCTTGCCAACCCGGTCAGGTCCGGAAGGAAGCAGCCGCAGTGAGTTCCGCCCGGGTCGCGGTCCGGTTCCCCACCCGCATCTCAAGGAGGCCTGGCCCGCGCATGTCTGGCCTGTTCGGAGACGCGCTGGAGCCGGATGAGGCGCCCGATGAGGCCCTGGGCCTGTTCGGGGACGCCCTGCCGGCTGCGAAGGCCACTCCGTACCGCGTGCTCGCCCGCAAGTACCGCCCCACCCGGTTCGAGGACCTGATCGGGCAGGACGTGATGGTGCGCACCTTGCGCAACGCCTTTGCGCTGAACCGCCTCGCCCACGCCTTCATGCTCACCGGGGTGCGCGGGGTGGGCAAGACCACCACCGCCCGCATCATCGCCCGCGCGCTGAACTGCGTCGGCCCGGACGGCGCGGGCGGCCCGACCGCGGCGCCCTGCGGCGTGTGCCCCAACTGCACCGCCATCCTGGCCGACCGCCACCCGGACGTGGTCGAGATGGACGCCGCCACCCGCAACAAGGTGGACGACGCGCGCGAGATCATCGAGGCGGTGCGCTACAAGCCGCTGCAAGCGCGCACCAAGGTGTTCATCCTCGACGAAGTGCACATGCTGACCACCCAGGCCTTCAACGCCCTGCTCAAGACGCTGGAGGAGCCGCCGCCGCACATCACCTTCATCTTCGCCACCACCGAGATACGCAAGGTGCCGATCACCGTGCTGTCCCGCTGCCAGCGCTTCGACCTGCGGCGCATCTCGGCCGCGGAGCTGGCGGGCCTGTTCACCCGCGTGGCCGCGGCGGAGCAGGTGGCGGTGGCCCCGGCAGCGATGGAGCTGATCGCCCGCGCGGCGGACGGCTCCGCCCGGGACGGGCTGAGCCTGCTGGACCAGGCCATCGCCCGCATGGACGGCGCGGAAGTCACCCAGGCCGAGGTGGCGGACATGCTGGGCCTGGCCGACCGCCAGCTGGTGTTCGAGCTGATGGAAGCGGTGGCCGCCGGGAACGTGCAGGCGGCGCTGGCCGTCACGGACCGGGCGCATTCCTTCGGCGCCGACCTGGGCACCGTGCTGGGGGACCTGCTGGAGCTGGTCCACACCCTGACCCGGCTGCGCTCCGTGCCGGACCTGCGGACGGGCGCCGCGCTGCCGGAAGCCGAGCGCACCCGCGGCGCCGCCCTGGCCGACCAGCTGTCCATCCCCGTGCTGAGCCGCGCCTGGCAGATGCTGCTGAAAGGCGCGGCCGAGGTGGACGCGGCGCCCGACCGCCGCGCCGCCGCCGAGATGGTGCTGATCCGGCTGTGCCACGTGGCGGACATGCCGCCGCCGGGCGAGCTGGTGCGGCGGCTCACGGCCGCGCCCGCCAGCGCGCCGCCCGCTGGGCCGCCAGGCAGCCCGACCCTGACGGGCGGTTCAGTGCGCGGGGTTTCGGGCGGGGCGGCGGCTGCGGCTGCCGTGCAGCCGGACGCGCCGCCGGCCGCGCCGCGGCTGGCCGGGTTCCGGGACGTGGTGGCGCTGTGCTCCGGGCGGGACCCGACGCTGCACAGCCACCTGCGCCATTCCGTCCACCTGGTCCGCTTCGCCCCCGGCGTGATCGAGCTGCGGCCCGAGCCGGCCTCCCCGCGGGACCTCGCGGCCCGGCTGGGCGCGCTGCTGCAAGCGGAAACCGGGCGGCGCTGGACGGTGGCGCTGTCCACCGCGCGCGGCGAGCCG
>CAXTNC010000086.1:4689-13423 GCA_964245495.1 uncultured Acetobacteraceae bacterium
ACCCTGGGCGAGCAGGAGCAGGCTGCCGACGCCGCACCCCGACACGCCGCCGCCGACCACCCGCTGGTGCGCGCCATCCTCGAAGCCTTCCCCGGCGCCAAGCTCGGCGCGGTGCGGGACGCCGCCGCCGATCCCTACGGCCTGCCCGCCGTTGCAGCCCCTGCTGCCGCAGCCCTGGGCGAGCCGGACATGCCCGAGTTTGCCCCGCTGGACGCCGAGCCGGCCGACACCCTGGAGGATGAATCGTGAAGAACCTCGCCGGACTGATGAAGCAGGCCAGCCAGATGCAGTCCAAGATGGCTGAGATGCAGGCCAAGCTGGAAACCATTGAGATTGAAGGCGTGTCTGGCGCCGGGATGGTGCAGGTGGTGCTGTCCGGCAAGGGCGACCTCAAGCGCGTCAAGCTCGACCCCAAGCTGCTGGACCCGGCGGAAGCGGAGATGGTGGAAGACCTGCTGGTCGCCGCCCATGCGGACGCCCGCCGCCGCCTGGAAGCGGCCACGGCGGAGGAGATGGAGAAGGTGACGGGCGGCATGCAGCTGCCGGGCGGGATGAAGCTGCCGTTCTAAGCCCACTCTCCTGCGAGCAGGGGTTGGGTGACGGGGTTGCCACTGCCATCTGGCGGACGTGAACTCCCCCGAGATCGACCGCCTGATCGGCCTGCTCGCCAAGCTGCCGGGCCTCGGCCCCCGCTCCGCCCGCCGGGCCACGCTGCGGCTGCTGCAGCAGCCGCAGGCGCGCCGTGCAGCCCTGCAGCCGCTGCGGCAACCTGGACAGCCGCGACCCGTGCGCGATCTGCACCGACCCGGCGCGCGACGCCTCGCTCATCTGCGTCGTGGAGGGCGTGGGCGACTTGTGGGCGCTGGAGCGGGCCGGGGTGCACCGGGGGCTGTACCATGTTCTTGGCGGCACCCTGTCCGCGCTGGGCGGGGTGGGGCCGGAGGACCTGAACGTGCGGCCGCTGCTGGCCCGGGTGGCGGAAGGCGGCGTGGCGGAGGTGATCCTTGCCCTGTCCGCCACCGTGGAGGGGGCCAGCACCGCGCACTGGCTGGCCGAGCGGCTGCAGCCGGCGGGCGTCGCAGTCAGCCGGGTCGGCCACGGCGTGCCGATCGGCGGCGCGCTGGACGTGCTGGACGATGGCACGCTTGGCGCGGCGCTCAAGGCACGGCGGCCGGCTTAGCCCGCGGGCAGCTCGGCCCCATCCTTGTGCTTGCGGCCAAGCGCCACGAAGCTGGCCTTGATGCGGTCCAGCTCGTCGCCCTTCAGCTCCTCCAGGTTCAGCAGCGCCAGCCGCGCGCCCTCCGTCACCCGGATCAGCTCATCCACCTTCACCTGCAACGCGTCCGTGTCGCGGTTCTGCGTGTTCTGGATCAGGAACACCATCAGGAAGGTGACGATGGTGGTGCCGGTGTTGATGACCAGCTGCCAGGTGTCGCTGTAGCCGAAGATGGGGCCGCTGATGCCCCAGACGATGACCAGCGCGGTGGCGATGATGAAGGCCAGCGGCTTGCCTGCCCCGCGCGCCACGGCTTGGGCCAGCTTGTCGAAGGTCATGCGCGGGGTCTCCTGGTTTGGAGCCTCAACAGCGCGGGTGCGCCCGGGTTCGTGCAGGCTCGCCACGGCGTCAGCTTGGATGGTGCGCCAGGGTCAGCTATTGATCACGCTCGCAAGATGGGAAGGCGGTGTTCATGGCCGGGCACGTTCGACCCGGGGTGAACGCAGCTTCATCAGCATCGCGAGCCTGGCTCCTGACATCAAGCTCCACCAAGCCGATGAAAGGCTGGCCGTGAGATGCGGGTCCTGGCGGCAGGCGGGCTTGCACTGGCGCTCTTGGCCGCTGGGGCGGTCGCTGCACTCGCCATCACCCAGGAAACCGAGCAGGTCACGGCAGACATCTGGATCTCGGCAACACCGTCGGACACGTGGCGGGTGCTGACCACGACAGCTGCCTTCCCCGCTTGGAACCCGTTCATCCGCCGGCTGGAGGGCGACCTCGTCGCGGGCCGGCGCATTGCCATCCAACTTGGGGACGGAGACGACGCAACCAGCTTCCATCCGCGCCTGCTTATGGTCGCGCCGGAGCGGGAGTTGAGATGGCGCGGCGGTTTCTGGCCTGGCGGCATCTTCGATGGCGAGCACAGCTTCGAGATGGCGCCCGACGCGTCAGGGACTCGTTTGGTGCAGAGCGAAAGGTTCAGCGGCTTGCTCGTCGGGCCGCTGACGCGGGACATCATCGCTGAAACCAGGCAGCAGATCACTGCGATGAACCAAGCCTTGAAGGCGCGGGTGGAGGGCGGGCGTTGAGCCTTATCGGACTGCCCGCCGCCAGTGACCCAGCGTCACCGGCCCGATCGCCCGTGCGTGGCCACTCGTGTGAAGCGTTTCCAAGTCCCGCAGCAGCGCTTCCGCCTCCTCCTGCAAGCCCAGCAGGTGCAGGCAGCGCAGGATGCGGCTCAGCCGCAGCATGTTATGGTTGCCGGGGGTGAGCCAATGCCCCGCGCCATGGGGCAGCCCGTAGAACCGCCGCATCCGCTGCCACGACGCCAGCAGCGCCGCCCGAAGCGCCGGCCCACGGTGGAACGCCGCGATGTCCTCGGCCGTCAGCAGCGGCGCGCCCGGGTTGAAGCCGCTCGGCTCCGGCAGCGGGAACAGCCACTGGATGGTGTCGTGCACCGCTTCCAGCCGGGCATCGTCCCAGCCTTGGATGCCCGCGAGCAAGCGGCCCCGGCTGTCCGGCGCATCCCCGGCGTAGAAGCGGACGATAGGGCTTGCGCGCGTGGAACGCACGACCAGGCTCACGCCAGCGCCGCCTCCGCCTCCCGCACCACGCCGGCCAGCGCGCCTGGCTGGAACGGGGACGCCAGCCCGGCGGAGCGCACCAGCTCGCCGAATGGCGCCGAGCCGCCGCGGCCGCACAGCGCCACGTAGGCGTCGAGCGCGCCCTGGTAGTCGGTGCGGGAGCGCACCCAGAGCTGCATCGCGCAGCACAGCGCCAGCGTGTAGTCGATGTAGTAGAACGGCGAGAGATAGATGTGCGGCTTGGCCTGCCAGCGCCCGCCCTTCGCCGGGTAGGCCAGGTCGCCGTAATCGGTCCAGGGCATGTAGCGGCGTTCCAGCGCCTGCCACATCGCGTGGCGCTCGGCCGGGGTGGCGCCGGGGTTGGCGTACACCTCGTGCTGGAAGTGGTCCACGCAGGCGCCGTAGGGCAGGAAGGCCAGCGACGTGACGAGGTGCATGCGGCGGAACCGCTCCGCCTCCGCCTCGCCCACCAGCAGGCCCACGCCGGGTCCGGTGAGGAACTCCAGGCCCATGGAGTTGATCTCGGCCGCCTCCATGGTCGGCCACAAGTAGTCGATGCCGGGCTGGTGGCGGCTTTCCCAGTTCTGGAAGGCGTGGCCCATCTCGTGGGTGAACACGCCCACGTCGGCGTGGGTGCCTGTGAAGTTGGCGAAGATGAACGGCACCCCGGCGGTCGGGAACGAGGTGCAGAAGCCGCCGCCCGCCTTGCCCGGGCGGTTCTTCAGGTCCAGGAAGCCGCCCGCGTTCATCAGGCGGTAGAAGTCGCCTAAGCGCCCGTCCATGCCGTCGAACATGCGCTGCGCCTGCGCCACCAGGAAGTCGTGATCGCCCGCCGGCTTCGGGTTGCCCGCCGGGTCGATCAGCGCCTCGTCCCAGTGATGCAGCTTGTCCCAGCCATGCTCCTGCCGCCGCGCTTCCAGCAGGCGGGCGACCAGCGGGACGACGTGGGTGGCCACCTCGTCGCGGTAGCGCGCCACGTCCTCCGGGCCGTAATCGACCCGGCGCATGCGGCGGTAGCCGAGCGGGGTGTAGCTGGCGCAGCCCAAGGCGCCGGCCATGCCGTGGCGCAGGTGGACCAGCTCGTCATACAGGCTGTCCAGCTCCTCGCCATGGCCTGCGAAGAAGTCCCAGCGCGCCTGCTCCGCCCGATGCCGCACGTCCCGGTCGGCCGACTCGGCGCAAGGGCCGAGGCCGGCGAGGTTGGTTTCCACGCCCTCGGCCGTGACCTTGGCGGCGGCCAGCAGCGCCGTGTAGCGCGCGCCCAGCCGGCTTTCCTCCTCCAGCGCGGCGGAGATCGCCGGGTTGAAGGTGGTGATGTCGGTTTCCCACAGCCGCACGGCGTGGGCGCCGGCCAGCGCCTCCGTGCCCGGCATGGCGAGCAGGCGGCGTTTCATGTCCACCTCGTGCCCGGTGACGACGGGGGCCAGCGCGTCCGCGTATTCCCGCGCCGCCTTGGCCGCGGCGTCCGCCGTATCCTGCGCGAAGCGGAGGTGGACCAGGGCGCTCCAGCTGTCCACCTCCCGCCGCAGGTGGTCCCAGGACGCCAGCGCCGCTGCCGGGTCGGTGTCCAGCCGGGCGTGCAGGGCGGCGTAGTCCGCGGCCAGGGACTCCCGGGTCGGGGTGGGGGCGGCGATGTCGGCGAAGCGGAGCGGAGGGCTGATGTCTGGCATGGCGCCATGGCAAACCGCGCGGCGGCGCGCTGTCAAGCGAGGACAACCGCGCTTGCCGCAATCCGGACACAGGCTGGGCATAGGACGGCGGCATTGTGGTGGTGTTCACCGAACGGCGCTAAAGCCAGCCCCGTGCGCAGAGGATGACCTAGATGCCGACCCCGCCGCTCCGACTGGAAGACCAGCTCTGCTTCGCGCTCTACGCCGCGACCAACGCCGTCACCCGGACCTATCGGGAGAAGCTGGGCGAGATGGGGCTGACGTATCCGCAGTACCTCGTCGTGATGGCGCTGCTGGGCAAGCCGAGCATGACTTCCGGCGAGCTGGCGCGCGCCTTGCGGCTGGACGCGGGCACGCTCACGCCCATGCTCAAGCGTTTGGCCAGCGCCGGGCTGATCGAACGCACCCGGCGCGCGGAGGACGAACGGATCATCGACAACCAGCTCACGGCGCGCGGGCTGGCGCTGCAGCAGGACATGCAGGACGTGCAAGGCTTCGTCACCTGCCGGACGGAGATGCCCGAATGCGACATCCTGGCGCTCCGCACGGCGCTGCAAGGGCTGACCGAGTCGCTGTGCGGCGCGCCCGCCAGGGAAACCGAGCCCGCCTGACGCTGCCTTGCGCGGCATGTCCACGCGCCCAGCCCTGAACGGGGACGGCCGTGATCTGGCGCTGCGCGGGAACAGGCTTATCTCCGGGGCGCGGGATCGCAGCGCCGTCCGCGGAAGAAGCAGGCGCTGGTCACTGGATGATGAGGGCAGCTTGATGCGGCTTGCGATAGGCGTGATCCTGTTCGGCATCGCGGCCGTGCCCGCAGGGGCGCAGCCGGCGCCCGCCCCTTCGACGCCAATTCCCCCAGCGCCGCCCGAGCTGACCCAGATGCTGGCGCAGCCGGAGCACCGGGCCGCGCTGCTGCAGGCGGCGCGCGCAGTCAACGGCCCGGCGGCTTCGGCGTGCGCGGCGGCCACCTATGGCCCCGCGGAGGACCTGGTCCTGTTCTCCCCGGTCCAGACGGATGGCCACGGCAAGGTGACCGCCGGCGCCTGGAAGGAGAGCCTGCGCGAAACCGGCTGCGGCAACGACCGGACGATCAACACCTTGACGGTCGTTGGGCAGGGTGGGACGCCGCAAACCCAGCCCTTGCTGCCCGGCAGCACCATCGCGGACCCGCAGCTGCAGCGGGACAGCGTGCGTTACGCTGCGGGCGGCATGGGCGAGATGCCGGCCGGCTGCGACCAGGGGGCGGTCACGAACACGCGTTTCATGGGCGTGGATGGCCAGCCATCCGGCGCCCGCCCCGTCCTGGGAGTGCCGCCGAAGCCCTGGACGGAAGTCTGGTCGGTGAAGGCGTGCAGCAAGGCCGCCAACGTGACCATGCATTTCACGCCGGACGACACCGGCACTGAAATCCGCGCCGATCCGGCAGGCTAGAACCATCATCCAGCCATCTGATCATTTCGACGGCGAGCGATTCTTCAACCCGGGCCAGCCGTCGAGCCGCCGCGGCTTGACGCAGGTGCTGCGTTGGCGGCTCGAAAGCCAGCGGCAGCCCTGGCCCCGGCAGCGGCCCGATCCGTCCTATGGCCCGCTGCCGCAGGCCGAGGCTGGGTTTGCGGTGCTGACCTTCATCGGCCATTCGACGTTCATGATCCAACTGCCCGGCCTGACGGTCCTGACTGACCCGGTGTGGAGCGAGCGTTGCTCCCCCGTCGGCTGGGCCGGCCCGCGCCGCGCCCGCCCGCCCGGCCTCGCCCTGGACGACCTGCCCCCGGTGGACCTCGTGCTGGTGTCCCACAACCATTACGACCACATGGACCTGCCCTCCCTGCGCCGGCTGGCGGCGCGCGGGACCCGCCATGCCATCACCAGCGCCGGCAACGCGGCGATCCTGACGAACGCCGGGTTCGGCCAGGTGGAGGCGCTGGACTGGTGGGAAACGGCGCAGGCCGGCCCCGCGCAGGTCACCGCGACCCCGGCCGCGCATTTCAGCCGCCGCGGCTTCGGCGACACCAACCGCACGCTATGGGCCGGTTTCAGCCTGCGCACCGCCGATGGCCACCTGCTGTTCGCCGGCGACTCCGGGGCGGGACCGCATTGGCGGGCCATCCGGGAACGGCTCGGCGCGCCGGACCTGGCCTTGCTGCCGATCGGCGCCTACGAGCCGCGCTGGCTGATGGCGCCCGTGCACATGGACCCGGCGGAAGCGGTGCAGGCCCACCGCGACCTCGGCTCGGCGCGATCGGTCGGCATGCATTTCGGCACCTTCCAGTTGACCGATGAAGCGATCGACGCGCCTGTGAAGGCCCTGGAAGCTGCGGCCGTCGAGAGCTTCACGACCCTCGGGTTCGGGGAGTCGCAGCGGTTCCGCCTGGCCCATGGCGGCAGGACGGAGCGGGTTTGATCGAGGCAGCCAGGGACGGCGGCTAGACCCGTTCACTCACCGCGATCGCCACCTTGCAGCCCAGCTTGATGACCCGGCTCATCAGCGCGTAGGCCGGCGCCAGCTCCGCCTCGTTGGCCAAGCCGATGTCCCGGTGCTCCAGCTCTTCCTCGCGGAACTGCTCGATCGTGGCCCGCAGCCCGGACTCGTCCTCTTCCAGGGCGGAGGCCTGCTGGGCGTAGTGCTCGTCGATCGCCTCCTCGACCGCCACCGTGCAGGCCATGGCGCCCCGCTCGCCGATCAAGGCGCTGGCCGCGCCCAGCGCGTAGCCCGCCAGGTGCCACAGCGGCAGCAGCGCCGTGGGCCGCACCCGGCGGTCTGCGACCATCGCGGCGAAGGTTTCCCGGTGATGCTCCTCCTGCGCCAGCATGTGGCGCAGCGTGTCGCCTTGCCGGCCGCGGCCCAGCACTGCCAACTGGCCCTGGTAGATGCGGGCGGCGCCGTACTCCCCGGCGTGGTCGACGCGGATCATGTGCTCCAGCCGCTCGCGCGGGGTGGGGTCTCCGGGCAAGGTGGTGACGCTCATGCGTGTCTCCGCGTGGGCAGGCTGAACGGCCTGCGGGCCAAGGAGATGGCGAGGAAGCCGCCGAACGCCAGGGCCAGCAGCCCGTTCATCGCCGCCATGGACACCGGCAGGCCGGGCAGCAGGTAGGTGGGGTCGTCGCACGGCTTGGCCGGGCGCGCCGGCATCCGCGCCATGCGCTGGGCGATGGTGCCGCCGCCCAGGCCCGGCGCCGCGCACTCCGGCAGCGGGCTTGGCCACCAGCCCTGCTCCACCCCCACATGGACGCTGGCCGCCGCCGCGGAAAAGGCCATGCACGCCACCACGCCCCACAGCAGCGCCCGCGGCCCCCAGCGCGGGCGCAGCGGCAGGGCGGCAGCCAGCGACAGCAGGATGGCGACGCGGTACGGCCAGCGCTCCACCAGGCACAGCGCGCAAGGCGCCAGCCCGCCGAGCCGTTCCGTGCCAAGCGCCACCAGCAGCGCCGACAGCGCCACCAGCAAGGACAGGGTGGCCAAGGCTGGAACGCGCATCATGCCGCTCATCTCTCGCGCGCTTGCGCCGTCAAGGCAAACCCTTTGGCGTCCAGCACGATGCTGTTTTGGTTGGCGGGGCCGCCTATGTCACGGTGGTTCAAGGCGTGGAGTGTCAGCAGCCATGGCGTCCGTCACCGAATTGCAGCCCCGCTCCAACGGGGACAGCGCCTGGGCCGTCATCGCCTGGCTGGGCCAGCAGCGGCGGGTGGCGGAGGTGTTCCCGAGCCGGGACAAGGCGCTGGCCGACCTGCAATGGCGCGAGCGGCAGGTGCAGGCCTACGGGCACCTGCTCGCCGGCACCAGCCACGCGATGCCGCGCTACGCCGTGGCGCCCATCCGCCGCTCCGACCTGCCCCGGCGCTGGACCCCGCTGCCCGCGCTGGGTTTCCTGCGCGGCTGGTCGGGGTAGAAACTGTTTTGCGTTCTGGCTGCCGCCGTTCAAGGCTATGACGGCACGAACGCGAACCACCACGGACCTGTCTGAAGCATGGCGACCGCCGCTCCCGCACGATTGCTCGCCTCCCCCGCCATCCGCGCCCTCGCCGCCCGACGGCTGGCCGAACTCGGCGGCATCATCCTCGGGCTGAGCGGGGTGACGCTGCTGGTGGCGCTGTGCTGCTACAACCCAATGGACCCGTCTTTCGACACGGCCACCTCCCGCGCCGCCACCAACCTGGCGGGGCCGGCAGGGGCCATCATGGCGGACCTGCTGCTGCAAAGCTTCGGCGTGGCGGCCGTTCTGCCGGGCGTGGCGGCGCTGGCCTGGGCGTGGCGCATCGCGTCGCAC
>CAXTNC010000087.1:0-13359 GCA_964245495.1 uncultured Acetobacteraceae bacterium
GCGAGGGCGCGGCCGTTGTGGCCGGGCCGGGGCGCCACGGCGAACGGCACGGCGCGGGCGATGGCGGTCCAGCGCCGCCAGCGCGGCAGCTCCGCCAGGATGTCCGCCCCCATCAGCCAAACGAACCGCACCCGCGGGAACAGCCGCTGAAGCTTCTTCAACGTGTCAACCGTGTAGCGCGTGTTCAAGCGGCGCTCGATGGCGGTCGCCGCCACGCGCCGACCGTCCGCGATGGCGCGGGCGGAGGCGAGCCGGCGTTCCAGCGGCGCCATGCCGTGCGCCTGCTTCAACGGGTTGCCGGGAGAAACCAGCAGCCACACCTGGTCCAGCCGCAGCCGCCGCAGCGCAGTGAGCGCCACGTGGCGATGGCCCGCGTGCGCCGGGTTGAACGAGCCGCCCATCAGCCCGACCCGCAACCGGCAGCGATGGCCGAAGCGGGGGATCAGGGCCGGACCTGCCCCGACCCGGTGATGACCGTGCGGTAGGAGGTGAGCTGCTCCACCCCCACCGGGCCGCGGGCGTGGATGCGGCCGGTGGCGATGCCGATCTCGCCGCCGAAGCCGAACTCGCCGCCGTCGCAGAACTGGGTGGAGGCGTTCCACAGCGCCACGGCGGAGGACACGCCGGCCAAGAACTGCTCGGCCGCCGCTTCGTCCGCGGTCACGATGGCGTCGGTGTGCTCGCTGCCGTGGCGGGCGATGTGGGCCAGCGCGCCGTCCACCCCATCGACCACGGCCACGCTCAGCACGGCGTCCAGCCACTCGGTGCCGAAGTCGCCGGGTGCGGCGGCGGGCAGGTGGGGCATGACGGCGCGGGCGCGCTCGTCGGCCCGGATGCGGCAGCCGAGCGCGGCCACGGCGCCGATCAAGGCCGGCAGCTGGGGGAGGGCGGCGGCATCGACCAGCAGGGTTTCGGTGGCGCTGCACACGCCGGTGCGGCGCAGCTTGCCGTTGACGAGCAGGGCGCAGGCCATCGCCGGGTCGGCGGCGGCGTGCACGAACAAGTGGTTCAGCCCCTCCGCATGGGCCAGCACCGGCACCCGCGCTTCCCGCTGCACCCGCTGCACCAGCGACTTGCCGCCGCGCGGGATCAGCAGGTCGAGCAGCCCGGCCCCGGCCATCATGGCGGCGGCGTGGCTGCGGTCCGCGTCCGGGGCGACCTGGACGCACGCGGCGGGCAGCCCGGCCTGCGCCAGGCCTTCGCCGATCGCCGCATGGATGGCGCGGGCGCTGCCCAGGCTTTCGGACCCGCCGCGCAGGATGACGGCGTTGCCGGACTTCACGCACAGCCCTGCCGCGTCCGCGCCGACGTTGGGGCGGCTTTCGTAGATCATGCCGATCACGCCGATCGGGGTGGCGATGCGGCGGAACTGCAGGCCGTTGGGCCGGGTCCATTCGGCGAGGGTGCGGGCGAGCGGGTCGGGCAGGGCGGCGATGTCCTCCAGCCCGGCCGCCATGGCCTCGACCCGCTCCGGCGTGAGGGTGAGGCGGTCACGGAAGGCGGGAGTGGCCTGGCTGGCGGCGAGGTCGGCCTCGTTGGCGGCGAGGATGGCAGGGGCGCGTGCGCGCAGCCAGGCGGCGGCATGGTCGGGGTCGGCGGTCATGGGTGGTCCTGGCGCTGGCGAACGGCTTGGGTCAGGAGCAGCTTAACCGCATGGACCCGACATCTGAAACCCAGGATGCCGAGGTGGATATCGTCCAATCGTGGCTGGCTGCACCCGGCGCCGACCCGGGCGCCAAGCTGCCGCCGCTTCCGAGCGCAGCCTGAGGCAAAGCCGTCCGCTCCACCGGTGGGGTCGCGGCGGACCTCCGGGATGGGCGTGACCGGCCCGAGCCATCGTGTGCTGGTCGCGGAGGATGCCGTGCGCGGGGCCGAGCGGGACGGACGCCGGCATGGTCGATTTCCATGCTGGATGCGTGCCATCGACCCATGCGACCATGCTTCGGCATCTGCCCGACGCTTGGAGGCGGTCGTTCCCGCAAGGCCCTTGCTGGGCGGCATCTGCGGGATGCGATCGAGCAAGCGATGGGCGCCGGAGCTGTCGCCTGTGGCCAAGGGAATTGCGGATGAAGAAGCCGTCTCTAGAGGAGCGCAAGGAGCTTGGCTCCTTTCTGTCCAGTCGGCGCGGCCGTTTGCAGCCGGGCGAGCTGGGCCTGCCGATCGGGCAGCGGCGCACGCCCGGCCTGCGTCGCGAGGAGGTGGCGTTGCTCGCCGGGGTCAGCGTCAGCTGGTACACGTGGCTTGAGCAGGGGCGCGACATCGGGGTGTCGCTTGAGGTGCTTGAGCGGCTGTCGGGCGTCCTCCGGCTCGACCGCGCGGAGGCCGTGCACCTGCTCGCGCTTTCCTCGCACCAGCCCCCGGTCGTCCCGACCTTCGACGCGCCAAGCGACGGGCTGCTTTACCTCGTCCAGGCGATCGATCCCGTTCCCGCCTATGTCCGCAACAGCCGGCTCGACATCCTGGCCTGGAACCCGGCGGTGGCGGACCTGTTCGTGGACTATGGCGGGCTGCAGCCGCACGAGCGCAACACGCTTCGCCTGATGTTTCTCCATCCGCCGTACCGCAGCCTGATGCGCGACTGGGAGCAACTGGCGCGCGGCACGATCCGCGTGTTCCGCGCCGCCCGCGCCAAGGCGTCGGACAAGGCGACGTTCGACCAGCTGGCGGAGGAGATCGGCGCAGGAAGCGAGGAGTTCCGGGCTTGGTGGCCGCAGGTCGACGTGCAGGGCTTCGACGAGGGCGGCAAGCGGCTGCGTCATCCGACGCACGGCCTGCTTGACCTGACCTATGTGGCGCTCGCCCCCGAAGGGCGGCCGGACCTGTCGCTGGTGACCTACATCTCCCGGCCAGGAAGGTGTGACCAGGAGTCATAGGACAACAACCTTCCTTCCTGCGCATCCCGCCCCGCCCCAACTGGTCCCTCAGTCGCGTCCCAGAGGGGCGCCTGCGGGAAAAGGTTGCGCCGGCAATGAACGAATACCCTGTCGATCGCCGCACCGTTCTCCTCACCGGGGCGGCCCTGGCCGTGTCGTTCGCCTTTGAACCGGCTTTGGCCGACGCAGGAGGTGTCATGGACACGCCGACAATGCCCTTGATGCGTGAGGTCGCGCTGTCGGTGAACGGCGCCGACCATCTGGTGCAGGTGGACACCCGCGCGACGCTCCTCGATACGCTGCGCGACAAGCTCCGCCTTGCCGGCTCGAAGAAGGGCTGCGACCAAGGGCAGTGCGGCGCGTGCACCATCCATGTCGACGGCGAACGCCACCTTGCCTGCCTCACCCTCGCCGTGGCGGCGCAGGGCCGGCGGATCACCACGGTGGAAGGCCTGGCTGAGGGCGACCGCCTGCACCCCATGCAGCAGGCGTTCATCGACCATGACGCATTCCAATGCGGCTACTGCACGCCGGGCCAGATCATGTCCGCGATCGCCTGCGTGCATGAAGGCCATGCCGGCTCGGACCAGGACATCCGCGAGTACATGAGCGGCAACCTATGCCGGTGCGCGGCCTACCCGAACATCGTCGCGGCCGTGAACCAGGCCAAGACCGAGATGGAGAGAAGCTGATGCGGCCCTTTGCCTATGAGGCGCCGACGGACGCCGCGTCTGCCGTCGCGCTCGCCTCCGTTCCGGCAAGCGCGCACGTCACCGCGGCCGTGCAGTTCAAGGGCGGCGGCACGACGTTGATCGATCTCATGAAGCTCGACGTGATGCGGCCGGCCACGGTCGTTGACATCACGGCGATCCATGACGAGCCGATGCACCGGATCGTTCGCACGGACGAGGAACTGCGGATCGGCTCGCTGGTTTCCATGGCGCAGTTGCAGGCCGACCCGTCGGTGGTCCGCGACTATCCGATCCTCACCGAAAGCCTGTGGCAGGCGGCGTCGCAGCAGTTGCGCAACATGGCCCGCCTGGGCGGCAACGTGCTCCAGCGCACGCGCTGCCCGTACTTCCGCGACACGAGCTACGACCAGTGCAACAAGCGCGTGCCGGGTTCGGGATGCGCGGCCTTGGACGGCTTCAACCGCGGCCACGCGGTGCTGGGCACGAGCGAGCGCTGCATCGCGCTTTATGCGGGCGACTGGGCGCCTGCCCTGATCGCGCTCGACGCGCGGGTGGAGGTGCTGGGCGCGTCCGGCAGGCGCACGCTCGCCTTCGCGGACCTGCACCGCCTGCCCGGTGCGACGCCCCACATCGAAACCAGCCTGGCGCCCGGCGATCTCATCACGGCCTTCACCATCCCTGGCGGCCCGCGTCGGCGATCCCTGTACCGCAAGGTACGGGACCGCGAGAGCTACGCCTTCGCCAACGCCAGCGCGGCCGTGGCGCTCGACCTGGACGGCGACGTGCTGCGGGACGTCAGGATCGGGCTGGGCGGCGTGGCGACGATCCCATGGCGGGCGCGCCGGGCCGAGGCGATGCTGCGCGGCCGGACGTTGGATGAGACCACCGCCGCAGCCGCGGCGGAGGCCGAGTTCGCCCACGCCCAGACGCGCGAGCACAACAGCTACAAGGTGGCGCTCGGCAAGGCGACGATGGTGCGCGCGCTCCTGGACGCACAGGCAATGGAGATTTCGTGATGGACCAGGTCAACGTTGAGGCACCCGCGCCGCGCGCCAACATGGGCGAACCGATCCACCGCTTGGACGGGGTGGCCAAGGTCACGGGCAAGCCGATCTATGCTGCCGACGCGACGGAAACTGCGCCGCTGCAGGCTTACTTCCTGACCAGCGGCATCGCGCGCGGCCAGGTCCTGTCGATCGACACCGCGCCCGCCGAAGCGCTGGGCGGCGTCGTCAAGGTTTACACCCACCGCAACGCGCCCCATCGGATCGCAACGCCCTACACGCAGAAGGGGGGCTATGCTTCCGACACCACCATGCCGCTCACCGGTCCTGAAATCCGCAACGATGGCCAGATCATCGCGATGGTGATCGCCGAAAGCTACGAGATCGCGCGCGACGCCTCGCACCGCATCGCCGTGCGCTACGCACCCGCGGCACCTGCCTCGACCCTGGACAGCCCGGGCGTGACCTTCACCCATCCTGACGCCTTGGCCGAGAAGGAGAAGAAGGCCGGCGATTTCGCCGCTGCCTTCGCCGCTGCGCCCGTGAAGGTCGAGAACGAATACCGCACGCCGCCGCAGCACCAGAACGCGATCGAGCTTTACTCGACGACCGCGTCCTGGGCCGACGGTGAGCTGACGATCCACGAGCCAAGCCAATTCGTGCTCGAGCTCGCGAACGGCGCCGCGGCCATGATGGGCGTCGACCCGTCGGCGGTCCACGTGACCAACCCCTATGTCGGCGGGGCGTTCGGCGGCAAAGGCTTCATGACGCAGCGCACCGCGTTGATCGCGGGCGCCGCGCGGGAGTTGTCGCGGACCGTCCGCAACGTCGTGACACGCGACCAAGGGTTCACCCTGGCGACCTACCGCGCCGAGACGCGGCACCTTGTCCGGCTCGCGGCGGACCGTGATGGCCACCTGCTGGCTTACGGGCACGAGAGCTGGGAGATGCAGTCCCGGCAGGACGACTACCCGCTTGCTGGCTTTGGCGTCACCACCGCCATGTATGGCAAACCCGCAATCCTGACGCGCGTCAACATGGTCAAAGCCGACCGGCAGACATCCGGCTTCATGCGGGCGCCGGTCGAGATGCCGTACATGTATGCGCTGGAAAGCGCCATGGACGAGCTCGCGGCGGCGCTCGACATGGACCCGATCGAGTTGCGCCGGGTCAACGACATCCGCGAAAGCCCGGTTGACGGGGCGCGTTTCACCAGCCGCTCGCTGATGCAGTGCTACGACGCGGCCGCCGCCAGCTTTGGCTGGGGCAAGCGCGATCCGAAGCCGGGGTCGATGCGCGATGGCGACTGGCTGATCGGCTACGGCTGCGCCACTGCGAGCTACCCGACGCACCTGGCGCCCGCGACCGCGCGCGTGACGCTGCGCGCGAACGGGGACGCCGTGGTCGAGATCGCCGGGCAGGACTCCGGCCAGGGAGTCTACACGGTGCTGAGCCAGATCGCCGCGCGCGAGATGGGGCTTGATCCGCGGCGGGTCACGGTGATGCTGGGGGACTCCAGGCTGCCCGCGGCGCCGCCTTCGAGCAACTCCATGGCGACGGCGTCGCTGGGATCGGCGGTGAAGCTCGCGGCCGGCAAAGTCAGCGCGCACTTCAACAGCGCGGCGCCGTCCAACGAGGAGCGTGCAGCGGCCTTTCGGCGGCTGGGGGTCGGCGAGATCTGCGAAACGGCCGAGTTCCTGCCGCCCGGCACGAAGCCCGAGGTCCTCGACATGCTCCGCAAAGGCCAGGTCCCGTTCAAGAACCAGGCGCGGGGAGACGAGTCCAAGGGCGGCAAGCCGTTGATGTTCGCCTTCGGCGCCGAGTTCGTGGAGGTGCGCGTCCATCGCCTGACGCGGGAAATCCGGGTGCCGCGGATGACGGGCGCGTTCGCGGCGGGGCGCATCGTCAACCCGCGCACCGCCCGCAGCCAGTACATGGGCGGGATGATCTGGGGCATGGCCTCCGCCCTGCTGGAAGCGACGGACGTTGACGAGAAGCGGGGCCGCTACGTCAACGACAGCCTCGGCGAGTACCTCATTGCCGTCAACGCGGACGTGCCGATGGTGGACGTGATCATGGTTCCCGAAGAGGATCACGAGGTCAATCCCTTGGGCGTGAAGGGCATCGGTGAACTCGGCATCGTGGGCACCGCCGCAGCCGTCGCCAATGCCGTCCACCACGCGACGGGCAGGCGCGTCCGCGACCTGCCCATCGTGATGGACAAGCTCCTGGCGTGAACGTCGGATCATGATGGGCAAGGTCGAAATGAAAACGAAAACGGTCACCATGCGAGGTTGCGCACCAGGCGGAACAGCCGTTGCGACATCCCGCCCCGCGAGGATCAACTGAAATGGCGCAAGCCAGCTTTCCGCTCCCGCTCAACGGCGGCTGCCGCTGCGGCGTCATCCGCTACCGCGTCACCGGCGTGCCCGCCTTCACCTTCGCCTGCCACTGCACCGATTGCCGTCAACTGACATCCAGCGCCTTCTCGATCGGGCTGGCGGTGCCCGGCAATGGTTTCGCTGTCGTGGACGGGGAACCCCGCATGTGGACCAAGACCGCCGACAGCGGCAAGCCGAGCCACCAATACTGGTGCGCGGTCTGCCACGGCTGGACCCACACGGTCGCCGAGGGGTCGCCCGGCATGGTCGTTGTGCGCGCGAGCACGCTTGACCGCTCCGACTGGGTGCGTCCCGTGGGCCAGATCTTCCTGCGCAGCGCCTATCCGTGGGCGCGGCTGCCGGTCTTGCTCGATTACGAGGCGGAGTTCGAGGACACCGGCCCATTGAGGAGCGCGTTCGCGCGGAGCGGCATCCGCCCGAAGCAGGCCGGGTGAAGCTTGGCAAAGAACGGTCGCGGAAGCCTTGGTTCCGCAGCCGTCATCAAGGCGTGGAGCTGAGGCCGATCCTGCCAGCGGCCGGGCACGGCCGCGTGGGGGCCGCGGACGCTTCGCGACCAGCGCACATGCAAAATCCAACCACGACATCGTTTCTTCCCAGGAGGTCTACATGGACACCATTGTAAAATCCCACGGCATGGCCAGCACGAGCGGCGTCGAACTGCTCGACGATCCGATGCTGAACAAAGGCACTGCGTTCACCGCGGCCGAACGCAAGCAGCATGGCCTGGAAGGCCTGTTGCCGGCGACCGTCGAAACCATCGAGCGCCAGCTCGAGCGCGTCATGGGGCATTTGGAGCAGAAGCCCAGCGACCTCGAACGCTACGTCTACCTGATGGGCCTGTGCGACCGGAACGAAACGCTGTTCTACAAGACGTTGATGTCCGACCCGGCGCGCTTCGTGCCGATCGTCTACGACCCCACCATCGCGGATGCCTGCCTTACCTTCGGCCATCTTTATCGCCGCTCGCGCGGCATGTACGTCACGCGCGACATGAAGGGGCGCATGGCCGAGGTGCTGCGGAACTGGCCGCACCGGGACGTGCGCTTCATTTGCGTGTCCTCCGGCGGGCGCATCCTGGGCTTGGGCGACATCGGCGCCAACGGCATGGGCATCCCCATCGGCAAGCTCCAGCTCTACACCGCCTGCGCCGCCGTGCCGCCTGACTGCTGCCTGCCGGTGCTGTTCGACATCGGCACCACCAACGCGCCGATGCGGGCCGACCCGCTTTATCTCGGCCTGCGGCAAGCGCCACCCTCCGAGGACGAGCTCGACAGCCTGGTCGACGAGTTCGTCGCAGCCGCCAACGAAGTGTTCCCGGGCGTTTGCATCCACTTCGAGGATTGGAAGGGCACGGATGCCATCCGCCTGCTGGCCCGCTACTCGGACAAGGTGCTCTGCTACAACGACGACATCCAGGGCACGGCGTCCGTCACGATCGCCGGGTTGACGACGGCCTTGCAGATCAGCGGAACCAAGCTGAAGGACCAGCGGATATTCTTCCTGGGCGCCGGCTCGGCGGGCATCGGCATCGCCAACATGATCGTCGAGGCGATGGTCGACGAAGGCTTGAAGAAGGAGGACGCGCAGAGGCAGATCGCGCTGTTCGACGTCGCCGGGCTGATCGAGGCGTCACGGCACGACCTGTCGCCGTCGCAGAAAGCGTATGCGCAGAGGGCGGAGCCGACGAAGGACCTTGAGGCGGCGGTCGAGGCGTTCAAGCCGACAGTGCTGATCGGCGTGTCGACCATGGGCGGCGCATTCACCGAGGGGGTGATCCGCGCCATGGCCAAGAACGTCGACCGGCCGATCATCTTCCCGCTGTCGAACCCGACCGACAAGGCCGAGTGCACGCCGGAACAGGCCTACGCGTGGACGGACGGGAAGGCATTGGTGGCGTGCGGGGTGCAGTTCCCGGACGTGACGGTGAACGGGAAGACCCACCACCCCGGGCAGGCGAACAACTTCTACATCTTCCCCGCCGTCGGCCTCGCCGTCTACGCCACACGGCCGAAGCGCATCACCGACCGGATGTTCATCAAGGCCGCCAAGGCCAGCGCCGACCAGGTGAGCCGCGATGACCGGGACCGGGGCATGCTGTTTCCCAAGCAGTCGCACATCCTGGAAACCGAGATCACCACCGCGACGCGGGTGGCGGAGCACATCTTCGACGAAGGCCAGGCAACGGTTGACCGGCCGAAAGACGTGCGGGCCTGGATCGAGCTGATGACCTACAAGCCCCAATACGATCAGGGGGCCTGAGCATGTTCGGCATGGGCGGCGGGCACACCATGAAGGAGGTGCCGATCGGGATCGACGCGAAAGGCGAGCGCCGGGAGTTCGACAGCATGGGCGATGTGTCCGTGTCGGCCGACCGATACTGGGGCGCCCAAACGCAGCGAAGCCTGCACCATTTCTCCATCGGCAACGACAAGATGCCCAAGGAGGTTTATCACGCCTACGGCACCGTCAAGAAAGCCTGCACCCTGGTCAACGCGGCGGAGGGGCGCCTGCCGCAGTGGAAGGCCGACGCCATCGTGCGCGCCGCCGACGAGACCATCGCGGGCCATCTGGACGAGCACTACCCGCTGTATGTCTGGCAGACCGGGTCGGGCACGCAGAGCAACATGAACGTCAACGAAGTGCTGTCCAACCGCGCCATCCAGTTGCTGGGCGGCAGCCTGGGCAGCCAGGAGCCGGTGGCGCCCAACGATGACGTGAACATGGGCCAGAGCAGCAACGACACCTTCCCGACCGCCATGCACATCGCCGCACTCACCGAGATCGACGCCCGGCTGCTGCCGCAGGTCGAGGCGCTGGCCAAGGAGATCGAGGTCAAGGCGCAAGACTGGCGCGAGGTGGTGAAGATCGGCCGCACCCACCTGGAGGACGCGGTGCCGCTGACCGTCGGCCAGGAGTGGTCGGGCTACGCGGCGCAGCTCCGCGCCTGCATCGCCGAGATCGAGCACAGCCGGACCGGGCTGCTGGAACTGGCGGTGGGCGGCACGGCGGTCGGCACCGGGCTGAACGCGCCGGCAGGCTTCAGCGCCAAGGTGGCGGCCAAGATCGCCGAGCTGACCGGCAAGCCTTTCGTCACCGCGCCCAACAAGTTCATGGCGCAGGGATCGCTGGACGCCATGGTGCGGGCGAGCGCGGCGCTGCGCGGCCTGGCGGTGGCGCTGATGAAGGTTGCCAACGACATGCGCTGGCTGGCCTCCGGCCCGCGCTGCGGCCTGGGGGAGCTGCTGCTGCCGCAGAACGAGCCGGGGTCGTCTATCATGCCGGGCAAGGTGAACCCGACGCAGTGCGAGGCAATGGTGATGATCGCCATCCAGGTGCTGGGCGAGGATGCCGCCACGTCGTTCGCGGGCAGCCAAGGCAACTTCGAGCTGAACGCGATGCGGCCAATCATCATCAACAATCTCCTGCACTCGGCCCGCATCCTGGGCGACGGCTGCGGGAAGTTCCGCACCTTCTCGGTCGAGGGCACCGAGCTGAATGAGAAGCGCATCGCGCACTATGTCGAGGAAAGCGTGATGCTGGTGACGGCGTTGAGCCCGGTGATTGGCTACGAGAAGTCGGCGCACATCGCGCAGAAGGCCATGCACGACGACAGCACCCTCAGGGAGGCCGCGCTGGCGTCCGGCGGCGTGGACGAGGCGACCTACGACAAGGTCATGGACCCGAAAGGCATGGTCGGCCAGGGCTGCGCCGGCGCTTGACCGCTCGCTGATGGCTTGTCGCAGGATTGACGCCAACGCCCCGGCCGGCGCAGCAGCCTCACCGGCCTTGGCCAGGGTGAGGTCGACCCCACAGCACCCTGCGGCCCGAAATGATGGCCTCGCGCTACGAGCGCGCGAGCGCGTCGCTCTCAACCACGTGAAGCGGGTGGAGTCGCCCAAGCAGCGGGCCGCCATGCCCAGGCCGACAAGCCGCTCGACGAGCGAGGTGACTCACCCCGCGTCAACCGTGACGAGGCACTGGCGTGCTTGGCACTCGATGCCAGCGACCATGTTGATGTCCTGGCAGCGGCATCAGCCCGGCAAGCCACGATCGTCGGTCGCCCTGGACATCAGGCCGGCCTTGCCCCCGTTCACGGGTGCGGATTTGTTGCGCGCTTTCCTGCATGGCAAGAAGGGTGGTGGAAGCTGCCGGAGCCGCCCACGGCCGTTCTGTTGGCAGGGGCGGGGATCAAGCTGGGCAAGCCGATGACGTCGGCAACGGCGCTGCTGGGAAGCCGGCGCCAGGCCCAGGCTGGATACGCAGAGCAACAGGCGCGTGAGGCCGGGCGAGCGGCGGAGCGCGGAAGACGCAAGGAAGAGGCATTGTGAGCGACAAGACCGCTGTTTCAGCGTGGGCCAGTCATTGGGCAGGGCTTGCCGCCTTCCGCCGGGACCAAGCTCAAACCGTGCAGCACGACCACTTAAGGCCGCTTGCTGGCCGACGCTTGAAGCCGATGGGCGTGCCGAATGCCTGAGCTTGCAGGCGGCGCGCCGGACGGAGGCGGACGGCTGCAGCTATGGGGCGGGGTGGAATGCAGCAACGTGCGCATCGGGGACAGGTGGCGCGACCAGGTGCGCGAAACCGGGCACCAGGAGCGCGGCCCGGCGGACATCCAGCGTTTGGCCGGGCTTGGCTTGCGCACCTTGCGCTACCCGCTGCTGTGGGAACGCAGCACGCCGGAAATCCCGTCCGAGCAGGCTTGGCATGACCAGCAACTCGCCTGCCTGCGGCAGCATGGCATCGCTGTCATCGCAGGCTTGGTTCATCACGGCGCCGGGCCGAGCGGGACGAGCCTGCTCGACCCGCTGTTTGGAGAGAAGCTTGCCGGGCATGCCGCCCGGATGGCCGGCCGCTATCCTTGGATCGACACGTGGACACCGGTGAACGAACCGTTGACCACGGCGCGCTTCGCGTGCCTGTATGGTCATTGGCATCCTCATGCACGCGATGAGGGGGTTTTCCTGCGCGCCCTGGCGAACCAGTGCCGGGCCGTGCTGCTGGCAATGCGCGCCATCCGCGCCGTGAATGCAAATGCCCGGTTCATGCACACGGAGGATATCGGGCGCATATTCGCCACTCCGCCGCTTGCGGGCCAAGCTGGCTACGAGAACGAACGGCGCTGGTTCAGTCTCGACCTGCTGTGCGGCATGGTGTCTGAGGCCCATCCCTGGCGCGGCCACCTGGAAACGCATGGCGTGCCGGCCGCGCACCTTGACGAGCTGGCGACGGGCGAGGCGATGCCGGACCTGATCGGCATCAACCACTACGTCACCAGCGACCGCTTTCTCGACCACCGCGTGCATCTCTATCCAAACTCCTTGCAGGGAGGCAACGGCCAGCTTCGCTACGTCGACACGGAGGCGGCGCGCATCGACCTTTCGCCTGGTGCGACCGGGTGGGCGCCGAGGCTGCGCGAGGTATGGGCACGGTATGGCCAGCCCATGGTCCTCAGCGAGGTGCATCTCGGTTGCGACGACCCTGAGGAGCCGGTCAGGTGGCTGATGGAAGCATGGACGGCGGCACTGGCGTTGCAAGCCGAGGGAGCCGACGTCCGCGCGGTCACCGCTTGGTCGTTGCTCGGATCGTTGGACTGGGACACCATGTTGTCCGAGCACCGCGGGCGCATGGAACTGGGTGCGCTGGACTTCGCGTTCGAGCCGCCGCGCGAGACTCCGCTGGCCGCAGCCATCAAGGCTTTGACGCGCGACGGGGCGTTCGACCACCCGATGCTTGGGCAGCCAGGCTGGTGGAGACGGAGCGACCGCCTGTTTCCCTCGTCTCAGCCGGCCGGGCAGGCGTGAGCGCTTCGGGCGGATGGGCGCCCCATGCGACTCCGCATCCCGAAACCCCACCGTCCGGATGCTGCGCGAACGCCGGCTAACGCCGTGATCCCGGCACGCCAGCATCGCGGCGCCGGAGCGACTCTTGCGCTGGCTGCCATGGATGGCTCAGGAGGCGCGTCCTATGTCACCGCTGCGGCTGCCGCCATGCCGTTCCGGGCGCTGCCGGTGTCCAGCCAGGTTCACCATCCGAAAGGCGAACATCTGACAAATCCTCGGCGAAACACGGCCGAGCCAGTCCCGTTCAATCTCGCTGCCTGACCTGAGCAACCATCATCGTGCCGAAAGCGGGTCAAGCGGGCTGTCCTCAAGCAACACGGGACGCCGCCAAACAAAACCTAGCGCATCTCATAATCACGCAATCTGGTTAACTCCACATTCAGACCCAGCCGACGAAGCTGCTTCCGGATTTCCCCGTCATCGCTCGATCGGCCACCCGGCCGAAGGGCGTGGCCCTTTTGCCCGGAGCCGCTCATGACCACCACTCCCAGCGCCACGCCCTTCCCGTTGGGCGCCTACCTCGGCAACCCGGACAACAGCAACCCTGC
>CAXTNC010000088.1:0-1571 GCA_964245495.1 uncultured Acetobacteraceae bacterium
CCCCCTCCCCCACGACCGCCCGGCCGTCATCGCCGGGACGGACCAGGAGGGGCCGCATCCCCTCTGCGCGCAGCGCCGCCGCGCGCTCCGCCACCACCCGGTCCACCCCGCCGCCGGCCGAGTGGGTGACGAGCACGGCGGCGGAGGCGGCGCGGCCCGCCCGCCAACGCAGCGCATCCATGCGGCGGCGGGCGGGCGCCAGCGGGTCCTGCGCGATCCATCCGGCAACCAGCGCATCGTAGCCCGGGTGCAGCCGGTTCAGCACGGCGCCGTTGCGGGCCAGCAGGTGGCGGCGCGCGGGGCCGAACGACGCGCCCCCCTCGTGCGCCACGAAGCAGCCGGGGGCGGCAACGTGCCGCCAGCCGCGATGGCGGGCGCGCAGGCACCAATCGTTCTCCTCGCCGTAGCCCTGCGCGAACAGGTCCTCCCGGAAGGGGCCGACCGCGTCCAGGCAGTCCCGCCGGATGAACATGCAGAAGCCGACCGCAACGGGGATGTCCACCGTGGCGGCGCCGTTCGCGCGGCGGGCCAGGGCGGCCAGCGGCGCCGGGTCCGTCATCGGGTTGCCGCCGGATGCGCGGGGGTAGCTGAGGATCGTGGCGTCGTTCGACAGCGGGCACGCGCTGCCGATGTCCGGCGCGCCGTGGGCCGCGTCCGCCAGGGCTTCCAGCCAGCCCGGCGGCGTCAGCGTGTCGCTGTTGAGCAGAACCACGTCCCGCCCGGCAGCGGCGCGCAGGCCGGCGTTGGCGGCACTGGGAAAACCCCGGTTCCGCTCCAGCCGGTGCAGCACGATGGACCCGGCGGCGGCAAGCCGGTCCAGCTCGGCGGCAAGCGCCGGGTCCGGCCCGCAATCATCCACCACATGCAGCCGGCTGCCGCGCGGCAGGGTGGGCAGCACGGAGCGGAGGCAGGCGAGCGTGGCCGCCCGGTTGCCATGCACCGGCACCACCACGTCCACCGGCGGACGGGCAGGTTGGAAGCTGGGAGCCGGGCCGCGCACGTCTGCCCAAACCGGCGTGAAGCCGGCGGCCAAACCGGCGGCCGCACGCCGCTCGATGCCGGGGTCGATCGGGCTGCCGAGCAGCGCCCGGCCATCCGCCCCCGTCACCTCCAGCAGCCCGTCAGGCAGGCTGGCGGCGGGGACGTGGAAGCGGCGGGGCCGGGCCAGGGGGCGGCCGAACTCGGGATCGTCCCAGGGCTGCCGGGCCACGACGCGAAGGATCGTGCCGTCCGCCGCGGCGACTTGCAGCGCCGGGTCCCGGCCAGGGTCGCGTGGATGCCAGGCCCACCCGGTGAGGCCGCCGGCCTCGGCGGTGACGAAGCCTTCCACGGCGGCGATGGCCCGCAGGTCGATCGGGCTGCCCAGCAGGGGAGTGCCGCCGCGGGACGCGGCCAGGCCGTGCCCGGCGGGAACCCGGCATGTGCCGCCCGTCCAGCGCGGGGCGAATGGACGGCCATCCAGCGCCAGCTGCGCCGGGGCATCCGCGTGCAGCCGGCCCGCGCCGTCCACGCCGCACCAGCCTGGCGCACCCACGGCCTTGGCGCTGGCGGCTGCGAGCGGATGCGCGGCC
>CAXTNC010000088.1:1581-13276 GCA_964245495.1 uncultured Acetobacteraceae bacterium
CGCCTGCATGGCGGCAGCGGCTGTCTCGGGCGCGCCGGTGCGCAGCGCGGCGGCAGCAACGCCCAGCCAAGCCTCCGCCACGTCCAGGCGGGCGGCGACGGGAGCGAACAGCTGCAACGCCTCCGCCGGGTCGTTGGCGCGCAGGCAGGCCAGCGCGAGGCTGAGCGCCACCATGTCGTCGTTGGGCATGATGCGGCGGGCGCGCCGGAGCCAGCGGCGTCCCTCCGCCGGGTCGGCGGCGTCCTGGCCTGTGCGCCACGCGGCGCTGCCCAGGTCGGACCACATCTGCGCTGCCGTGCGGAGGGTGCGCGCGTCGCTGCGGGCGGGTGCGCCAGGGGGCAGCGCGCCGGCGGGCGCGGCGGGCGCCGGGTCAGTCAGCGGCGGACGCGGCGACGGATGCGCCTTGCTTGGCGGCAGCAGGGGCCGGCAGGGCTGCAAGGTCGGCCTCGGCCTCGGCGACGCCCCCGTTGCGGGCCTGCTCCAGCCAGAACCGGGCTTGTTCCATGTCCTGTTCCCCGGCAAGCCCGCGGGCCAGGTAGCGGCCCAGCATCATCTGCGCGAAGCCGTGGCCGCGCTCGCCGGCGCAGCGAAACCATTTTTGCGCGGCCGGACGGTCCGTGGCGATGTCGTGCCCACCGCCATACAGGGCGCCCAGCGCGAACATCGCGCCCGTGTGGCCCTGCTCTGCGGCACGGGTGAACAGCGCCAGGGCCTCCGCGTGGTCCCGCTTGCCGCCGCGTCCGTTCACCAGCATCTCGGCCAGCGCGGTCTGCGCTTCGGCCGACCCGCCCTCTGCCGCCCGGGCGGTCCAGGCGCGGCCTTCAACCACGTCCGGCGCCACGCCGCGGCCCTCCGCGAGCATCTTGCCATACCAGTATTGCGCGGTGACGACGCCATCCGCCGCCTTGCGCAGCCACTGCGCGGCCCGGCGCTCGTCGCGCTCCACGCCGACGCCCTCGGCCAGGCAGACGCCGAAGTTGAACGCCGCCACCAGGTCGCCGCTGCCGGCCGCCTTCTCGAACCATTCGCGGGTGCGGATGCGGTCCTCCTCGTCGCCCACGCCGCGCATCAGCAAGTTGGCCAGGTCGCCTTGGGAGGCTGTGTTGCCGGCCTCGGCCGAGCGGCGGAACCAGCGGGCAGCCTCGTGCTGGTCCCTCGCCACGCCGGCGCCGGTCAGGTGCAGCAGCGCCAGCGCCCGGGCCGCCGCGGCGTGGCCCTGCTCCGCGGCGCGGGTGAACCAGAGCGACGCCTCGGCGTAGTTCGGCGGCAGCTCGCCGCCCTTGGCGTAAAGGTCTCCCACGACCGCCGCCGCTTCCGCATCGCCCGCCAGCGCGGCCTTGCGCAGCCAGGTTTCCCCGGACACGCGGTCCTGCTTGACGCCGCGCCCTTCCATCAAGGCCAGGCCGTACCGTGCCTGGCCCGGGCGGACCCCGGCTTCGGCGGCGAGCTGGTAGAGCTGCACCGCCTTCGCCGGGTCGCGCGGCAGCCCGATGGCGAAATCGTGCATGACGCCGAGCAGGTACTTCGCCATCGGCAATCCGCTCGCCGCGGCGGCGGCCATCACGGTGGCGGCCTCCTGCTGCGCGGCCTGGGTAGACTCGCCCCGCGCCAACGCCAGGGCCAGGCCGAGCTGCCCATGGGCGTTGCCGCCATCGGCTGACTGCCGATAAAGCTTTGCCGCCGCAGCCAGGTCCCGCATGTCCTCCGGCCCGGTGGACAGGATGGTGGCCAGCACTGCCTGCCCCTCGGCCGAGCCGGATTGCGCTGCCATGCGCGCCCATTTGGCGGCGGCAGGATAGTCCGGGCTGGAACCGGTGGCCTGGTAAAGCCCGGCGGAGCGGCTGACGCCTTCCCGCAGGCCGTGCATGTAGATGCCGGCGAGCCGGGCCTGGGCTTCCATGTGCCCGGCCGCGCCGGCGCGCTCGAACCAGCTTGCCGCCTCCACGATGGAGGGCGGCACGCCCATTCCCTCAAGGTAGGCGCGGCCGAGGCGGAACTGGGCTTCCTTGTCGCCCGCCTTGGCAGCCCGGCCCAGCAGCGCCAGGGCGCGGGGGATGTTCTGCCGGGCCAGGGCGCGCTCCACCCGCTGCAACGGCGCCCGGGGTGGGAAAACGCTGCGAAGCCGCGAAAGCAAGCCTTTCACGGCGTCGGCTCCCTGCGCCTCACGGCTCGCGCATCCCATCCATGGCCACGGGCAAGGCGCGGCTGAAGATGTAGCTCAGCACGGTGCGCTTGCCGACCATCACGTCCGAGGTGACGGGCATGCCGGGCGTGATGCGGAAGTCCTGCGGCGTGTCGTGCAGGTTCACCTTGTCCAGCGTGATCTTCACCCGGTAGTAGCTCTGCCCGGCCGGCCCCGGCTCCGGCCGGTCCGTGCCGCGGACCACCTGGTCCTGCTGCTGCTGGCCGGTGAAGCTGTCCGGGCTGATCACCCGCACCGTGCCGTCGGCCGAGCCATACTGCGTGTAGGGGAAGGTGTCGAACTTGATCGTCACCCGGTTGCCGACGTGCATGAACCCGGCGTCGCTCGCCGACACGGTGGCGTCGATCTCCGTCGGCGCGTCCTTCGGGACCAGCTTGAGGAACTGGTCGCCCGACTGCAGCACGGACCCGACCGAGACGGGTGCGCGGCTGAGCACGGTGGCGTCCTGGTCGGCGCGCAGCTCGACGAGGTCGGAACGCTTGGCTGCCTTGGTCAGGTTGCCGCGCGCCTCGTCCAGCTTGCGGGTTTCCTCCGTTTGGGACTGGGACACCTTGGCGTGCCAATCCTGGTCATAGGCCGCGGCGTCGGCCCGCATCGCCTGCAAGTCCCCGGCGGCCGTCTTCACTTCCTGCTGGGCGTTCTGTAGCCCGCGCTGCATCTCCAGGCGCTGGTCGGTGGATTGCAGCAGGTTGAACTGGCTGCCCCAGCCGAGCTGCGCCAGCTCGCGGCGCTTGCCTTCCGTCACGTTGGCGACCTGCAAGCGGTCGGTGTAGGACTGGATGTCCCCCACGTTCTTGGCCAACGCCGCCTGCAAGCCGTCGATCTTCTGCTTGTAGTTCTCCAGCCGGAACATCCGCTCGGCCTTGCGCTGGACGAAGATCGCCAGCTGCACCTGGCTGGACGGGTCCAGCACGCTGGGCTGGTAGTCGGTCCCGGAGGCCTCGGCCGTCAAGCGGTCCACCTCCGCCTGCAAGCTGGCGACCGAGAGCGACAGGGCGTTCTTGTCGGACGTGGTGAAGGTCGGGTCCAGCTTGGCCAGCAACTGGCCCTTGTGCACGACCTCGCCTGCCTCGACGTCGATCTCCCGCACGATGGCGGTCTCCAGCGGCTGCACCACGATCGTGCTTTGGGTCGCGACGATCTTGCCGGGCGCCGTCACCACCTTGTCGATCGGGATCAGCCCAGCTGCCAGCGCGCAGGCGACGAACAAGGTGGCGACGGTGTAGATCACCCCGCGGGCAGGGCCTTGGGTGCGCGTTTCCAGCAGGGCGGCGGAGGGCGAGTAGAACTCCAGCAGCGCCGGCATCTGCGAGCTTTGGCGGCGGGTGAGCCGGTTGCCGGTGGTGGTGACGCTCATGGTCAGCTCCTGTCAATCGCCTTGGGCGGACACGGGGGCGAGCAGCGCGGCCCGCGCGCCCACCGGGTCCATGTGGCGGTTCTGCTGCAGCCAAAGCGCGCGGTAGATCGCGCAGCGCTCCAGCAGCACGTCGTGCGATGCCACGTCCACCACGCGGCCCTTGTCCATCACCAGGATCTTGTCGCATTCCACCAGCGAGGCCAGGCGGTGGGACACGATCACCATTGTCCGGTTGCGGCCGATGCGGGTGAGGTTCGCGTTCACCAGCGCCTCGCTTTCCGGGTCGAGCGCGCTGGTGGCCTCGTCCAGGATCAGGATGCGGGGGTCGGTGATGAGCGCGCGGGCGATGGCCAGGCGCTGCTTCTGGCCGCCGGACAGGTTCGGCGAGCCTTCCTCCACCCAGGTGTCGTAGCCTTGCGGCAGCCGCTCGATGAACTCCTCCGCCCCGGCAAGGCGGGCGGCGCGCACCACGTCCTCGATGGTGAGGCCAGCCCGGCCGGCCGTGATGTTGTCCCGCACGGAGCCGCGGAACAGGAAGTTGTCTTGCAGCACGACGCCGAAGGAGCGGCGGAGATGGGCGAGGTTGATGTCCCGCAGCTCAGCGCCGTCGATCTTCAGGAACCCGGCGTAGTCGCGGTTGACGCCTTGCAGCAGCCGGGTCAGCGTCGACTTGCCGGAGCCGGACCGGCCCACCACGCCCAGCATGGTGCCGGCCGGGACCGCGAAGCTGACCCGGTCCAGCGCGGGCACCTTGCCGCTGGGATAGGTGAAGGTCAGCTCCTCGAACGAGAGGGCGCCGTCGAACTGGGGACGCAAGCCGGCGCCGCTCTGCTGCTCCGGCTTGTTGTTCAGCACGAAGCCGACTTCGGCCACCGCCGCGCGCACGTCCGTGAAGTCCTCGATCAGCCGGGCCAGGCCGACCAGCGGCTGGGTGACGCGGGCGCCGAGCATCATGAACGCCACCAGGGAGCCGACGCCCAC
The DNA here is from genome assembly GCA_964245495.1 of uncultured Acetobacteraceae bacterium. Classification (GTDB taxonomy): domain Bacteria; phylum Pseudomonadota; class Alphaproteobacteria; order Acetobacterales; family Acetobacteraceae; genus LMUY01. The sequence goes on from CAXTNC010000088.1 coordinate 6,123, forward strand.
GCTGCTCTGGTCCGTCAGCACGAAGTAGGCGCCCAGCATGATGACGCCGCGGCTGATGAAGGCGTCAATCGGGGTGATCAAGGTTTGCGGCCAGTTCGCCAGCCGGCCCACCTCCAGCCGCAGCTCCCCCGCGGTGGCGACGCGGCTGTCCCATTCGGACTTGCGCTGCGGCTCCAGCGCCAGGGACTTCAGCGTGCGCATTCCCTGCACGCTTTCCACCAGCACGCTGCTCTTGGCGGATTCCGCGGCGTTGACCTTGCCCATCAAGCGGCCGATCGGCTTGAGGAAGATCGCGATGACGACGGCGATGCAGCCCGCCGCGGCCACCACCATCCAGGACAGGGTGGCGTTCATCCAGAACAGGAACGGCAGCAGGAACACCAGGGTCATGGTGTCCAGGAAGGTGCCCATCAGCTTGCCGGTGACGAACTCGCGCACCTTGTAGACCTGCATCAGGCGGTAAACGGTTTGGCCGGCCTGGTTGCGCTCGAAGAAGTCCAGCGGCAGCGAAACCAGGCGGGCGAAGATGTGCAGGTTCAGCCGGGTGTCCACGCGGGCCGAGACGACCTGGATCAGCTCGCGCCGGGCATAGCCGAGCAACGTCTCGTAGATGGCGGCGATGGCCAGGATGCTGCTGAGCAGCACGAGGGTGGACATGCTGTGGTGCCCCAGCACGCGGTCGATCACCGACATGACCAGCAGCGGCGGGATGATGGTCAGCATGGACAAGGTGAGCGAGGCGATGCCGACATCGTTCATCAGCTTGCGCTGGCCGATCAGGATGCGGATCACCCAGCCAAGGGAGAACTGCTGGTCCGTGTCGGCCTGCCCGCGCACGCGGCGGACGAGGATGACCTCGCCGGCCCACAGCTGGGACATGCGCAGCCGGTCCACCGCGATGGCGTCGTGCCCGGTGGAGCGCGGATCCCGCACCCAAACGATGTCCCGGCTCGCGTCCGAGCCGACCAGCACGCCGGCCGAGCCATCGGTGAACAGCATCACGACGGGGGAGATCTGGCCGACCCCGGCCTGTTCGGTCAAGCGCAGCAGCTGGGGCCACGCGAGCCGGCTGGCCTTGGCGACAAGGCCCTGGTCCCGCAGCCACTTCACCAGGGACAGCGGCGAGGGCACCGTGTCGCCGGCATCCATGTGGAAATCCCCGCGGTCCAGCTCCAGCCCATGATGCCGAGCCACGGCAGCGACCGCGAGCAGGCGCAGCTCGGCCGCGTTCACCGGGTCAGCACCGCTGACGGTGCTGGAATCGATGCCCGGGTCGCGGGGATTTGGCTCGGAGATATCCAAGTGCGTCATTCCTCGTGCATTGTCGGGCGGCAATCGTCGCATGAGATGGGCGGCTTCTAGCCGCTATAACCCGGAAGAGAAAGCACGGCGTTAACAAAGGCGCCCAGGATGCGTCCAAGCCTGCTCTTGGCAGATGGTTGTCCTCGCGCCAGTCTGCCCGGCGCATCTGCGGCGCACATCTGCGGCGCACATCTGCCGCGCGCGCAACGGGGGACATCGCCGCCATGGAGATCCGATCCGCTGAAGGGACCGACCTGGCGGACATCCAGGCCATCTACGCCCACCATGTTCTGCACGGCACCGGCACGTTCGAGGAGGCGCCCCCCTCGCTGGAGGACATGCAGGCCCGGCACGCCGCGGGTGCGGGGCGCGGCTGGGCCTGGCTGGTCGCGACGGACGACACGGGCGTGCTGGGCTTCGCCTACTATGCCCAGATACGCGACCGCTCGGCGTACCGGTTCTGCGCGGAGGACAGCATCTACGTGCGCGAGGACGTGCGCGGCCAGGGCGTCGGCAAGGCGCTGGTGTCCCGCCTGCTGGCCGACGCCGAGCGGGCCGGGTTCCGCCAGATGGTCGCGGTGATCGGGGACAGCGAGAACGTGGGATCGGTCGGCATGCACGCGTCGCTTGGCTTCCACCTCGTGGGCACCCTGCGCGCCACCGGGCTGAAGTTCGGGCGCTGGCTGGACACCGTGTACATGCAGCGGGCGCTGGGAGCAGGAGACGACAGCGTACCGGACTGATGGGAACGAGCGCCCGGCCGGCGCGATGTTCCCCACACCCAGCAGGAGCAACCGCCGTGGCCCTTGACCCTCGCAGGCTGTACCCGCGCCCGCCTTTCGAAGCCACGCCGCAGACCGCGCCAGGCTCCTCGGCGCGCATGAAGCCCGAGCCGGACTACGGCGAGGACAGCTACGCCGGCTCCGGCAAGCTGGCCGGACAGGTGGCGCTGATCACGGGGGCGGATTCAGGCATCGGCCGCGCCGTGGCGCTGGCCTTCGCGCGGGAGGGAGCGAACGTGCTGCTGTCCTACCTTGCGGAGGAGGAGCAGGACGCGGACGCGGCGGCGCGCGCCGTGCAGGACTCCGGGCAGCAGGCGGTCAAGCTGCCCGGCGACATCTCGGACCCGGCGCATTGCCGCGCCCTGGTGCAGGCCGCCATCGACCGCTTCGGCCGGCTGGACATCCTGGTCAACAACGGCGCGTTCCAGATGAGCCGCACCGAGCTGGCCGAGATCACCGACGAGGAATGGGACAAGCACTTCCGCATCAACGTCCACTCGCAGTTCTACCTGTGCAAGGCGGCGTTGCCGCACCTGAAGCCGGGCGCCAACATCATCAACACGTCCTCCGTGAACTCCAAGCACCCGATGCCGTCCTTGCTGGCCTATTCCGCCACCAAGGCGGCGGTCGCCAACTTCACCATCGGGCTGGCGCAGATGCTGGCGGGGCAAGGCATCCGGGTGAACGCGGTGCTGCCGGGGCCGGTGTGGACGCCGTTCGTCCCGGTGGGCATGGAGCCGGAACAGGTGAAAACCTTCGGCAGCCAATCACCCATGGGCCGGCCTGCGCAGCCGGCGGAGCTTGCGGCGGCCTACGTCTACCTGGCGTCCGACGATGCCAGCTTCACGACGGGGACGCTGCTGCCGGTGCATGGCGGGATGGTCATCTACTAGCGCCGCAGCCGGGCCGCAGCTAGGTCCAGACCCGTATCTTGCAGCAACCTGGACCTCAATGCGCTGCCGCCCAGCTCGCCCCCTTCCCCGTTTCCACCACCAACGGCACCGACAGCGTGACGGCGCTTTCCATCACTGCCCGCGCCACCTCCGCCAGCGTGTCCGCTTCCGCTTCCGGCGCCTCGAACAGCAGCTCGTCGTGCACCTGCAGCAGCATCCTCCCCGTCAGCCCGGCGGCCGACAGCGCGGCGGGCAGCCGCACCATGGCGCGCTTGATGATGTCCGCAGCCCCGCCTTGCAGCGGCGCGTTGCTGGCCTGGCGTTCGGCGTAGGCGCGCTTGGACGGGTTGCGGTCGGCGATGCCGGGCACCCAGCAGCGGCGGCCGAACGGGGTCAGGACGTAGCCGAAGGTGCGGGCCTCCTCCCGGGTCAGCTCCATGTAGGCGCGGATGCCGGGATAGCGTTGGAAGTAGGCGTCGATGTAGGTCTTCGCCTCGCCCGCGTCCGTGCCCAGCTGGCGGGCCAGGCCGAAGGCGCTGATGCCGTAGATGATGCCGAAATTGATCGCCTTGGCCCGGCGGCGCACCAGGCTCGTCATCTCCGCCATCGGCACGCCGAACACCTCGGAGGCGGTGCGGCTGTGGATGTCCTGCCCCGTGGCGAACGCCTCGCTCAGCGCCGGCACGTCCGCCACGTGGGCCATCAGCCGCAGCTCGATCTGCGAGTAGTCGGCACTCACGAGCAGGTGGCCGGGTGCTGCCACGAAAGCCCGGCGGATGCGCCCGCCTTCCTCCGTGCGGATCGGGATGTTCTGCAGGTTGGGGTCGTTGGAGGACAGCCGCCCCGTGGTGGTGGCGGCCATGGTGAACGTCGTGTGGACGCGCCCGGTGGCCGGGTTGATCTCGCTCACCAGCGCGTCGGCGTAGGTGGATTTCAGCTTGGCCAGCTGGCGCCATTCCAGGATGCGCCCCGGCAGCTCCACCCCGGCATCCGCCAGGCCCTGCAAGGTGGCGGCTTCCGTGCCCCAGGTGCCGCTGCCCGTGCGGCGCCCGCCGGGCAGCTTCATCTCGTCGAACAGTATCTCGCCCAGCACCTTGGGGCTGCCAAGGTTGAAGGGCCGGCCGGCCAGGGCGTGGATATCCGCCTCCGCCGCGGCCATGCGTTCGCCGAAATCGGCTGACAGGCGGCGCAGCTCGTCCTCGTCCACGCGGATGCCGGCGCGCTCCATCTCCGTCAGCACGGGAACCAGGCGGCGTTCCAGCTGCTCATACAGCGCGGTGGCGTGCGTCCCCGCCAGGCGGGGGCGCAGCGCCTGGCGCAGCCGCAGCGTGCAATCCGCTTCCTCGCCGACATGGGCTGCAGCGCGCTCGGCCGGCACGTGGGACAGCCAAAGGCGGGCGCGCCCGGTCCCCGTCGCCGAATCCAGCCCGGCCACCGTGTGGCCCAGATGCAGGCGGGACAGCTCTTCCAGCGTGTGGGCGTGCGCCCCGGCGTCCTGCGCGTAGGACAGCAGCATGGCGTCCTCCACGGGGTCCGCCGCCGCGAACCCGGCGCGGCCCAGCGCGTGCAGCCCCGCCTTCGCATCATGGAACACCTTGAGCACGGCACGGTCCGCCAGCACGGGGCCGAGCACGGCCTGCACCTCCGCCAGCGCCAACTGCTGCGCGGGCCGCTCCAGGTCGCCCACATGCCCGATGGGCACGTAGCAAGCCTGGCCCGGCGCGGGGCCCCGGCCCAGCCCGGCCCGCCCCGCGCCGGCCACCGCCGGGGTGAGGGCCAGCAGGCCGCCACGCCGGGCCGCGTCGAGCACGGCGGCGAGCGCTTCAAGGTCCGCCGCGACGGGATACGGGCCGAACGGGGCGGCATCTTCCCGCGGCGGCGGGGCGGGCGCTTGGGCGTCGAGCGCGCCATCCAGGCCGAGCCGGGTGACGGTGGAGCGGAAGCCCATGCCGGTCAGCCAGCCCACCAGCGCCGCCCGGTCCGGCTGCCGCACGCCCAGCGCGTCCAGCGGCTGCGGCAGGGGCGCGTCGTCCCGCAGCACCACCAGGCGGCGGGACAGGCGGGCCTGCTCGGCGTGGGTGATCAGCAGCTCGCGCCGCTTGGAAGGCTTCATGGCGGGGGCGGCGGCCAGCACGCCTTCCAGGTCGCCGAACTCGGCCAGCAGCTGGCAGGCAGTCTTGGGGCCGATGCCGGGCACGCCGGGGACGTTGTCCACCGAGTCGCCCATGAGGGCCAGCAAGTCGGTCATCGCCTCTGGGCCGCAGCCGAACTTCTCCCGCACCTCGTCCGGGCCGATCGGCTTGCGCTTGATCGGGTCCTGCATGATCACGCCCGGGCGGATCAGCTGCATCAGGTCCTTGTCGGACGACACCACCGTCACCGTGCCGCCCGCATCCACGGCGGCCTTGGCATAGGCGGCGATCAGGTCATCCGCTTCCCAATCCGCCGCTTCCACGGCAGGCACGTTGAAGGCGGCGGTGGCGTCCCGCACCAGGGCGAACTGCGGGGTGAGGTCGGGCGGCGGCTCCGGGCGCTGCGCCTTGTATGCGTCGTAGATGCGGTTGCGGAACGTGATCCGGCCCGCGTCGAAGATCACCGCCAAATGGGTGCCGACGTGTTCCTTCAGCAGTTGCGCCAGCATGTTGGTGAAGCCGAACACGGCGTTGACGGGCGTGCCGTCCGCCCGGGTCATCGGCGGCAGGGCATGGTAGGCGCGGAAGATGAAGCCGGAGCCGTCCACCAGCACCAGATGCATGGGAGCAGCGGCGCTCAGTGCCCGGAGTCCCCGGCGCCGGGCTGCAGCACGAACACGCGGGAGCACCAGGGACAGAAGGTGCGGTCGTGCACGATGCGCAGCCACACCCGCGGATGCCCCATGCCGGCGCTGCCGCCGTCGCAGGCCACCACGCGGTCGTCCACGTGGATGATCTCAGGCTCGCCGAGCGGCATGTCAGGCGGCGGCTCTGGCGTGGACGCGCCGAACGGCATGGGAGGACCTCGACTGGTGGGAACAGCCACCGGATGATAGCTGTCCTGGCCATGAGTTCAACCGTTCGCGCCCTGCTGGCTTGCACGCTCCTGCTGGGGGCCTGCGCCCGGCTGCCGCCATACGGCGCGGCGGACCAGCCCATCGCCGGGCAGCCCCCGGCGCCGGACACCGTGTTCACGGCGGCGGACGGCGTCCGCCTGCCCGTGCGGGTCTGGCTGCCGCCGGACGGGCAGCCCGTCACGGCCGCCATCCTGGCGCTGCACGGCTTCAACGACAGCCGGGACCAATGGGCCTTGCCCGGCCCCGTGTTCGCGGCCGTCGGCATCGCGGTCTACGCGCCGGACCAGCGCGGCTTCGGCGACACCGCCGCCCGCGCCACCTGGCCCGGCGTGCCCGCCCTGGTGGACGACGCGGACGCGATGGCGCGCCAGATGCACCAGCGTTTCCCGGACGTGCCGCTCTACGTGATGGGGGAAAGCATGGGCGGCGCCGTGGCGCTGGACCTGGCAGCCCAGCCCAACCGGCCGCCGATCGCCGGCACCATCCTGATCGCTCCCGCCGTGTGGGGCCGGTCCGAGCAGGGGCTTGTGCTGTCAAGCGCGCTTTATGTCGCCAACGGGATCGCGCCGCGCTATCACCTCACCTCGGGCAACGTGCCGGTGGAGGTCCACGCCAGCGACAACCGCGATGCCCTGGTCGCTTTGGCGCGGGATCCGTTGACCATCCGCAGCACGCAGGTTTCCGTGCTGAAGGGGCTGGTCGACCTGATGGACTCGGCGCAGCGGAACGCGCCCCGCGTGCAGGGCCGCAGCTTCATCGCCTACGGCGCGCATGACGACCTGATCCCGGTGGAAGCGATGAAGGTGGCCTGGGCGCACCTGCCCGCGGACACCAGGCGCGCGGTGTACCCCAACGGCTACCACCTGCTGCTGCGCGACTTGGACCGCCAGGCGGTGATCGGCGACGTGATCGCATGGATCCAACATCCGGACGGCCTGCTGCCCTCCGGCGCGGACATCGCCGCCGCAGCATGGGCCACGCGGTATCATCCAGGGGGTGGCCTTCAGTTCTAGGCTGGGCTATGGAGATGATGCGGGACCCGTAGCTCAGCTGGATAGAGCGTCGCCCTCCGAAGGCGAAGGTCGCACGTTCGAATCGTGTCGGGTCCGCCAGTCCAGCGGTATTATG
>CAXTNC010000089.1:0-13128 GCA_964245495.1 uncultured Acetobacteraceae bacterium
AGGCGGCCAAGGCTTGCACCTCGGGCAGGTCCGGATCAGCAGCGGCGCCTCCGCGTTGCTGACGAAAATGCGGAGCATCGGGCTGGCGCGATCCGCCCAGCCTCCGGCAACATCAATGCTATCAGCAGCGCTGCCGGCGATGCTTGCCGCACGTCGAGCCGTGCAGGCTACGGCCTGTGCAGGTCGGCATAGGCCGCCATCGCAACCGGCACCTGCTCTGCGGACAGATCGCGGCGCAGCAGCTTCTCCGCCCCTGCTTGGTCACCAGACAGGGCCAGCGCGGTGGCGAGGTCTTGTCGGACGCGAGGCAGCGCCGCGGGGCTTGCGGCCAAGGGGCGAAGCACGTTGATGGCCTGCGCCGGATTTCCGGACAAGGCCAGCGACAAGCCCATGTTGACCCGGGCCGCATCCAGTTCCGGCGCCGTGGCGATCGCCGCAGCGTAGGATTTCTGCGCCTCATCGTGATGCTCCTGCATGTCCTGCGTGATGCCCAGGTCGCACAATGCCTGCGGGTTGGCAGGCTCTTGCGACAACACGGCGCGGAATGCCGCTTCAGCCTCGCCTGCGCGGCCAGTCAGCAACAGCACGCGGCCGAGCCCCAGTTCGGCCGCGACCGAGGAAGGCGCCAGCCGGGCCGCGCGCCGGAAGCTCGCTTCCGCCTGCGGCATCTGTCCCATCTCCGTCAAAGCCTGCCCTTCCATGGTCAGCGCGCCCAGGTCATCCCGGCTGAGCGCCAGTTGGCGGCGGGCGACGGCCAGCGCGGCCTCCGGCGCGCCGCCGGCCAATGCCGCCGCACCCACCCGCAGGCTGGGCGGCTTGGTGCTCAGCTGGTTCGCAGGCGAAGCGCAGGCGGCGGGAAGCAGCAGGATCAGAAGCAGGAATGCGCGCATTTTGCGGTTTCTCCGTTGATCAATGATGGAATGACGCCATCGCGTGCAGCATCGCCGGGCCGCCCACCACGATGAACACGGTGGGCAGGATGAACACGATCATCGGCACGGTCAGCAGGACTGGCAGGCGCGCTGCGCGCTCCTCGAACCGGGTCAGCGTTTCTGTCCGAAGCTCGGCCGACAGGGTGCGCAACGCATTCGACAGCGGCGTGCCGTACTGCATCGTCTGCACCAGCGTGGAGCCGAGCCGCTTCAGGTTCTCGAGACCGGTGCGCGTGCCCATGTTCCGGATTGCCACTCTCCGATCGGACAGGATGCGCAACTCGCTTGCCGTTTGCTGCAGTTCCTCGGCCACAGCCGGATGGGACACGGCGATCTCGACTGCCACTCGGGATATGGCAGGCTCCAAGCCAAGTCCGGCTTCCGAACAGATCACCAGCATGTCCAGGGCATCCGCCAAGCCCGCGTCCAGCCGTTTAAGGAACGCTGCCCGCCGCGATTTCACGGCGTAGTCAGGCCCTAACAGGCCAACCACGGCCGCCATGGCTGCTCCACCGTTGTGCACGGCGGACGAGAGGCCGAGCCTGCCCAACCCGAACCACGCCATGGCCGGCAGCAACGCCAGCAGCAGCAGCTTGCTGCCTACGAACAATCCCAGGCCGTTGTTGCCACGGAACCCAGCGGCTGCCAGCGTCTGCTGCAGGTCCGTCATGGTTTTGTCCGACAAAAGACCGCTGCGCGCCAAACCCAGGCCGATCTTGGAAACCACTTGCAAGGCCGTGCTGCCGGACTTGGCCCGCTGCGTCAGCTCCAGCCCTATGCCTTGCCGCAAGCTGCTTACCCGGGCGGTCAAGCGGTCCTGTTGCTGCACCAGGCGCAGCAGCAGCACGGCGGCGCCCGAGCACAGAAGGCTGGCGGCAGCGGCTCCTGCCAGAAGGGGTGTCATGAAAGGCTCTTCCGGATCATGGTGCGCATGACGATCATGCCGATGCCAAGCCAGACCACGGCCGCGCCGAACAGGGTCTGGCCTGCTCCTTCCTCGAACAAGGTGCCGATGTAGGAGGGATTCATCACAGCGAGCGCTCCGCCGGAGAAAAACGGCAGCGCCGTCAGCACGCCGGAGCTGGTCCGGGCCTCGGCCGCAAGGGCGTAGCCGCGGGCCTTGAGCGCCACCCGCCTGCGCACCACGTCGGCCAAGTTCTCCAACGTCTCCGTCAGCCCGCCGCCAGTCTGGCTTTGCAGGGCGAGGGCAGTGGCGAAGAAACGATACTCAGGCAAACGATTGCGTGCGGCCATCTCACGCAACGCTTCCTCGAGTGGCGTGCCGATGCCGACCTGGTCGTAAAGCCGCATGAACTCGACAGAGGTCGGCGCCTCCGAGTCTTGCGCCACGGCGCGCAGCGACTCCGTCACGGGAATGCCGACACGGACGGCGCGCACGATGGTCGCCAGCGCATCCGGGAACTGACGGTACAGCGTCGCCGTGCGTTTCGCGTCCGCGCCGCGGTAATAGTATCGGGCGGCGAACAGCGCCGCCAACGGCATCAGCCCAATTGAGCATGAGCCGAGCAGGCCGTGGAGCAGCCACTGCGCCGCATAGCCAGGCAGCAACGAAACTGGCAGCACCACATAGGGTCTGCATCGGTACGGATCCCGCCGGTAAGGGTCCATTCCGATGAGCCGGCTCAACCGCCGCTTGAGGGAGGCCGTCGGCAACGCCACGGACAGGCGGGCAAACGTCGCCAAGGGCATTTCGGCGGAACGGTAGGCGTTCAACGCCGCGCCGCGCCGCGCCGCCATGCGCCGGGATCGTTCGTCCGCCCGCAGCAGAGCGGCGCAAACAGGAATCAGGGCGACCAGCATCATGCCAGCCGCGAGCAAGGCGGGCGGCAGCATTATGGCATCACCCAGTTTGCTTCATGGAACAAGCCTGTCACCGTTCAGCCTCTTCCAGCGTGGCCGCCCAGATGCGGTCCAGGCCGAAATAGGCCAGCCGGTCGTGGAACGAGGGCCGGGCGCGGCTGACGCGGTAAGTTCCGTGCAAACGGCCGTCATTGCCTTCACCAATCAGTTCGAAGGCGAAGATGTCGTTCAGGATGACCACTTCGCCCTCCAGCCCGCACACCTCCGTCACCTGGATCAGGCGGCGGCCGCCGTCGCGCTGGCGCTCCACCTGGATGATGAGGTTGACCGCGCCCACGATCTGCTGGCGAATCGCCTTGGACGGCAGGCCGAAATTGCCCATCTGCACCATGTTCTCGATCCGGGTGATGGCGTCCCGCGAGGTGTTGGCGTGGATGGTGGACATGCTGCCGTCATGGCCGGTGTTCATCGCCTGCAGCATGTCGAACGCTTCGCCGGCGCGCACCTCGCCCACGATGATGCGGTCAGGCCGCATCCGCAGCGCGTTGCGCACCAGGTCCCGCTGGGTGATCTCGCCTTTCCCCTCCAAGCTGGGCGGGCGCGTTTCAAGCCGGACCACGTGGGGCTGCTGCAGCTGCAGCTCCGCTGCGTCCTCCACCGTCACGATCCGCTCGGATGTGTCGATCAACTGGCTGATCGCGTTCAGCAGCGTGGTCTTGCCGCTGCCGGTGCCGCCGCTGATGATGACGTTGAGGCGGCAGCGGCCGGCGATCTCCAGGATGCGCGCCACCGGCTGGCTCATGGAGCCGAACTCGACCAATCTTGAGAAATCGATGCGCTTCTTGGTGAACTTGCGGATGGAGATGTAAGGCCCGTCCAAAGCCAGGGGCGGAAAGACGATGTTGACCCGGCTGCCGTCTTTCAGCCGCGCATCCACCATCGGGCTGCTCTCGTCCACCCGGCGGCCCACGTCGGCGGCGATGCGCTGGCAGATGTTGGCGACATGGGCCGCGTCACGGAAGCGCACGCCGGACAGGAACACGCGGCCGGACTTCTCGATGAACACCCGGTCCGGGCCGTTCACCATGATGTCGGCCACCGCGTCATCTTCCAGCAGCGGTTCCAGCGGGCCAAGCCCCAGCATGTCGTGCACGAGATCGCCGGCCAGTTGCCGCTGCTCGCGTCCGTTCAGCTGGATGCGCTTCTCGTTGGCAAGGTCGGCCAGCAATCGTTCGACCTCTATTGCCAGGCGGTCCTGCGGCATGCCGGCGATGGACACCGGGTCGATCCGCGTCAGGCAGAGGGCGCGCAGTTCTGCGATCGGCGCCGGCGTCCGTGCGCTGGCCACCTCGATCGGCGGAGACGCCGCAGGCGGCAGCGTCGCCGTTTCCGGAGCGCGCCGACCGAACCCGCTCACCGGCGGCCCCACGGCCAGCGCCGCTTGCCTTCGGTGGCGGGCGCGTAGGACACCTCGCGGGCCAGCTCCATGATGCCGGTCCGGAAGCTGCCGCGCACCTTGACGGCTGGCTCGCCCAGGCTCTCGGCCAAACCGAGCGGGCGGGGCAAATCCGGAATTGCCACGTCAACCGCCATGCGCAAAGCTTCCTCGACTTGGTGCCGGGTCAACCCGCCGGGCATGCCGGTGCGGTTCAGCACCACTACGGCCCGGCGCGCCTGCGCGGCGCCCGAGGGCAGCCCCAGCAAGCGCAGGGCGTCGCGGATGCTCGCCAGGGTCGGCAGCATCACCAGGACGCGCTGCTGGGTGACATCCAGCAGGTCACGCGAGAGCGGGGAAGGGCTGAACGGAACGTCTGCCACCACGAAGTTGAAGCGGCGGCGCAGCAGCGTCGCCAGCTTCGCCGCAGCCCCCGCGACGTAGCCAGGCTGCTCAGCCAATCCTTCCTCACCCGCCATGACGTGCAGCCGCTCGACGAGAGGAATGGCGGTGCGCTCGACGAACAGCTCGTCCACCCGGCTCGGCTGCTCCAGCGCCGAACGCAAGCCGGACCCAACCTGCGCGCCCAGCAGCATCGCGGCGCTGCCGGTCTGCAAGTCCGCGTCCAGCAGCAGCGTGTGCCGCCGGGCCGCCTCAGCCAGGTGCCAGGCGAGGTTGGCCGCGACCGTAGTGGCGCCGACGCCGCCGCGGGTGCCGGTCACCGTCACCATATGGCCGCCGAGCGCTGCGGCCGACGGCGCCTGGCGCGCGATCTGCGTGCCGAACAGCCGGGCCACCATCTCCGGCACCAGCGGCTTGTAGAGGTATTCGGTGGCTCCCAGCGTGCGGGTGATCTGCCGGTAGAACGCCACGTCCTGCCGCTGTCCCACGATCATGACCTGCACGTCCGGCTCGACCACGTGGGCGAGGTCCCCCAGCAGCGCCAGGGCTTGGTCCTCCCCCGTGATGTCGATGATCAAGGCGCGCGGCGTCGGCATGTGGGCCCGCGCGTTAAGCGCCGTCCGCCCGTTGCCCCGCCCCCCCACGAACCCGCTGGGCCGCGCCTGCGTCAAGCCCTCGCGCAGCACGGCCTCGCTGTCGGCATCCGCCACGAAGGCCAGCAGCGGGATGCGGTCGGTGCGCGACGTCGGCTCCTGGCCCGGCGCGGGCAGCGCGTTGCCGCCGTCCATCAGCTTCCTCCCGCGACGGCCGATCCGCCGCCGCCGGTGCTGATGGAGATGGGCGAGATCTTGGACGCACTCGCGTCCGGCAGGTCCTTGAGCTTGCCGGCCCGGTAGCGCGCCACTGCCGCGGCCACCACGGCGCCGTCTGCCTGCCGGTCAACCGCCCCGGTCACCAGATCGTTCGGGTCGGCGATCATGGCGCGCAGGTTCGCCTCGTTGGCGCCGGTCGGGTTCCACAGGCCAGGCCGGGTCAGCGGGTCCTCCGCGGCGCAACCCGCCGGCAACAGCAGGGCAAGCCATAGGATGCGCCTCATTGCACGATGAACCCGGCGTCGCCCGGCACTGTCCGGCGGATCGCGACATCAGCCATGTCGCCGCGCGCCTTCTGCCGCAGCAGCAGGATGCGCTCCAGGTCGTTCGGCGGCTTCCAGCCGTCATCCGGCCTGGCGAGCGCCGCCTCGTTGCTGACCGGCTGCACCAGGTAGGGCGTGACCAGGATCACCAGTTCCGTCTGGTTGCGCTGGAAGTTGTCGGAGCGGAACAGCGCGCCCAGGACCGGCACGTCTCCCAGGAACGGCACGCCGTTGCCGGTCATGCTCGTGGTTTCCTGCATCAAGCCGGCGATGGCGAAGCTTTGGCCGCTGCCCAGCTCCACCGCCGTGTCCGCCCGACGGACTTGCAAAGCCGGGATTTGGATGGAGTTGTTGGTGCCGCTGTTGAGCTGGATGGCGCCTTGGTTGGTCAGCTGGCTGACCTCCGGCCGGACGTGCAAGTTGATGCGGCCGTTGCTCAGCACGGTGGGGACGAAGCTCAGGCTCACGCCGTACTGCTTGAACTCGATGGAAACCGTGTCGCCGAACTGCGCCACGGGGATCGGGAACTCCCCGCCGACCAGGAAGCTTGCCGGCTCGCCGCTCATGGTGGTGATGTTCGGCTCGGCCAGCACGTGGACCAGCTCGTCCTGCGCCAGCGCGTCGATGACGCCGTTGATGTCATAGCCGGCATGGGAGGAGGACTGGCTGGGCGAGGCAACAAGCCCGCCGGCGGAGTTGGACGAATTGAACAAGCCTTTGCCGCTGCCGAACGCGCTGTTGGCAGCCTGGACGAGAGCGGGAGCGGAGGCGAAGCCCAGCGTGCCGAAGCGCCCCCCGACATTGGCCAGCGCCTGCCAGTTCACGCCCAGCTCCCGCGTCAGGCTGCGGTCCATCTCCACCACGCGGACCCGCAGGTTCACCTGCACCGAACTCGTGACGGTGGTGCGGTTGTCGAGCTTGTCCTTCTCGCCCAGGCCGGCGCGGCCGATGGTGGCGGCGCGCTCGGCATCCAGCGGGCTTGCCGCCGTGCCGTTCAGCACAAGCCCGTTCGGGCGCACCCCGGCGGTGATCCCGCTGCCCGGCATGGCGGCGGCCAACTGCCCGGCGGCGGCGGCGGCGGCATAGCCGCTCGGCCCCACCGTCACGTCGAACTGGGCGATCGGCTGCCCGGCGGCGGACATCGCCGCCACCGTCGTGCGCCCGGCCGCCACGCCGAACAGGAACAGGCTGGTCGGGCTGGCAGGCCGCACCTCCACGACCTTCGGGTCGGCGGCGAACACGCTGGCGGCGGCGCTGGTCAGCGTCACCACGCGGCCGGACCCGGCTTCCAGCGTCAAGGCCTGGCCGCCGGTGTCCGGACGGCGCGCCGCCGTGCAGGCGAGCAGCGCCGCCAGCACCAAGCCCATGCGTTTCATCATCAGAACCGGAACTCCTTTCCGTCTGCGCCGCCCGAGAACACGCGCAGGGTTGCACCGCCATCCTTGGCGGCGGGGGCAGGGCCCCCCAGTGCGGGCGAGACATCCCCGCCCCAGGTCGTTTGCACGCCCACCTCGGACGCATCGGCGCTTTCCGCGCTGTCCGCGGAGCGCACGGCCAGCGACAGCCGGCCCAGCCGGGCGGCGACGGCGATGCGCTCGGCTTGGCCGGTGGTCACCTCCAGCGTCACCGTGCGGCTGACGCCGGCGCCCTCGGCAGGCGGCGCAACCCCCCGGGCCAGCAGCTGGTCGATCGCGATCACCCGCACGTCCGACAGCACCGTTTCCGCCGCGACCCGGCGGGCTGGCGGCAGGGTCTGGGCTTCAAGCTGCTGCGTCAGGATCAGGTCCACGTGGTCGCCGGGCCAGATCAGCCCGGCGCTGCCGCTGACGGCGTCCACGCCCACGGAGGCGGCGCGCATGTTGGGGCCGAGCACCGCGGCCAGGAAGCCGTGGTCGCCGGGGCGCATCACGTCGGCAGCCTGCAGCACCTCGTTGGGGCCGAGGCTGCGCCGGACCATGCCGCCAGTCAGACCGGCGCGGTTGGCCGGGGTGTCCTCCTGTGCGCCGGGCGGCACGGCTGGCGCCTGCTTGGCCGCGATGTCCTCCGGCTTGAGCAGCGTGCCTGCGCGCAGCGGCCCGGCGGACGCCAGCACTCCATGCATCACCGCCACCGGCGGGGGAGGGGGCGCATCCGCCGCCATCGGGGCTACCGGCGCATTGGCGGGATGCAGGGAGATCCAGGCCACGGCGCCGAAGCTGCCCAGGCCGAGCAGCAGCAGGCCGAACACGGCGACGCGCAGCAGCATGGCTCAGCCTCCCAGCAGGATGAATGCGGCGCCGGCGGTGATCGCAGTGGCGTAGGGCAGCGGGCCGCGCCGCCGCAGCCGCCGCAGCTCCAGCCGCCAGTAGCGGCGGGCACGGGTGAGCGGCCGGGAGGCGGACGGCGCCGGAGCAACCAGGCCAAGCCCGGCATAGGCCAGGGCAAGCACCCCGCCGGCCAGGCAGGACGCCAGCACGAAGGCCGCCGCCAGGTGGGGCGGCACCAGCAGCGCGCCGGCGCCGAACAGCTTGACGTCCGCCCCGCCCAGCCAGCCGCGCTGCCAGCAGAAGGCAGCGATGAGGAAGATGATCCCAGCCGCCAGCAGCCCTGGCAACGCCGAGCCATCGAGCGCGCGCAGCGCCAGGCCGATAGCCGCAATCGCGAGCGGGATGCGGTTCATCACCAGGCGCATCGCCCAATCTTGCAAACAGGCTAAACCGAGCAGAGCCAGACCGGATGACAACAGCAGCGTTTGCAAGAGGGCCATGTCGGCTCCTGAGTCAGAAGCGACCACCGCCGGCGGAATGGTTTCCGCCGGCGGACAGTCAAACCTTCAGCTGCCGCTTTGGATGTGGTTGGCGATGGAGGTGAACTTGTTGGTAAGGTTGGTGCCCAATGAGCTGGCGCCGCCGATGATCCCTACGGCGATGATTGCCGCGAGCAAGCCGTATTCCAGCGCCGTCACGGCGCGGCGGTCCATCTTGAGTTCAGTGGCATGCAGCTCAACCCAAGCCTTCATGTGTTTGATCATGTTACTTCCTTCCTGGCGCTTTCCCGGCCAATCCGGGGCGCCTGCTGACACGATGACCCGGCCTTCTGCCGATTGCGACTTCCCGCTTTGGCGGCTCGCGAGCATTTAGCCTGGCAATCCTGACCAAACCGTTAAAGCCGCGGCGACGGGACGATCACGACCGGCAATCCCCGCGCCGGGCGCGGCAGCGCCACCGCTTCCGCACGGGCATCCCCCTGCGGCACGATCACCCGCACCAGCGCCGCCACCTGCGACACGGGCGGGGACGGCATGGCCGGCCCGCCGCGCCAGGACGCCAGCACCTGCCGCATGTAGGGCAAGCCTAAGACAGGGTCGGCTGAATGGTAGCGCCCGACGGCGGCGTCCCAGTCGCCCGCGGCGTCATGCAGGGTGCGGAGGAAGCGCCCGGCGGCCAGCGCGTTGGCCGCCGGGTCGAACGCCTCCGCCAGGGTTGCGAAGGCGTCCGGGTGGTACAGCAGGTTGACCTGGAAGCAGCCGACATCGATGGAGCGGATGCCGCGGGCTTGCAGCGACTGCACCAGCGCCACCGCCTCCGCCGCGGAGGCCAGGTAACGGCCCTCGCCCGCCGCGTTCACCGACCAGGGCCAGGGCGCCACCCTGCCGTCCGCGCCGCGCCGCCCGCTTTCCACCCGCCCGACCGCGGCCAGCAAATCGGTCGGCAAGCCGGCCGCTTGTTCCTCCGCGGCAGCGGCGGCCTCGCACTCGTTGGCGCAGGCCACTCCGGTGGGCAGCAGCATGGCGAGGAGAAGGAGCGCCCATTTCACCCGGCATATCGTGCCGCGGAAAGGTGAGCGAATCGGCAACGGCGGATGGCTTTGACCGTCGTGGCCGGACTTGGTCCGGCCATCCACGCCGGGGTGAGGGCGCGAGGGATGGGTGTTGCGCTTGGACTGTGCCCCATGCCAGCCGCCACGTGCGATGCCGTTGCATGGATGCCCGGATCAAGTCCGGGCAGACGGTGCAGGGAGCGTGGGCGGCGGCTAGGGGGCGAACATCGCCTCGATCGCCGCCGGGTCCACGTCGGCGATGCTGCCGGGGGACCAGCGGGGCTGGCGGTCTTTGTCGACCACGGCGGCCCGCACACCCTCGGCCAGGTCCGGATGCCGGGCAACACGGCCAGTCAGCGCCAGTTCCGCGGCCAGGCATTGCGGCAAGGTGCGTGCCGCCCCGTCCCGCACGATGCGGAACGTCCAGCACACGGCGCTGGGGGACATGCCCCGCAGCGTCCCCAGGGTGTGCCGGGACCATTCGGTGTCCAAGGCCTCGAGCCGTTGCACGATCGCCGGCACGCTGGGCGCGCCGAAGCAGTGCTCGATGGCGGCCATGTGGGGCGGCAGCGTCGGCGAGGCGGGCCGGGCGATGCCGGCGAGCGCGGCCATGCCGTCCGCAGCCAGGGCGGCGGGCAGGGCAGCCAGGGTTTCGCGGTCGGTGAAATGCGTGGCGAGGCCGGCGTGAAGCGCGTCCGCCCCGCCCAGCCGGGCGCCGGTCAGCGCCATGTACATGCCGACCTGGCCCCGCAAGCGCGGCAGGATATAGGTCGCGCCGATGTCGGGGAACAAGCCGATGCCCGTCTCCGGCATGGCGAACAGGGCCGCGTCGGTCGCGACGCGGGCGGCTCCGTGCACGGAAACGCCGATGCCGCCGCCCATGCAGATGCCGTCCACGAGGGCCACGAACGGCTTGGGATAGTCCGCGATGACTTGGTTGAGCGCGTACTCCGCGGCGAAGAAGGCGTGGATGTCGTCCGTGCGCCCCGCCAGGGCGGCGTCCCGCACCGCCCGGACGTCGCCGCCGGCGCAGAAGGCTCGGCCACCAGCTCCTTCAATGACCACGGCATGGACGGCCGGGTCGGCGCGCCACCCATCCAGGGCGGCGGCGATGGCGCGGATCATGGTGAGGTTCAGGGCATTCAGCGCCTTTGGCCGGTTCAGAGTCACGCGGCCGACCCGGCCCTGCTGGCGGGCCAGGACAGCGCTTTCCGCCGTGATCACCTGCGCTTGCGGCGCATGTAGTTCGCCGTGAGCGCCGCCAGGATGACGCCGCCGATGTTCTTGCGCCCTGCCGAGCGGAACGCCACGCGGCCGACCGGCCCCATGACGGCGCTGACCAACATGGTTTCACGCAGCTCGGCCAGCGCCTCGTCCCTGACTTGCCTGGCCTCCAGCTCGATCAGGTCCGGCGCGCCACGCAAGGCGAGCACAACGAAGACGATGGCAAACAGGGCATCGAGCGCAAGCACGATCAAGGCGCTGGCCCAGGGCGGCAGGCCGAGGCAAAGCAGCTCGTAACCCACCACGTGCACCATCACCAGCACGGCGATGGCGAACACCGCGGCGACGGCGCCCCACACCACCCGCATCACTTGGCGGCCGACGAGGCGCTTGATGCGCAGCAGCTCCGCCTGGGCGGCCGTGCGCCCCAGATCGACCGTGCGCACCGGCTTAGCGGATGAAGCGGCCGAGGACGTATCCTACGGCGCCGGCCAGGAAGATGGCCAGCAAGGGGCGGCCGCGCACCTGTTCGGCCACCGCGTCCGCCTGGTCCATGGTGTAGTCGCCAGCCTGGCGGGCCGTGGCTTCAACCTTGCCCGCGGCGTCCGTCAGCGCGGGGGTGACTCGGTCGCCCATCAGCTGGTTGACCTGCTTGCGCAGCGCCGCGATCTGGGCCTGGGC
Source organism: uncultured Acetobacteraceae bacterium (assembly GCA_964245495.1). GTDB lineage: Bacteria > Pseudomonadota > Alphaproteobacteria > Acetobacterales > Acetobacteraceae > LMUY01. The sequence goes on from CAXTNC010000089.1 coordinate 11,429, forward strand.
GTCGTCGGCGGTGTAGCGGGAGGCCATGGCGTCGGTTCCTGGATGTTCAATCGCGTGTGGCGGCTGAACGCGGGTCCGTGATGGGGGTTGCCTCGCATTGGGCGGTTCTTTCCTGCCGGTCTAATTCGCCCGCCGGGATTGCTAGACCGGAGCCGACCCCGTTAGGGTCCGCGCGACCTTGGCCAGGACCGCTGCCTGATGACGTCTCGCCCGCTGTTGGCCGCTGCGCTGTTCGCGGGCCTTGCCGGCTTGCCCGCGGCCGCGCGGGACGCCGGCTTGCCCGCGGTTGCGCGGGACGCCGGCCTGCCTGCGGCTGCGCCGGACGGATCACCCGCGGCTGCGCGGGACCTCGCAGTCGCCAGCCGGGGCGGCCCCTTGCAGCAAGCCCAGCAGGATTCCTACTTCACGCCGTTCACCGCCGCCACCGGCCTTACCCTGGACCTGTCCACCTGGCCCGGCGGGCTGGGAGTGCTGCGCAACCGCATCGAGGCCGGCTCCAACGAATGGGACGTGGTGCTGGTGACGGCGGACGAGCTGCTGGCCGGGTGCGATGACGGGCTGTACGAGAAGCTGGCCTGGCCGGCGCTGGGCGGGCGGGAGCACTACCTTCCCTTCGCCGCCACGGATTGCGGCGCCGGGGCCGCGGTGAGCAGCCTGGTGCTGGCCTGGGACCGTGACAAGCTTCCTGCCACCCCGGGCTGGGCGGACTTCTGGGACGTGGCGCGCTATCCCGGCAAGCGCGGCCTGCGGCGGACCGCCCGCAGCAACCTGGAGATCGCGTTGATGGCCGACGGGGTCGCGCCCGGCGACGTGTACCGCACCCTGCGCACGGAGGAGGGGGTGGACCGCGCGTTCCGCAAGCTGGACCAGATCAAGCCCTACGTCGTGTGGTGGACGCCGGACGCGCGGGCGGCAGAGCTTCTGGAGTCGGGCGAGGTGCTGCTGTCCAGCGCGGACAGCGTTTCGGTGGAGCTGGCCGCCCAGGCGGGCAAGCGCCTCAGCCTGCAATGGGCCGGCAGCCTGTTCACCGTGCAGTCCTGGGCGCTGATGCGGGGCAGTTCCAACGCGGCGGATGCGCTCAAGCTGCTCGCCTTCGCGGGCGACCCGGCGCGCCAGGCCGCCTTCGCCGCCGCCGTGCCGTACGGCCCCACCGCCAAGGGCGCCAACGAGGTGCTGCCGGCGGAACTGCAAGCCCTGTCGCCGACCGCGCCGGCCAACCTGGCCAACGCGCTGCAGCTGGACGATGCGTTCTGGCGGGACAACGGGGACCGGCTGCACCAGCGGTTCGAAGCCTGGCTCGCGGCGCACTGAGCGCCACGGCGGCCGGGCAGGTGCGCGCCTCGCCCGGCGTGCTGGCCTTGCGGGGCACGCTGGACACGGCGGCGGTGGCCCGGCTGTGGGGCCCGCTTCTGCGTCAGGCGGAGCGCGCGCGCGGCCGTCCCTTGGTGCTGGACGTGGCGGAGGCGTCCGGGATGGAAACGGCCGGGGCCGCCCTGCTGTCCGCCGCGATGGCCAGGCACGGCCATGCCACCCTGCACGGCGCCAGCCCGGCGGTGGCGTCCTTGGTGGAGCAGGCAGGGAATGCCCGCCCCGTGCCCCCGCCCGAGGCACGGCCGTGGAGCCAGCCCGGCGCCGCCCGCCCCGCGGCCGGCCGCGCCGCCGGAGCCACGGCCTTTCTCGGCGAAAGCCTGGTCGCCGCC
>CAXTNC010000090.1:0-599 GCA_964245495.1 uncultured Acetobacteraceae bacterium
ATGCGATGGGCCGCCTTTATATGGACCCGCTGGACTGCCCGTTCCGCGGCACGGCGGAGGTGCTGTCCCGCCACCGGCTGGGCGGCACGGTGCACGCCGCGGTGATGGATTTCCACGCCGAGGCCACCAGCGAGAAGCTGGCCTTCGCGCACCATTTCGACGGCCAGCTGTCCCTGGTGGTCGGCACCCACACCCACGTGCCGACGGCGGACCACCAGGTGCTGGCGGGCGGCACCGCGTTCCAGTCCGATGCCGGGATGTGCGGCGATTACGACAGCGTGATCGGCATGGCGAAGGAGGGGGCCGCGGCCCGCTTCGTGCGTAAGGTGCCGGGCGAGCGGCTGGCGCCGGCGGAAGGGCCGGCCACCGTGTGTGGCCTGTTCGTGGAGACGGACGACGCGACGGGGCTGGCGCTGCGGGCTGAACCGGTGCGAAGTGGCGGCCGCCTGTCGCAGGCGATGCCGGAGTGATGTCGGAGCGAGGGAGGGGGCGATGACGGTGATGCAGTCGGCGGTGCAGGTGGTGTCCGGCGGGCTGAGCCTCGGCGTGCCGCTGCTGATGGCGCTGCACGGATGGCGGGCAATCCGCCGCAACCGGGG
>CAXTNC010000090.1:609-13027 GCA_964245495.1 uncultured Acetobacteraceae bacterium
CGGCGCAGGCCGCCGGACCCGGCGCCGAGTCCGCCGCGCGGCGGGTCCGGCGCCCTGCCGACCTGCCTGATCCCGACCGACCAGTGGCGCGCCCCGGTGCGGACGCGCGAGCTGGCGTGAGCTGAGCGGTTTGGCGCGGGCGGCGCAGCGCTGATACAAGGGCTGCCCACGCAACAGCGCACGAGACAGCAGGCCATGGCCGGCCATTCCCATTCCAAGAACATCATGCACCGCAAGGGCGCGCAGGACGCCCGCAAGGCGCGCCAGTTCGCCAAGGTGATCCGCGAGATCACCGTCTCCGCCAAGCAGGGCCTGCCCGACCCGGCGGCCAACCCGCGCCTGCGCGCCGCCGTGGCCGCCGCGCGGGTGATGAACATGCCGAAGGACACCATCGACCGCGCCATCCGCAAGGCGTCCGACGCCGGGACCGGCAGCGACTACGCGGAGGTGCGTTACGAGGGCTACGGCCCGGCCGGGGTCGCGGTGATCGTGGAGGCGCTCACGGACAACCGCAACCGCACCGCCTCCGACCTGCGGACCGCGTTCAACAAGAACGGCGGCACGCTGGGGGAAAGCAACTCGGTGGCGTTCCAGTTCAGCCGGGTGGGCGCGGTCCAGTACCCGCCCGCCGCCGCCAACGCGGACGCCATGATGGAGGGCGCGATCGAGGCGGGGGCGGACGACGTGGAAAGCGGCGAGGACGGCCACGAGGTCACCTGCGCCACGGAAGCGCTGTTCGCGGTGCGGGACGCGCTGGAAGCCCGGTTCGGCGCGCCCCTGTCGGCCAAGTTCGACTGGCGGCCGAGCGTGAGCGTGACGGTGGACGACCCGGAGCGCGCCGCGGCCCTGCTGCGGCTGCTGGACGCGCTGGAGGACAACGACGACGTGCAGGCCGTGTACTCCAACGCCGACATCCCGGACGACGTGGCGGAGAAGCTGGCGGCGTGATCCGCCCCATGACCGAGCGCGAGGCGTGATCCGCCTCATGATCGAGCGTGAGGCGTGATCCGCCTCATGGGCATCGACCCGGGGCTGCGCTTCACCGGCTGGGGGGTGATCGCGGTGGACGGCAACCGCCTGCGCCACCTGGCTGACGGCGTGATCGCGACCGACGGGGACGCCAACGTGCCGGACCGGCTGAAATGCATCCACGACGCGCTGACGGCGCTGTTCGGGGAGCACCGCCCGCACGAGGCGGCGGTGGAGGAAACCTACGTCAACCGCAACGGCACGGCGACCTTGAAGCTGGGCTACGCCCGCGGCGTGGCCCTGCTGGCGCCGGCGCTGGTCGGCATCCCGGTGCTGGAGTACGGCGCCATGGCGGTGAAGCAGGCGGTGGTGGGCACGGGGGGCGCGAGCAAGGACCAGGTGGGCATGATGGTGCGCCGCCTGCTGCCCGGCGCCACGCTGCGCCGGGCGGACGCGGCGGACGCCTTGGCGGTGGCCATCTGCCACGCCCATCACCGGGCCAGCCGGCTGCGGGCGGCGAGCGGCACGGTGATGGCGTGACCGCTTCCGCCAGATGATCGCCCAGCTCACCGGCCAGGTGTCCGGCCTGGAGGACGGGCGCTGCGTCATCGACGTGGCGGGCGTCGGCTACCTGGTCCAAGCCTCCTCCCGCACCCTCGCCGCCCTGCCGGCCCCGCCGGCCACGGCCCGCGTGCTGGTGGAAACGCAGGTGCGGGAGGACGCCATCACCCTGTACGGCTTCGCAGAGGCGGCGGAACGGGACTGGTTCCGCCTGCTGCTCACCGTGCAGGGCGTGGGCGCCAAGGTGGCGCTGGGGCTGCTGTCCGCGCTGTCCCCGCGCGACCTGGTGGCAGCCGTCGCTGCCGGGGACCGCGCCAGCCTGACCCGGGCGCCGGGGGTGGGCGCCAAGCTGGCGGTGCGGCTGCTGTCCGAGCTGGCGTCCAAGGTCGGCGCCATGCCCATCGGCACGACCATGCCGTCCATGGCCGCTCCGGCCGGGGTGGAGGCGGACGCGCTGTCCGCGCTGGCCAACCTCGGCTACCGGCGCATGGAGGCGCACTCGATCGTGCTGCGCGTGCGGGAGCGGCTGGGCGAGACGGCCGGGCTGGACGCGGTGATCCGCGACAGCCTGAAGGAGCTGGCGCGCTGAGCCTAGCCCGACTCAGCCTAGCTTCGTGCCGACCGCCAGGGGCGTGCCGCGCAGGAAGGCGTCGGCCGCCAGCGGCGCGCGGCCGGCGCGCTGCACCCGGGCCAGCCGCAGCGCGCCCGTGCCGCAGGCGACCACCAAGCCGTCCAGCACCGTGCCCGGCGCGTCCGCGCCCTCCGCCGGCTCCGCTTCCAGCACCTTCAGCACCTCGTCCCCCAGCCGGCACCAGGTTCCCGGCCACGGGTTGAGCGCCCGCACCTGGCGGTCCAGCTCGGCCGCCGGCCGCCGCCAGTCGAGCGCGCCGTCCGCGCGGCTCAGCTTGCCGGCGTAGGTGACGCCTTCGGCCGGCTGCGGCTGCGGCGCCGGGTCCTCGGCCAGGGCGCGCAGGACGAGCGGGCCGGCCATGGCGGCGAGGGCGTCGTGCAGGCGGGCGGCGGTTTCGCGCGGGCCGACCGGCGCAGCCTGGCGCAGCAAGGCGGCGCCGGTGTCCAGGCCTGCGTCCATCTGCATGATGGTGATGCCGCTTTCGGCGTCCCCGGCCAGGATCGCCGCCTGGATGGGCGCCGCGCCCCGCCAGCGCGGCAGCAGGCTGGCGTGGACGTTGAGGCAGCCGCGGCGGGGCGCGTCCAGCATGGCCTGCGGCAGGATCAGCCCGTAGGCCGCCACCACCGCCGCATCCAGCGCCAGGGCCGCGAACGCCGCCTGTTCCGCCCCGTCGCGCTTCAGGGAGGCCGGGTGGCGCACCGGCAGCCCCATCGCTTCGGCCGCCGCGTGCACCGGGCAGCGCGTGACGGTGCCGCCGCGGCCGGCGGGGCGGGGCGGCTGGGCGTAGACGGCGGCGATCTCGTGCCCGGCGGCGTGCAAGGCTTGCAGGGCCGGGACGGAGAAGGCGGGGCTGCCCATGAAGGCGAGCCGCATCAGCCGGCCGCCTTGAGCTTCGCCTCTTTGGCCAGCTTGCGCAGCAGCATGTTGCGCTTCAGCGCGGACAGGTGGTCCACGAACAGCACGCCGTCCAGGTGGTCCAGCTCGTGCTGCAAGCAGGCGGCGAGCAGCCCGTCCGCCTCGATCTGGTGCTGCGCGCCTTGGAGGTCGTGGTAGCGCACGCTCACCCGGGCGGGGCGGGACACGTCGGCGTACTGGTTCGGCACGGACAGGCAGCCTTCCTCCCGGGTCGCCCATTCGTCGCTGACCGCCACGACCTTCGGGTTCACCAGGGCGATCGGGTTCGGCTCGTTGTTCGGCATCAGGTCGATCACCACCAGGCGCAGCCCGACCCCCACCTGGGGCGCCGCCAGGCCGATGCCGGGCGCCTCGTACATGGCCTTGAACATGCGCGGGGCCAGCGCCTCCACCGTGCCGGCGTCGGCCTGCGTGACGGGGCGGGCCTTGGTCCGCAGGGACGCGTTGGGGGCGATCAGGATGGGAAGCGGGGCAGGGTCAGGCATCATCGGCCGCATGTAGCCTCGCGGCCGCACCCTATCAACACGGCCTTGCATCGGCGGGGCGGCGGGCCAAGATCAGCACGGCTGGAATGCCTTTGCTGGGTTCCAGCGCCCGTCTCGCTCCCAGGAGGAGGCTGCATGTCGTCCACCCGCGTCTTCGCATCGCCGCTCTTCGTCGGTTTTGACCAGCTCGAGCAAATGATCGAGCGCGCGTCCAAGTCATCGACCGACGGATACCCGCCCTACAACATCGAGCAGCTGAGCAGCGCCACGTTGCGTATCACGCTCGCAGTGGCCGGGTTCAGCATGGACGACTTGCAGATCACCCAGGAGGACAACCAGCTGGTCATCCGCGGTCGTCAGGCTGATGACACGCAGGGCCGCGTCTTCCTCCACCGCGGCATCGCGGCACGGCAGTTTCAGCGCGCCTTCGTGATGGCGGAGGGGATCGAGGTGACGGGCGCTCTGCTGGACAACGGCCTGCTGCACATCGACCTGGCCCGGCCGCAGCCGGAAATCCGGGTCAAGTCCATCCCGATCACCCGGTCGGGCGGCTCGCGCGTTGTCGATGCCGAGCAGCGCTTCGTGCAGTCCAAGGCCGAGCGGGGCGCCGACAAGGGCTGACATCTTCGCTTTGGGCCTTGCAACCGCACCCAGAGACTAAACGTGAACCACCGTGGCCTGCCGAACTGGGGGCCGGTGTGAGGAGCACATTATGATGAACGCGACCAACACCACCGCTGACCGCAAGATCGACGTGCGGCACATCACGCCCGACCAGTTGCAGCAGCTGGGCATGTCCCAGCTGGCCTACGTGAAGCCCGTGATGCTGAACGGCACGGCCATGTTCGCCATCCATGCCGCCGACGGCGCCCCCATGGCGGTCGCCGAGGACCGCAACCTGGCGGTGGCGGCGATCGTCGAGCACGAGATGATCGCCACGCTCGTTCACTGATGCTTCCAGCCCAGGCGGCTCAGGCCGCCCGGGTGCCGCCTGGATGCTCCATCGCCTCGCCCAGCCGCCGGCTCAGGAAGGCGGTCACGGCGATCTCCTCGGCCGTCAAGCCGGTGTTCCTGTCGTCCAGCACGGCATCGGCCCGCTGCTTCAGGCCTTCCAGCAGGCTGCCGTCCAGGTAGCCGTCGAAGATCGCCGGGTGGATGTAGCACTTGCGGCAAACCGATGGCGTGTTGCCGAGCAGCTCGGCCACCGTCTCGACCGCCTGCACCACGTTCTTCTTGTTCTTCGCCTCCGTGTCGAACCGTTCCAGCTCGCCCAGCGCCAACGCCGCCAGGTTGGTCGCGGCCCAGGTGCGGAAGTCCTTGGCCGTCACCTCCTCGCCGCTGATCTCGTGCAGGTAGGCGTTCACGTCGTCCGAGCCGATGTGGTGCAGGGCGCCGTCATGGTCCACGAACTGGAACAGGTGCTGGCCCGGCAGCTCGCGGCACCGCTTGATGATGTTGGCCAGGCGGCGGTCCTGCAGGCTGAGGTGGTGGTCGATGCCGTGCTTGCCGCGGAAGTCGAACTTGATGCGGCTGCCCTCCACCCGGGTGTGCCGGTTGCGCAGCGTGGTCAGCCCGAAGCTCTGGTTCTGCTGGGCGTATTCCTCGTTGCCGATGCGGGCCAGCGTCTTTTCCAGCAGCTTGACCAGGGCGGCCAGCACCCGGCGGCGCGGCAGGCCCTCCAGCGCCAGGTCATGGTCCACCTGGGCGCGTATCTTGGGCAGCACCCGCCCGAACAGCAGCATCCGCGAGTACTTCGCCTCGTCCCGGATGGCGCGCCAGCGCGCGTGGTAGCGGTACTGCTTGCGGCCCCGCGCGTCCCGCCCCGTGGCCTGCAAGTGCCCGTTCGGGTCGGGGCAGATCCATACGTCGGTGTAGGCCGGCGGGATCGCGAGCTTCCTGATGCGGGCGATCTCCGCCTCGTCGGTGATGGGCGTGCCGTCCTTGCGGCGGTACTCGAACCCGTCCTTCGCGGCGATGCGCGTCAAGCCGGGTTTCCTGTCGCTGACGTAGTGCAGCTTGGCGGCCTTGGCGGCCTGCTTCGCTTCGTCGATCTCGGCGGCGGGCGTGGATGCGGAGTCGAGCGTGGCAGCCTCCTCGGGCAGTCGGTCGGATGAACAGGTGCGCGTGCCGCCGGGTTCCGCAAGCGGCTCAGCAGGCGGCGACCCGGGTCCGCCGCGCCACCTGGCCCGTCAAGCCCGGCCAAAGCTGCGCTCCGGCCACCATGGCGCTGCGGACGGCGTGCGGCTTGGCGAGGCGGGACAGCCCCGACGCCAGCCGGACCGGACCGGCCACCGCCCGGCGCATGGCCCGGTGATAGGAGTCGGCGCCCGTGCCGGCGCGGACGGCCTCGGCGGCCAGCCGGGCGCTGTGCAGCGCGATGGCCATGCCGTCGCCGCAGAACGAAGGGATCACCGCCGCCTGGTCGCCCAGCCGGAACACGCCCGCCTGCTCCGCCCCGCGATGCACGAAGCCGTACGGCACGCGGAAGGTGCTGAGCGGACGCTCCCAGCACGCCGAAGCGCCATCCAAGCGGGTCCCGAGATGAGGCTCGCGCGACAAGGCTTCCAGCAGCGCCGCCCAGCTCTGCCCCATGGCCTGGTAGCGCGCCCGGTCGATCAGCAGGGCGAGGTTGGCGGTGCCGCCCTCAACCATCTGCAACCCGGCGTAGCCGCCGGCGAACAAGATCACCTCGACATGGCCGGAAAGCGCCGCCTGCTGCGCCGGCCGGAGCGTGAAATGCATCTTGAACCCGATCAGCGGCTCGGGCGGCTTGCGCAGCGGCCGGGCCAGGCCGCGCAGGTCGTGCTTGCCGGTGGCCAGGAACAGGCAGGGCGCGGAACAGGCGCCCGCGTCCGTGTCCAGCGCCGTGCCGCGGGCGTGGAGCACGCGCACGCCGCGGCGCACCTCGGCGCCCAGCTGGGCCGCGCGTTGCAGCAGCGCCTCGTCCAGCACGCGCCGCGACAGGCTGGCCGCCGGGAACGGCAGGCGGCTTTCGGCGACCCGGCGGCGATGGACCAGCCGCATCCCGGTGATCGGCGCCGCGCCCAGGGCCGCCGGGTCGATGCCCAGGGCGGCCAGGTCGAGCAGCGCCTCGCCGCTGAGGAACTCGCCGCAGACCTTATGGGCCGGCCCGCGTTCCCGTTCCAGCAGCGTGACGGGGATGCCGGCCTGCGCGAGCCGGCACGCCGCAGCACTCCCGGCCAGCCCGCCGCCAGCCACCAGCACCTGCGTCACCGCAGCCGGCCCACGCACAGGCGGAACGGGAAGCGCCGCCGCACCGTGCCGGGCACGCCGGCCTGGCGGAGCAGGCTTTCCCATTCGCGGGGGCGGAAGGCGCGGGCGATGGAAACCGTGCCGTCGTGCCCCACGAAGCGGTGCCAGCCCATGGCGCGGGCGAGCAGGCGAAAGCCGAGATGGGGCAGGCGGTGGCGGTGCAGGTCGTTGACGAACCAGCCCAGGCGCGCGTGCCGCTCCATCCAGCGCAGGAACGCCACCACCTGCGCGTCCGTCAGGTGATGGGTGAACAGCGAGCTGATGATGCAGTCGGGCTGTCCCGGGTCGGCCTCGAACACGTCGCCTGCCGCCAGATCGAGCTGGAGGCCGGGGGAGGCGGCGAGGGCGGCCGTCCTGGCGCCGGGGTTCAGGTCGATGCCGCCCAGCCGGACGGCGCGGTTCCGGCGCTTCGCCCAAGCCCCCACGGCGCGCAGCATGTCGCCGTGCCCGAACGCCACATCGTAAACGGAAAGGCATTCACCAGGACCGCGCCCGCGGACGGCTTGGTCGAGCCAGGCCAGCGTCGGCCGCCGGGCCAGGGTGAGGGTGTTGGCCCGCGACAGGTCACGCAGGCAGCGCGCGTAGTCGGCCGCGTCCGCGCAGCCCGTGTCCATCAGCTCGGCCGCCTGGCTGCGGGCGGCCAGGCTGATGCCAAGCCTCATGCGAGGCGGAAGCGGAACGTTTCGGCGCACAGCCCCGGGCCGAACGCCATGGCCAGCCCGTTCTGCCCGGGCGCGCCGCCGCGCAGCATGCGGTCCAGGATGAACATGACCGTGGCCGAGGACATGTTGCCGAAGTCCCGCAGCACCCCTCGCGACCAGTCAAGCGCGCCCCGGCTGAGCCGCAGCCCTTGCTCCACCCCGTCCAGCACCGTGCGCCCGCCGGCGTGCACCGCCCACAGGTCGATCTGCTGGGTGGCCAGGCCGCGCAGCAGGCCGCCGTCGTCCGCCCGCTCCGTCTCGCCCCGCAGGGCGCCGGCGATGCGCGCCGGCACCTTGCCCGACAGCCGCATGTCGAAACCCTGGTCCCCGATGCGCCAGGTGATCAGGTCGGCCGAGTGGGGCAGGGTGGTGGAGCGGAAGTCGAGGAGGCCGATGCCTTCCGGCTCCGCCGAAACCAGGGCTGCCGAGGCGCCGTCGGCGAACAACATGAACGACAGCACCGTTTCCAGGTCGGAGGTTTCCTGCAAGTGCAGGGAGCACAGCTCCAGGTTGACCACCAGCACGCGGGCGGCCGGGTCGGAGCGGACGATGTGGAACGCGGCGCGCAGGGCGCTGACGGCGGCGTAGCAGCCCATGAAGCCGATCAGGGTGCGCTCGATGCCGGAGGGCAGCCCGAGCCGGGCGGCGATCAGCTGGTCCAGCCCCGGGGCGGTGAAACCGGTGCAGGACGCGACGATGATGTGGGTCAGCCGGCTCGCGTCCTCCGCCAGCGCAAGGACGGCCTCCGCCGCCAGGTCCGTCGCATGACGCTCGTAGCGCGCCATGCGGGCGGCGGTGGACGGGAAACGGCCGCGCGGCAGGAAGCCGTCGGCGTCCACCGGGTCGCTGCCGGGCAGGCCGGGCCGCAGCACGGAGAAGCGGTGCTCGATGCCGGAGCGCTCGGCCATGCGGTCGAACACGGCCCGGGCCTTGGCGTCCGGCAGCAGGGTGCGGGCAAAGGCGATGAACGGGGCGTGGATGTCGTGCGCCGGCACGGCGGTGCCGATCCGGTTGACGTAGGGCACAGCCGTCATGCGGCGGCCCACCGCCGAGCGACCAGGACGGCGTTCAGGCCGCCGAAAGCGAACGCGTTGGACATGGCGCAGTCGAACTCCCCAGGCCGCGCGCGGTTGGGCACGCAGTCGATGTCGCACTCCGGATCGGCCGTGGTGAACCCGGCGGTCGGCGGGAAGAACCCGGCCCGCAGCGCTGCCGCGGTGGCGATGAGTTCGAGCGCCCCGCCCGCCGTCATGCAGTGCCCTATCATGGATTTGGTCGACGACACCGGCAAGCCGCCGAGGCGGCGGCCGAACACCTCGCGCAAGGCTGCCGCCTCCGTCTTGTCGTTCAGCCGGGTGCCGGTGCCGTGGGCGTTGACGTAGCCGACCTGCCCCGGCGCGCAGCCTGCGTCCTTCAAGGCCGCCCGCATGGCGCGCGCCGCCCCGTCCGCGCTGGGCGCCAGCAGGTCCCCGGCGTCCGCGCTCATGCCGAAGCCCGCCACCTCCAGCAGCGGCTCGGCGCCGCGCGCCTCCGCGTGGCCGGCCTCCTCCAGCACCAGGATGCCGGCGCCCTCGCCGATCGCCAGGCCCGTCCGGTCCAGGGAGAACGGCCGGCAGGCGCCGGGGCTGAGCACGCGCAGCGCTTCCCACCCCTTCATGAAGCCGACGGTGACGGAGGCGTCGCCGCCGCCCGTCACGGCCACGTCAACCATGCCGGAGCGGACCATGTGCATGGCCTGGCCGATGGCGTGGTTGGCGGAAGCGCAGGCGGAGGCCACGGAGTAGCACGGCCCGCGCAGCCCGAACTCGATCGAAACCTGGCTTGCCGCCGCGTTCGGCATGATCTTGGGGATGGTGAACGGGTGGACGCGGGGCAGGCCCTGCCCGTACAGCTGCTCGTAGGCGAAATCGAAGGTTTCCTGGCCGATGGCCGCCGCCAGCACCACGGCGCCATCGGGCGCGGACCCGTGGGCCAGGCCTGCCTGATCCATGGCCTGCCGGGCGGCGATGAGGGCCAGTTGCGCTCCGCGGTCCAGCACGGCCAGCCGCTTGGCCGGGAAATGCGCCGCCACGTCCAGGCCGCGCACCTCCGCCGCGATCCGCACGGCCAGCCGCTCGGTCGGGATGTTGACGATGGGGCCGATCCCCACCGCTCCGGTTCGCAACGCGGCCGTGAAGGATGCCACGTCATGCCCCAGGGCACAGATGGCGCCCATGCCGGTCACGACGATCCGGCGGCTCACGCTGGAAGCTGCCTGGCTCACGCCAGGGGCTTGCCGTCGATCGCGGCCAGCACCTGGCCCACCAGCTCGCCCACCGTTTCGGCTTCCCGGCCGCTTTGCTCGGACAGGACCGGGATCTCGACGTCGAACCGGCTCTCGATGGCGAATATCGCCTGCACCATGTCGAGCGAGGCGATGTCGAGCGAGGCGATCGCGGCGCCGGGCGCCAGGCGGTCCTTGGGGATCCCGGTTTCCTTGGCCACGATGTCCAGGATTTCCTGCACCCGCGGCTCTTGCGGCCATGCGCTGGCTGTTTCCGTCACGCGACGCCTCCTCGCTGGTTCGATGCTGGATCGGATCGGGGAACCCGGTCAATTTGCCTGCCGGGGGGAACCAGGGGCACAGCGGCCTGTTGGATGCCGTAACTGGGCAAGGAGTCAAATGTTATGGACGAAAATGAGATCAAGGGAACCGCCAAGGACCTCGGCGGCAACGTCAAGAGCGCCGTGGGCGACCTGACCGGGGACAGCAAGACGCAGGCTTCCGGCGCGGTGGACCAGCTCGTCGGCACGGCCCAGCGCACCTATGGCAAGATCAAGGACAGCGCGGGCGGCTCGGTTTCGGACCAGCTCGACGAGGCGAGCGCCTTTCTGGGCGACACGGTGGCGGAACGGCCCCTGACCTCCCTGCTCGTCGCCGGAGCGGTCGGCTACGTGCTCGCGATGCTGACCCGGCGCTGAAAGCCCGCGCCTCGCAAGCGCCTGGTCCCCAGGCGCCCTTGTCCTGGCGCTCAAGCAGTGGCTGACTGAAACCCTGTTCCCAGGGTCCTGAAGCATGGCACGGCGGGTCACCAATCCAGCAATCCCCGCCCCGGGCGCGCCGCCTCGTCCGGGGCCCCGGACGCTGGCGGTCGACATCGGCGGCACCCGCATCAAGGCGGGCCTGCTCGACGCGGACGGCGGCATGATCTCCGCCTCGTCGCGCGTCAGCACGCCACGGCCAAGCGGTCCATCAGCGGTCATGGCGGCGCTGGTCGAACTGGTGCGCCCGATGGGCGGGTTCGACCGCATCTCGGTCGGTTTCCCAGGCGTGGTGCGCGGCGGGCGGACGCTGACGGCGCCCAACCTGGGCACGGAGGCCTGGCATGACTTCCCGCTCGGGGCCGACATCAGCCAGCGCCTCGGCAAGCCGGCCCGCGTGCTCAATGATGCGAGCGTCCAGGGCCTGGGCGTCATCTCCGGCGCCGGGCTGGAATGCGTCATCACCCTGGGCACCGGCTTCGGCTTCGCCTTGTTCCAGGATGGCCTGCTCGCCCCGCACCTGGAGATCGGGCAGCACCCGATCGCCAAGGGCAAGACATACGACCATTACCTCGGCAACGCAGCGCTGCACGAGGTCGGCCGGCCAAAATGGAACAAGCGGCTGCGGAAGGCGCTCGGCATCCTGGACACGCTGATCACGTACGACACCCTGCTGATCGGTGGCGGCAACGCGCAGGACATCGACTTCGACCTGCCGGCCAATGTCCGCATCGTGCCGAACGCGGCCGGCATCACGGGTGGCGTGAAGCTGTGGGCGCCCAACATGGATGAGGCGTTCACGGAGCGCGGCCCGCTGTCCCGGCCCGCTCCGCAGGGCGTGACCGCAGCCCCGGAGCCGCCAGCATAATCCACCTGCCACGACCGCGCGCCGCCTTCCTGGCGGGGGCGCTCGCCCTCATGGCGCTGCCCTGTGCGTCCTGCCTGGCAGCGCAGCCCGACGCGTCCGGGCTGGAGTTCAAGCAGCACCCGGGGGCCTCCGTCCCGCTTGACAGCCAGTTCACCGACCACGAGGGCCGTGCCGCCACCCTGCGCGACATGCTGAACGGCCGTCCGGCGGTGCTCATGCTGGGCTACTTTCATTGCCCGAGCCTGTGCGGTGTGGTGCGGGACGACGCGTTCGCGGCGCTGGCGCAGACCGGCCTGGAGACGCCCGGCGCGTTCAGCGTCATCGACCTCAGCATCGACCCGCACGAAAGCCCCAAGGATGCCGCCGAGGCGCGGAACGAGGACCTGGCCCGCTTCCCCACTCCTGGCGCAGAGTCGGGCTGGCACTTCGTCACCGGGGCGCCGGAGGACCTGGCGGCCGTGACGACGGCCGTGGGCTTCCCGAGCCGGTGGGATGCCGGGCTGCAGCAGTTCCTGCACCCGGCCGGGCTGGTGTTCCTGACCTCCACCGGCATCGTGTCCTCCTACGTGCTCGGCGTGGGCTACAGCGGGGCGGCGGTCCGGGACGCCGTGCTCACGGCGCGGGCCGGCACGGTGGCGCCGGCCGCGTCGCCGCTGCTGCTGCTGTGCTTCCACTATGACTCCACCACCGGGAAGTACTCGCTGGAGGTCATCAAGCTGCTGCGGGTCGGCGCGGCGCTGACGCTGCTGCTGATCGCGGGCCTGCTGGCGGTCATCCAGCGCCAGCGCCGGCTCAGGACGGGAGTGTGACGCGCCAGACCGTCATCCGCCCTGCTCCATGCGCCCGGTCGGCCAGCAACTCGCCCAGGGCGGGCACCTCCTCCCGGCCCGACTCGGCGACCACCAGCGCGCCCGGCGCCAGCCACCCCGCCGCCGCCAGGGCCGCCAGGCCGCCGCCCCGACGGACCTGACCTGGAACGACGTCATCCTGCCCG
>CAXTNC010000091.1:0-12980 GCA_964245495.1 uncultured Acetobacteraceae bacterium
GAGCGGTTCGCCGCCGGATGATCGGAGAAGCGATGTCCCGCAACACCACGGCCGGGGCGACGTCAGGAGTGGCGCTGCTCGGCCTCGCCACCCTGGCCCTGACCCGGCGGCGGCCGGCCCGCGCCGCAGGCTTGCCGTCCGTGCTGCCGGTCCCCGCCATCCTGTCGGACGCGCCGGCGCACCTGGGCCAGGCCGCCGCCGTCAGCGCCGCGCAGCGGCTGAACCGCGCGGCGGGGGCGCTGGCCGCCTCCGTGCTGGCGGACAGCGCCGTCGAGCACTACCGCGGCTCGTTCAAGAACCGTGCGATGTTCACGCCCTTGGTGACGGCCAGCCTGTCCCTGCTCGTCAGCGCGCACGGCAACGTGGACCACCGCCCGGCGGCGCACCGCTTGAGGGATGCGGTTTACGGCATTGCCGGGGTCACTGGGCTGGTGGGGACGTGCTTCCACCTCTATAACGTCGGCAAGCGGCCCGGCGGCTTCAGTTGGCAGAACCTGTTCTACGCCGCCCCGCTCGGCGCGCCCGCAGCGCTCAGCCTGTCCGGCGCCATGGGCTTCCTGGCGGAGCGCGTGCGGGACTCGGCGCCGGGCCGCTCGCCCACCATCCTGGGCCTGTCCGCCGGCCGCGTCGTCGCGGGCGCCACCAGCATCGGGCTGCTGGGCACGATGGCGGAGGCGGGGCTGCTGCATTTCCGCGGCGCCTACCAGAACCCGTTCATGTACGCCCCCGTCACCCTGCCCCCGGTCACCGCCGCCTTCCTCGCCGCCACCGCCCTCGGCCGGGCGGAGCAGCGGCGGCCCTGGACGCGCTGGTCGCTGCGGCTGACCTCCTTGATGGGCTACGTCGGCATGGCGTTCCACCTCCGCGGCGTGGTGCGCCAGATGGGCGGCTGGCGGAACTGGAGCCAGAACGTGCTGAACGGCCCGCCCGTGCCCGCGCCGCCAAGCTTCACCGGACTCGCCATGGCCGGCCTTGCCGCCCTCGGACTGCTGGAGGACCACCCCGATGACTGACCGCTACCCCGGCTACGACGTCATGGCCAAGCAATGGTCGCCGTCGTGGAACGAGGTGACCCGGCAGGTCGTGCACGCCCGGCTGAACGTTCCGCGGGAGCCGCGCTTCTTCACGGCCGATGAATGGGAAACCCTGGGCGCCGTGTGCGCGCGCATCATGCCGCAGCCGGCGGACCGCCCGCAGATTCCGCTGCCGGCCTACGTCGATGCTAAGATCACCGAGGACCACCGCGACGGCTACCGCTACGCTGAGCTGCCGCAGCAGGGCGAGGCCTGGCAGCGTGGCCTGGCGGCGCTCGACAGCGAGGCGCAGGCGGCGCACGGCAGCCGCTTCCACGCCCTGCCGCCCGAGGCGCAGGACGAGCTGCTGCGCCTCATGCAGAAGGGCGGGCTGACATCCGACGCCTGGGGCGGGATGCCCTGCAAGCCGTTCTTCGAGCACCGCGTGATCGCCGACATCACCCACGCCTACTACGCCCACCCGGCCGCCTGGAACCAGATCGGCTTCGGCGGCCCGGCCAGCCCGCGCGGCTACGTGCGGATGAAGGTGGACATGCGCGACCCCTGGGAAGCGGCGGAGGCGCACCCTGGCGCCGAGGACAAGGCCCGGCGGGAGAACAGCCGTGTCGGCTAACCCGTCCTCCGACCCATCCGCCGCCCCCCGCGGCGCCAACGGCCGCGCGCCGGACGTGCACAAGCTGGGCGGCTGGATGCCGATGCGGCAATACGGCGAGGACGAGCCGGTCGATTTCGTGGTGATCGGCACCGGCGCCGGCGGCGCGCCGCTGCTGGCCGGGCTGGCGGAAGGCGGCTTCTCCGTGGTGGGGTTCGACGCCGGGCCGTGGTTCCGCCCGCTGGAGGAGTTCGCCTCCGACGAGCAGGAGCAGAACAAGCTCTACTGGACGGACGAGCGGGTGGTGGACGGCGCCAACCCGATGGTGATGGGCGGCAAGAACAGCGGCAAGGCGGTCGGCGGCAGCACGGTGCACTTCGCCATGGTGTCCCTGCGCTTCCGGCCCGAGTGGTTCAAGTCCCGCAGCAGCCTCGGCTACGGCGCGGACTGGCCGCTCGATTGGCGGGAGATGTGGGAGTACTACACCAAGGCTGAGCGCGCGCTCAGCATCTCCGGCCCGGTGAGCTACCCCTGGGGGCCGAAGCGGCCGCGCTACCCGTACCGCTCGCACGAGCTGAACGGCGCGGCCGAGTTGCTGGCGCGCGGCGCGGAGGCCATGGGCATCCAATGGACACCGACGCCGCTGGCCACCGTCTCGGCGCCCCGGGGCGAGTCGCCGCCCTGCGTGTATCGCGGCTACTGCCGGTTCGGCTGCTCCACCAACGCCAAGCAGAGCCAGCTGGTGACCTTCGTGCCGCGGGCGGTGCAGGCGGGGGCGGAAATCCGCGACCTCGCGATGGTGGGGCGCATCGAGGTGGACGACGCCGGGCGCGCGACGGGGGTGCACTACATGCGCGAGGGCCGCTGGCGGTTCCAGCGCGCGCGCAACGTGGTGGTGGCCGGCTACGCGGTCGAGACGCCGCGGTTGCTGCTGGCCTCAGCCACGGACCGCTACCCGGACGGCCTGGCCAACAGCTCGGGCCTGGTGGGCAAGAACCTGATGACGCAATCCAACCAGGCGGTGTTCGGCACCATGGCGGAGGAGGTGCGCTGGAACAAAGGCCCGCCTTCGCTGTCGATCACCGAGCACTGGAACTACGACGACCGCAAGGACTTCGCCGGCGGCTACTGCTGGATGGCGCAGGGGCCGCTGCCGATCGAGTGGGTGACGGTGCAGACCGGGTCGCGCGGGCTGTGGGGCCAGGCGCTGATCGACGAGATGGAGAAGTACAACCATCAGGTCGGCCTCAAGATGGTGGGCGAGATGCTGCCCGACGAGCGCAACACGGTGACGCTGGCCGACGACAAGGACCAGTACGGCCTGCGCGTCGCCCGGGTGACCTACAGCTGGGGCGACAACGACAAGGCGCTGATCCAGCACGGGTTGGGCCAGATGCAGGCCAGCCTGGAGGCGGTCGGCGCCACCGACATCTTCCGCCAGGAGAACGACACCAACCATCTGGGCGGCACGGCGCGCATGGGCTTCGACCGCGAGACCAGCGTGGTGAACGCGGATTGCCGCAGCTGGGACATCCCCAACCTCTGGGTGTGCGACGGGTCGGTGTTCCCGACGGTGGGCGGGGTGAACCCGTCCCTCACGATCACGGCCATTGCCATGCGCACGGCGGACCGCATCAAGGCGCTGGCGGCGCGGGGGGAGTTGTAGGCGCCTTGACTCGCAGTCGTTCGCCTCGGTTGCCCTCCCTGCCCCGCCAGCCTAAATCACCGCTCCGCCGCACGACCCAGGGAGCCTGCCATGGCCGCCTACCAATACGCCTACGTCATGAAGGACCTCACCAAGGCCTACCCGGGCGGGCGCGAGGTGTTCAAGGGCATCACCCTCTCCTTCCTGCCCGGCGTGAAGATCGGCGTGCTCGGCGTCAACGGCGCAGGCAAGTCCACCCTGCTCAAGATCATGGCCGGGCGCGAGACCGAGTACGGCGGCGAGGCATGGGCCGCAGACGGCGTGCGCGTCGGCTACCTGGAGCAGGAGCCGCACCTGGACCCTGACAAGACGGTGGCCGAGAACGTCATGCAGGCGTTCGGCCCGCTGAAGGCCGCCATCGACCGGTTCAACGCCATCAGCGAGCTGTTCGGCGAGCCGATGGACGATGACCGCATGAACGAGCTGCTCGCCGAGCAGGCGGAGCTGCAGGAGAAGATCGACGCGGAGGACGGCTGGGAGCTGGACCGCCGCATCGAGATCGCGCTCGACGCCTTGCGCTGCCCGCCGCCGGACAGCGCCATCGAGAAGCTCTCGGGCGGCGAGCGCCGCCGGGTGGCGCTGTGCCGGCTGATGCTGGAAAAGCCGGAGCTGCTGCTGCTGGACGAGCCGACCAACCACCTGGACGCGGAAAGCGTCGCCTGGCTGGAGAAGACGCTGCGGGACTACGCCGGCACGGTGATGATCGTCACCCACGACCGCTACTTCCTGGACAACGTGACCAACTGGATCCTGGAGATCGAGCGCGGCCGCGGCTACCCGTTCGAGGGCAACTACTCCTCCTGGCTGGAGCAGAAGCGCAAGCGGCTGAAGCAGGAGGAGAAGGAGGAAAGTGCGAGGCAGCGTTCGCTGGCCGCCGAGCAGGAGTGGATCCAGTCCTCCCCGCGCGCCCGGCAGACCAAGAGCCGCGCCCGCATCGAGAAGTACGAGCAGATGCTGGCCAAGTCGGCAGAGCTGGCCGGCGGCACGGCGGAGATCGTCATCCCGCCGGGTCCGCGCCTGGGCGGCACCGTCATCACGGCGGACAAGCTGCGCAAGGTGTTCGGCAACCGGCTGCTGATCGACGACTTGTCGTTCAAGCTGCCCCCGGGCGGCATCGTGGGCGTGATCGGGCCGAACGGCGCCGGCAAGACCACGCTGTTCCGCATGATCACCGAGCAGGAGAAGCCGGACGGCGGCGACCTGGTGGTGGGCGAGACGGTCAAGCTCGGCTACGTGGACCAGTCCCGCGACAGCCTGGACGGCAGCAAGACCGTTTGGGAGGAGATCAGCGGCGGCACGGACGTGATCCACCTGGGCAAGCGCGCCGTGCAGTCGCGCGCTTACGTGGGGGCGTTCAACTTCAAGGGGTCGGACCAGCAGAAGCGCGTCGGCATCCTCTCGGGCGGCGAGCGCAACCGGGTGCACCTGGCCAAGATGCTGAAAAGCGAGAGCAACGTTATTCTGCTGGACGAGCCGACCAACGACCTGGACGTGGACACGCTGCGGGCGCTGGAGGAGGCGCTGGCGGAGTTCGCCGGCTGCGCCGTCATCATCAGCCACGACCGCTGGTTCCTGGACCGGCTGGCGACGCACATCCTGGCCTTCGAGGGCGACAGCCACGTCGAATGGTTCGAGGGCAACTTCCAGGCCTACGAGGAGGACAAGCGCCGCCGCCTCGGCGAGGGCAGCACCGACCCGCACCGCATCAAGTACCGGCCGCTCGCCCGATAGCCAACAGGCCGGGGTGCACCCGATCCGCACGGGGCGGCTGCTGCTGTCGCCCTACGCGCCGCACGACC
Source organism: uncultured Acetobacteraceae bacterium (assembly GCA_964245495.1). Taxonomy (GTDB): domain Bacteria; phylum Pseudomonadota; class Alphaproteobacteria; order Acetobacterales; family Acetobacteraceae; genus LMUY01. Next base: position 5,131 of record CAXTNC010000091.1, read on the forward strand.
TGGCGGACCTGGTGCGCTTCAAGGCCGACCCGCTCACCTGGGCCACCATGCTGGGCGGCGTGTGCAGCCCGGCGCAGACGGCGCGGGACCTGGCCGGGGAGCTGGCGTTCTGGGCGCGGCACGATGTCGGCATGTGGACGGCGCGGGACGCGGAAGGCGGGCTGCTCGGCGTCACCGGGCTGCACGAGCGGCCGGACGCGCGGGGCATCGCGCTGCGCTTCGCCTTCGCCCCGGCCACCCGCGGCCACGGCTTCGCGCGGGAGGCGGCCGGCGCCGTGCTGCGGGACGCGCATGACCGCGGCGGGCTGACCCGGGTGGTGGCGGTGACCAAGGAAGGCAACTTCGCCTCCCGCCGGGTGCTGGGCGGGATCGGGATGCGCGAAACCGGGCAGTTCCGGCGCACCGGGAGCACGATGCTGGTGTTCGAGAGCGTGCGGCTCAACCGCCGGTCAATCCGCCCCCCGCCGCCGCAGTGAGCGTTCCAGCACCAGCCCGCGGTCGGTGAACCCGGTGGCGCGGCAGAACGCTTCCGCCCCCTCCCCCTCCGGCGTGAGCAGCAGGGCCTCGCACCCGGCGCCCCGCGCCGCCTGGGACGCGGCCTTCAGCAGCAGCCGGCCGATGCCGTGCCGGCGCTCCTCCGCTTCCACGGCCAGCGCCGTCACGCGCGCGACCGGGCGGGCATGGAACAGGTCCGGCGCCCAGTGCAGCGCCACGACCCCGCTCAGCCCCGCGTGCCCGGTGGCGACCAGCACGGCCGAGCCGGCATGGGCGCGCAGCGCCTCCAGCCGGTCCGCCATCGCGGCGGCGTCGGGTCCGAGCAGTCGGGCGAGTTCCGGCGCGTCCGCCGGGGCGGCGGCGCGCACCTCCACGCCGTGGCGCAGCCCGGCGGCCACCTACCCGGCCGGCGCCAGCGCGCAGGCCTCCTCCGCCAACGGCTTCCAGGCCTCGGTGGCGGGCGTGGTGGCCACAAGCTTCTGCAAGTCCCACTTGCCGCGGCTCTCGGCGGCGGTCTTGACCTGGTGAAGGCAGGTTGGCAGCAGGCACAGCCCGTCCTGCCGGATGCGCCCCGGGCCGAACGCGTCGTCGTTGGTCGGCATGGCCTTCATCTGCGCGCACGCCGCCGTCCCGTTCCGGGCGCGCTCCGGCCCCAGCGCCGCCACGGGCAGCGCGGCAGCGGCGGCGATCAGGGTGCGGCGGGCCAGCATTGGCCGTCTCCTTGCAGCGTCCTGCTCGCCGCCGGGTCTGCTCAGGCGGCGGCCAGCGCCTCCGGCGCGTGCGCCGCCAGCCGCCGCCGGATGGCTTCAAGCGCGTAGCCTTGGGTGAGCCGGGGCGCGCAGTATTCGGCTTGGCGGTTTTCCGGATGCGGGGCGCATTCGGCGGCGTTGTGGAACAGGCCGCGGCTGCCATCGTCCACGAACGTCTCGCTGGCAGCGCCCTCCGCCAGGATCACGTCGTGCCGGGCCAGCTCGATATGGACGTAGTCCACCCGCTGGGCGGCGCGGTCCTGCGTGACCGTGCTGCCGTTGACCAGGTTGGCGGCGGGCACGAGCACGCCGTCCAGGAACATGGCGTGGCAGGGGGACACCAGCAGGTCACGGTGCGGCAGGCCCGCGCCGAGCGCCCCGGCGCTGATGCGAATGGGCAGCAGGTGCGCCTGGCCGGCCAGGAAGCGCCCGGCATAGCTCCGCCGCCCCACCCAGACGATCGGCTCGGACCGGCCCGCCGCCGTCACCACGTGGTCGCCCGCCCGCAGCTCTTCCGCGGCGACCTCCCCGGCCGGCGTCAGGATGCGGGTGCCGGCGGCGTAACATGCGACGCTGACCAGGGTGCCGCCGTTGGAGTCGCTGGCGAGGCTGACGATGGGGGCGGGCGACCCGGCGGCTTCGTCCACCTGATCGAACGTGAAGATGGGCTTGCCGGCGGCCGACTCGACCTGGACGCTGTACTGGGTGTAGCCGGCCGTCACGGCGGCCTGGGTGACCAAGGCCGTTTCCCCTGCCTGGAACGCGACCTGGGTCAGGTCGATGGCGCTGGACGCGAATGGCTCGAAGGCGTCGGTCAGGGCGGATGCGCCCGTGCCGAGCGACAGGGTGCCGCCGCTCAGGCTGAAGAAATCGGTGCCGGAGGTCGATCCGACGGTGAGCGTGCCGCCCTGGACGGTGAAGTCGGTGGACCCCTTGGAGATGGCCACGGAGGCGGAGCCGCCGAACACGGCGAAGTTGTTGGTGCCGTTGCCTTGCAGGACCGCCACGGCGAGGTAGCCGGGAGCCGACCCGCCGACCTGCATCTCGGAGGAGTTGGACAGCGTCGTGACGCCTTGCAGGGTGGCGCTGCCGCCGTTGTCCACGGCCAGGATGCCGCCGTCGAACGAGGTGCTGCCCGTGACGGTGAGGCTGCCGCTGACCTCCAGGCGCTCCGCGAAGGAGGAGTTCTGGCCCGTGTACGTCAGGGAGGCGATGGTGTACGCCGGGTCCGCCGAACTGACCTGGACCGTGGAAGCGGCGGAGGTCGAGCCGGAGATCGAAACATCGTCCGTGGTCACCGGGACGCCGTTCGTCCAGTTGCTGGCAAGGTCCCAGGCCTGGTCGCCGGAAGTTGTCAGGAAGCTGTTGGAGGCCATGGCTCGTCCCTGTTGATTTCGGTCGCAGAGTTACCTGGATTGTTCGTTGCCGGTCAATCGGACTGGGCTTGCGCCAGCGCGCTCGGCTGACAAGGCGGGCGCAATCGCCTACATGTGAGGCATGACCGACACCCCGCTCGATCGCATCCGCAACTTCTCCATCATCGCCCACATCGACCACGGCAAGTCGACCCTGGCCGACCGGCTGATCCAGGCCTGCGGCGGGCTGACCGACCGGGAGATGACCGCCCAGGTGCTCGACAACATGGACCTGGAGAAGGAGCGCGGCATCACCATCAAGGCGCAGACCGTGCGGCTGGCCTACAAGGCAGCCGATGGCCTGACCTACGAGCTGAACCTGATGGACACGCCGGGCCACGTGGACTTCGCCTACGAGGTCAGCCGCTCGCTGGCCGCCTGCGAGGGCAGCCTGCTGGTGGTGGACGCCTCGCAGGGCGTGGAAGCGCAGACCCTGGCCAACGTGTACCAGGCGATGGACGCCAACCACGAGATCGTCCCCGTGCTGAACAAGATCGACCTGCCGGCCGCCGAGCCGGAGCGGGTGCGCCAGCAGATCGAGGACGTGATCGGCATCCCGGCGGACGACGCGGTGATGATCAGCGCCAAGACCGGGCTGAACATCTCGGGCGTGCTGGAAGCGCTGGTGACGCGGCTGCCCCCGCCCACCGGCGATGCGTCCAAGCCGCTGACCGCCCTGCTGGTCGACAGCTGGTACGACCAGTACCTCGGCGTGGTGATCCTGGTGCGGGTGCGGGACGGACGGCTCAAGCGCGGCATGAAGGTCCGCATGATGAGCAACGGGGCAGCGCACCTGGTCGAGCAGGTCGGCGTGTTCACCCCCAAGATGGTCGCCACCGACGACCTCGGGCCGGGCGAGATGGGCTACATAACCGCCGCCATCAAGACCGTCGCCGATTGCAACGTGGGCGACACCATCACGGACGAGCGCAACCCGGCGGCCCAGGCGCTGCCCGGGTTCAAGCCGTCCATCCCCGTGGTGTGGTGCGGCCTGTTCCCGGTGGATGCCGACGATTTCGAGAAGCTGCGCGACAGCCTGGGCAAGCTGCGGCTGAACGACGCCAGCTTCCACTACGAGGCCGAGACATCGGCGGCGCTCGGCTTCGGCTACCGCTGCGGCTTCCTCGGCCTGCTGCACCTGGAGATCATCCAGGAGCGCCTGAGCCGCGAGTTCAACCTCGACCTGATCGCGACGGCGCCTTCCGTGGTGTACGAGATCCACCGCAACAACGGCGCCGTGGACCTGCTGCACAACCCTGCGGACATGCCGGATCCCACCCACATCGGCCACATCAGCGAGCCGTGGATCAAGGCCACCATCATGGTGCCGGACGACTATCTCGGCCCCGTGCTGACCCTGTGCAACGAGCGCCGCGGCCAGCAGCAGGACCTCACCTACGTCGGCAACCGCGCCATGGCGGTGTACCGCCTGCCGCTGAACGAGGTGGTGTTCGACTTCTACGACCGCCTGAAGTCGATCAGCCGCGGCTACGCCAGCTTCGACTACGCCATGGCCGACTACCAGGAAAGCGACCTCGTGCGCATCTCCATCCTGGTCAACCAGGACCCGGTGGACGCGCTGAGCTTCATCGCCCACCGCAGCGCCGCCGAGCACCGCGGCCGCGCGATCTGCGCCAAGCTGAAGGAGCTGATCCCGCGCCAGCTGTTCAAGATCGCCGTGCAGGCGGCGATCGGCGGCCGGGTGATCGCGCGCGAGACGATCGGCGCGCTGAGCAAGGACGTGACCGCCAAGTGCTACGGCGGCGACATCAGCCGCAAGCGCAAGCTGCTGGAGAAGCAGAAGGAGGGCAAGAAGCGGATGCGCCAGTTCGGCAAGGTGGAGATCCCGCAGAGCGCGTTCCTGGCGGCGCTGAAGATGGATGCTTGAAGCATTCTCGCGTTTGGTGTTGAGAAGGAGGCGTGCGCTTTAGGCATCTCCCGGAATGATTAGGTCTATCGCCGGGAAATCGGTCCGGTAGCGCCTCGCATCCCGTGTCAGCAAAGTCCAACCCGCAGTACTCGCGTGGGCGCCGATGAAGAGATCCGGCAGGACGCCCGTCCGCGTCCCCCCCGCTTTGCGATAACGCTGATACGCCTTTCCCGCGAGGAACAGTGCCGCGCGCGGCGTCGGCGCAATCTCGATGCCAGCTTCAGTCAGACAACTATCGAGCATTTCGCGCGTGGCGTATCGAACCGACAATTCGGCATAAACCACGTCATTGACGACGACCGGCCCCCTGAGCGCCGCCAAGTCTAACTGCCGGGCCGACCAGTCATGCCAGTTCTCATCCTCGTTGATGACATCGAGCAAGACGTTGGTGTCAACCAGCGTAACGCTCAATCTTCACCACGCAGCAGCGCCATGAGTTCGTCCGTCGTCGGTCCCGGCCCAGCAGACCCAGCCAGGGATGCAAAACGGCTCCGTCGCGGCGGCACGCCGGGGTTGACCAAGACCACACGGCCATCCTGGTCCAGTTGGAAATCGACCTCACTGCCCGGGACGATCCCGAGGCGGTCGCGCACGGGCTTGGGTATCGTCACCTGTCCTTTCAAAGTCACTCTGCTTGACATCTTCCTTCTCCGCATTACCACTCGCACTGTGGTAATACCTCATCTGTGGGCCGCTTCCAAGGAGCTCGACTCCCATGTCTCCCGGTTACCTCCCCTTCGCCGGCGCGCTCGAGCTGCCCGCCTTCCTGTGCGACAACTGCGGCTACTGGCAGCGCCACTTCGCCCCGCCCCCGTCCTGCCCCATGTGCCTCGACTCCCGCCACGTCGTGCCGCAGGACGGCTGGCGGTTCTGGACCCGGGCGGAGGCGCAGGCGCGTTTCCCGTGCCACTGGGCCGAGCTGGAACCCGGCGTGTGGCGGTTCTGGAACGATCCGGTCGGCGGCATCGGCCCCAGCGCCTACCTCGTCCAGACCCCGGCGGGCAACATGGGCTTCGAAGGCTGCCCGGTGTTCAGCGAGGCGGCGCTCGACCACATCGCCTCCCTCGGCGGCATGGCCGTGCTGTCCGCCTCCCACCCCCACGCCTACGGCGCGCTGTGGCAGCTGCAGGACCGGTTCGACCCGGAACTCGCCCTGCACCCCGGGGACCTGTCCTGGTCGGGCGCCTTGAAGGTGAGCTGGCCGTGGGATGAGACCCTGGAGCCGCTGCCGGGCCTGGAGCTGCACCTGACCGCCGGGCACTTTGACGGCCATGCGGTGCTGTTCGACCGCGCCCGCGGCATCCTGTTCTGCGGCGACGCGCTGAAGTTCGAGATGGCGGCGGACGACCCGCGCCGGGCGCTGACGATCTCGGCGCACAAGGCGTTCGTGCGCGGCATCCCGCTCACCCCGCGCGAGCTGCGCCGCTACCGCGACGTGTTCGCTCCCCTGCCCTTCATCCAGACCTGGACCCCGTTCGAGCAGGCCCGCAACAGCGGCCGGCGCGAGGCGCTGGCGCTGATCGACTCCATGCTGTCCACCCGCCCCCACGCCGCGCCCGTCCCGCTGGACGCCCTTCCGCGCCATTGCTAGAAGCGCCGGCAGCGGGACAGGTGGCCGAGCGGTTTAAGGCGCACGCTTGGAAAGCGTGTGTGCGTTAACGCGTACCGTGGGTTCGAATCCCACCCTGTCCGCCATCGTCCTGCAAGCCATAGCCCGCGAACCCCTTGGCCGCCTCCGCCACCTCCGCGTCCGTCAGCACCACCGGCCCGCCGATCGTCAAGCTGACGCAGTACTGCTTCGCCAGCGTTTCCAGCTCCACCGCCAGCCACATCGCCCGCGCCAGGTTCGGCCCGGCCACGATCATGCCGTGATTGGCCAGCAGGCAGGCGTTGCGCCCTTCCATGGCCTGCAACGCCAGCCCGGCCAGCTCCGCCGTGCCGAAGGTGGCGTAGGGCGCGCAGCGCACCGTGCTGCCGCCGAACGCCGCGATCATGTAGTGCACCGCCGGGATGTCCCGCCGCAGCATCGCCAGCGTCGTGCAGTACGGCGCATGGGTGTGCACCACCGCCCCCGCATCCGGCCGGCCGCGCAGGATGCCGAGGTGGAAGCGCCACTCGGTGGAAGGCTTGAGCGGCCCGGTCCACGCACCCTGCCCCTCCAGCGGCATGGCGGCCAGGTCGTCCGGCCGCATGGCGTCGTAGGGCGTGGCCGAGGGGGTGATCAGCATGGCGTCGCCGCAACGCACGGAGATGTTGCCCGAGGTGCCCTGGTTGATGCCCAGCGCGTTCATCTGCCGCGCGGCGTCTATCACGGCGCGGCGCAGGGCAGTTTCGTCCATGGCCGCGATCCTAGCATAAGCTGCTGCATTGCGGTACAGCCCGCGCCATGCTGCAAATCGACAATCTTGTGTTCAACGCCTGGGGCCGGCGCTTCTTCGACCGCGCCAGCGTCACCCTGCCCATCGGCGCCAAGGTCGGGCTGGTCGGGCGCAACGGCGCAGGCAAGTCCACCCTGTTCAAGCTCGTCACCGGCCAGCTGCAGCCCGACGGCGGCGACATCGCCCTGCCCAAGGCCGCCCGCCTCGGCATCGTGGACCAGGAGCACCCGGCCACCCCCGACACGCTGCTGGAAACCATCCTCGCCGCCGACACCGAGCGCGCCGCCTTGCTGCTGGCCGCCGACACGGCGCCGCCGGAGGACATCGCCGGCATCTACCAGCGCCTGGGCGAGATCGACGCCGACCGCGCCCCGGCCCGCGCCGGGGAGATCCTGGCAGGTCTCGGCTTCTCCACCGCCGACCTGCACCGCCCGATGGCCGAGTTCTCCGGCGGCTGGCGCATGCGGGTGGCGCTCGCCGCCGCCCTGTTCGCCGCCCCCGACCTGCTGCTGCTGGACGAGCCGACCAACTACCTGGACCTCGAAGGCGCCATGTGGCTGGAAGCCCGGCTGCGGCGCTACCCGCACGGCGCGCTGGTGATCAGCCATGACCGGGAGCTGCTGAACAACTCGGTCGATCATATCCTGCACCTGGCGGACGGCCAGCTTGCGCTCTACCCCGGCGGCTACGACGCCTTCGAGCAGCGCCGGGCGGAGAACGCGCGGCTGCAAGCCTCCGCCCGCGTCAAGCAGGAAGCGGAGCGCGCCCACCTGCAAGCCTTCGTGGACCGGTTCGGCGCCTCCGCCAGCAAGGCGGCGCAGGCGCAGTCCCGCGTCAAGCGGCTGGCCAAGCTGCCGCCGATCTCCGTCACCATGGAGGAGCG
>CAXTNC010000092.1:0-12607 GCA_964245495.1 uncultured Acetobacteraceae bacterium
CTACCGGGGGGTGGTTACCCCGGCGCTCGCGGGCCCCCCGGCTTTTGGGGTGCGGGGGGGCTTGTCGGGGGCGGGGCTGTTCTGAGCTTCCGCCCGCCTTGCAGGCGGCAGATGCAAGGGGCGCGACATAGCCTGTCGACGCGGCCGATCCTTTGACCCGTGCCGCGCGTTTCGCCTTTGTCCGCAAGGGTCCGCCTCGCGGCTGCGATGGAGAACGGCATTGGAATACGTCAGACTGGGCCGCAGCGGCCTCAAGGTTTCGCGTCTTTGCCTCGGTTGCATGACCTACGGCGAACCATCGCGCGGCAACCATGAGTGGACCCTGGACGAAGAGGCCAGCCGGCCGTTCATCCGGGAGGCGCTCGAAGCCGGGATCACCTTCTTCGACACCGCCAACGTGTACTCCGACGGTTCCAGCGAGGAGATACTCGGCCGGGCCATCCGCGACTTCGCCCGCCGCGACGACCTGGTGATCGCGAGCAAGGTGCACGGCGCCATGGGCAAGGGCGCAAACCAGCGCGGCCTTTCGCGCAAGGCGATCATGGCCGAGATCGACCAATCGCTGCGCCGGCTCGGCACCGACTACCTCGACCTCTACCAGATCCACCGCTTCGACCCCGAGACGCCGATCGAGGAGACGCTGGAGGCGCTGCACGATGTCGTGAAGGCCGGCAAGGCGCGCTACATCGGCGCCTCGTCGATGCACGCCTGGCAGTTCTGCAGGGCGCTGCACCTCGCCGACCGGCACGGCTGGACCCGGTTCGTCTCGATGCAGAACCACATGAACCTGCTGTATCGCGAGGAGGAGCGCGAGATGGTCGGGCTTTGCCTGGAGGAGGGCATCGGCATCATCCCCTGGAGCCCGCTCGCGCGCGGCAAGCTTGCCAGGCCCAACGACACCCAGGATGAGACCAAGCGCGGCCAGACCGACGCGTTCTCGCGCAAGCTCTACGACGCGACCGAGCAGGCCGACCGCAAGGTGGTGGACGCCGTCGGCGAGGTTGCGGCCGTCCGCGGCGTCACACGCGCCGAGGTGGCCCTCGCCTGGCTGCTGGGCAAACCCGGGATCACCGCGCCGATCATCGGCGCGTCGAAGCCGCATCACATCAGGGAGGCGCTGGCCGCGTTGTCGCTCGTGCTGACGCAGGACGAGGTCGCCCGCCTCCAAGCGGCCTACGTCCCGCACAGCGTCGCCGGCTTCTGACGCCGGCAAGCAAAGCCGAATGCCTCCCATTCCAGGCTGGACTACCCCCGCGGCTTCGGCGTCGGCCCGTCCACCCGCAGCCCGTGCCAGCCCAGCACCGTGTCCACCAGGAACGCTCCCAGCGCCGCGATGGTGCAGCCCAGGGAGGCGCCGAACAGCCACAGCTCCACCACGCTGCCCGCAGAGTCCCGGATCGTCACCAGGAACAGGGCAAACGCCGCCGCGCACGTCGTCCCGCCCGCCAGCGCGCCGAGCACCACGGAAGCGTCCAGCGCGGAGCGGCGGCGGATCAGGCGTTGGTAGTGCCGCCGCAGCTTCGCCTGCTCCGGATCACCGTCCGCCGCCGCCAGGCTGTCCGCCACGTGCGAGGTGTGGTCCGCGACCCGGGCCAGGCGCTGGTTGAACACGTTGAGCAGGGTGCCGATGCCGGACAGCAGGAACACCGGCGTCAGCGCCGTCTGGATGATGCGGGTGGCGTCCACCGGGTCCGCCACGGTCAGCGCCGCCATCAGCTTTGGGCCACCCGCAGCCGCTCCGCCGTGCGCGCCCGCCCGATCAGCGGCAGCAGCCCCCGCATCTCCGGCCCGCGCTCCTCCCCCGTCAGCGCCAGGCGCAGCGGGTGGAACAGGGCGCGGCCCTTGCGCCCCGTCGCGGCCTTGAGCGCGCCCGTCCAGGCGTCCCACACGTCGGCAGGCCAAGGGTCCGGCGGCAGGGCGGCCAGCGCCTCGCGCAGGAACGCGCGGTCCTCCTCGATCACGGGGGGCACGATGGCGCCCGCCGCCACGTCCCACCAGCCGCGCGCCTCCGCCAGCATGTCCAGGTTGCCGCGCACCACGTCCCAGAACGCAGGCGTGGCGGCGGGCGGCAGGCGGTCCCGCACCGCCTCGAACGGCAGGCCGTGCAGCACCCGGCGGTTCATCGCCAGCAGCTGGCGCACGTCGAAGCGCGGCGAGTTGCGGGAGAACTGGTCCAGCGCGAACCCGGCGGCCAGCTGGTCCATGCCGCACGGCACCGGGTCCTCCGAGGTGCCGAGGCGGGCCAGGTAGGACGTGACGGCCGAAGGCTCGATGCCGTCCTGCCGCAGGCTGCGCAGGGTGAGCGAGCCGGTGCGCTTGGACAGCTTGCCGCCATCGTCCGCCACCAGCAGCGGCAGGTGCGCGAACGAGACCCGGCGCGGGTTGCCGCCCAGCGCGGACCAGATGTCCAGCTGCACCGCCGTGTTGGTGACGTGGTCCTCGCCGCGCACGATGTGGGTGATGCCGGTCGCCAGGTCGTCCACCACGGAAGTGAAGGCGTAGAGCGGCGTGCCGTCCGCGCGCACCAGCACCGGGTCCGAAATGGTGTTGAGGCGGACCTGCTTGTCCCCCAGCACCAGGTCGTGCCAGGCCACGGCGCCGTCCGACAGGCGGAAGCGCCAGTATGGGACCTTGCCGCCTGCCTCCGCGGTGGCGCGTTGCTCGGGCGTGAGCTTGAGCATGGCGCGGTCGTAGATCGGCGGCAGGTGGCGGCGCTGGCGCTGGTCCCGCTTGGCTTGCAGCTCCGCCTCGCTCTCGAAGCAGGGGTAGAGCCGGCCGGAGGCTTCCAGCATGCGCGCGGCGGCGGCGTAGTCCGGCAGGCGGGCGGACTGGTGGAAGCTTTCGCCCCACTCGATGCCGAGCCAGCGCAAATCCTGCTCGATGGCGGACACGAACTCGGGCCGGTTGCGCTCCGTGTCCGTGTCGTCGAACCGCAGCAGGAACGCGCCGCCGTGCCGCCGGGCGAGCAGGTAGTTGGCCAGCGCCGCGCGCACGTTGCCCACGTGCAGCAGGCCGGTGGGGGAGGGGGCGAAACGCAGCTTCATTCTTCGTCGTCCGTGTCCGTGCGGGGGTCAAGGGCGCGCCAGTCGCGCTCCTCCTCGCTGGCCGGGCGGGCGGCGAACTCCTTGAGTTCCGTGGCGCTGCGCCAGGCGCCTTGCGGGTTGTCCGCCACCTCCGCGTCCTCGCCGAACGCGAACCAGGCATCCAGCACCTGCCGCGCCGCCAGGCCGGAACCGCGGCAGCGCTCCACGCTGTCCCGCACGTAGGCGCGGGCGAAGGCGTTGGCCTGCATCAGCGTGGGGAAGCCGCCGACCTCCTCGACCAGCTTGTCGTCCGACGCGCCGGACAGGTCCAGGATGCGGACCCGCCAGCCGCCGGGCGGGGCGAACAGGTCGCTCACGGGCGGGGGCCGCGGAGCAGGAACTCGCGCCCGACCTTCACCCGCGCCTCGCCGTCGTACTCCACGATGTCGGCGGTGGCGTAGGTCTCGCCCCAGCGGTCGGGCAGGTGGCTGCCGGTGCCGATGGCGTCGATCGGCGCATGGCAATCCGCCATCACCCGGCACTTGTCCACGTTGAAGCCGGAGGAGGCGACGATCTGCACCGCGCCGAAGCCCGCCGCATCCAAGGCTTCCCGCATGCGCCAGATGGCGGCGGCGGACACGCCGGTGCCGACGAGGTAGCGCAGCTCCGTCTCGCTGCGGTAGCGGCGGATCGCGCCGGGGGCGTGGCGTTCCAGCACGGCGTAGCTTTCCGCCGGGTCCAGCCCTTCGAGGAAACGGCCGCCATGGGTGTCCAGCCGCAGCGAAAGCCCCCCGGCTGCCGCCACCTCCGGGAAGCGGCGGCAGACCGCCAGGCCGTCGGTGATCTCACGGCCGAAATAGTCCGTCAGCACCGTCAGCGGCTCGCCGGGGAAGGTTTCGGCGAACATCTCCGCCGCCCGCACGGTGGACCCGGCGTAGCCGATCAGCGAATGCGGCATGGTGCCCGCGCCGTGCGGCTGGCCGAACCAGTGCGCCGTCAGCTCCGTGGCGGTGGCGACAAAGCCGCACGCGCCCTCGCGCTGCGCCGCGGCGCCGCCGACGCTGGCGGCGTATCCCATCAGGTCCTGCATCTCGGCGCCGGCGCAGTGCCGCGCGTCCATGGCGATGAAGCGCACGCCGGGCAGGGCGCTGCACATCTGGTAGGCGTTGTGCGCCGCCACGCAGGCCGCGCCCAGCTTCTGCAGCAGCAGCGTTTCGCAGTTGGACAGGTGCAGGAGCGACCCGGTGACGTAGGCCAGCGGCTCGCCCGCGCCGACCCAGGCGCCCTCCGGGTGCGTCACCTCCAGCTCGACCGGGAATCCCTGCTCCGCCGCCACCGCGCGGAGCCAGTCCAGCATGGGGCGGGGCGCGGAGACCACGGGGCGGCGCAGGAACACCGCGTAGGTCACCCGCTTGTCGCCGAAGCGGGCCACGATGTCCCGCGTGCGATTGAAGTAGGCGTCCGTGCGGCTGGCGATGTCCTCCGTGAGGGTCATTGCGCGGCGACGGCGGGGACGGCGCGGGGCAGGCGGCGCGTCTTGAGTTCCTCCGCCACCAGGAAGGCGAGTTCCAGCGACTGCTCCGCGTTCAGCCGCGGGTCGCAGAACGTCTCGTAGCGCGCGTGCAGGTCGGCCTCTGTCAGCCGGTGCGCGCCGCCCACGCATTCGGTGACTTCGCGCCCCGTCATCTCGACGTGCACGCCGCCGGCCCAGGTGCCCTCCGCCTCGTGCGCGTCGAAGAAGCCGCGCACCTCCTGCAGGATGGCGTCGAACGAGCGCGTCTTGACCTTGGCCGCCGTGTTGACGGTGTTGCCGTGCATCGGGTCGCACAGCCACAGCGCCCGGCGGCCCTCCGCCCGCACGGCGCGCAGCAGCGGCGGCAGCTTGGCCCCCACGTGCTCGGCCCCCATGCGGCTGATCAGGGTGATGCGGCCTGGCTCCTCCGCCGGGTTCAGCGTCTCGATCAGCCGCAGCAGGTCGGCCGCCGCCGTGGTGGGGCCGACCTTGATGCCGACCGGGTTGCGCACCCCGCGCAGGAACTCGACGTGGGCGCCGTCCGGCTGCCGGGTGCGGTCGCCGATCCACAGGAAGTGGGCGGAGCAGGCGTACCAGTCGCCGCTGGTGGAATCGACCCGGGTGAGCGCCTGCTCGTAGGGCAGCAGCAGCGCCTCGTGGCTGGTGTAGAACTCGGTTTCGCGGATGTGCGGGGTGGTGACGCTGGTCATGCCGCAGGCCGCCATGAAGCGCAGGGTCTCGTCGATGCGCCCGGCGATCTCGCCATACCGATGGGCCAGCGGCGAGCGGGCGGCGAAGGACAGGTTCCAGCGGTGCACCTCGTGCAGGTCCGCATAGCCGCCGCTGGCGAAGGCGCGCAGCAGGTTGAGCGTGCTGGCGGAATGGAAGTAGCCGGTTTCCATGCGCGCCGGGTCCGGCGCGCGGTCGGCGGCGGTGAAGCCAGGGCCGTTGACGGTGTCGCCGCGATAGGAGGGCAGGGTGGCGCCGTCCACCGTCTCGGTGTCGGCGGAGCGCGGCTTGGCGTACTGCCCGGCCATGCGGCCGAGCTTCACCACGGGCACGCCGGCGCCGAAGGTCAGCACCACGGCCATCTGCAGCAGCACCCGGAAGGTGTCGCGGATCGTGACGGCATTGAAGTCGTTGAAGCTTTCCGCGCAGTCGCCCCCTTGCAGCACGAACGCGCCGCCTTCGGAGGCGAGCGCCAGCGCCGCCTTGAGCCGCCGCGCCTCGCCGGCGAACACCAGCGGCGGGTAGCCGTGCAGCCGGTCCTCGACGGCGGCGAGGGCGGCCGGGTCCGGATAGGCGGGCTGCTGGCGGATGGGATGGGTGCGCCAGGATGCGGGCGACCAGGGTGTCATCGGGGTGTCTCCTCCTGGCGGGTTATCCCGCAAAGCAACTGGCAAAGCCACCTGGGAAAGGGCGTCATCGCAGGCCGGGGTCGGCCATTTCCTTGTATTGGAAGAAGTTGGTCGATTGGTGGCCGCGGTAGATTGCCGCCCGGTGCAAGCCCGCGTCTGAAGTGATCAAGGCCAAGTCTTTGCTCAAGATGGCTAGGATCGCTGCGTCGGTGAGTCCGAGTCGGGCGTATTCGTTTTGCTGCACTGCGTTTTGACTCGGCAAATAACGTTCTGGGTATCGTTCCACAATAACGGCAAGGGTTTTCCGGAGCTTGGTGCGTGCCGGCTCTTCGACGTGCCAGAGTAGGCTGGCAGCTTCGGCTAGAATATTCGGGATCAACACCACTGCATTGAAAGAGGAAAGTAAATTACACAAAAGTCCATAATCAGAAATTTCGTAATCCTTCAAACGCTTATGTGACGAGATGATGCGAGGGTCTGTAACTCCTACTGTGAGGAGGACAAGCACATTGGTGTCAAGAACTACGTCCATCAAGTCAGCCTGTTGATGACCTTGCTTACCTTTCCGTCAATAGCCGAAACAGTAACAGTCTTGTACGTCCTGGGTAGGTTCTCGGGAAACAGTATGTTTAATGTTGCCATAGTTGGATGATTGTTGATTGGAGGATTATCCCAAGGCCGCGAGAAACCGATTGTGATGTCCCAGCAATTGCTAACTTCATCAAAAGAAATCTCCTCCAATCCGATGTTCTTCACATTATCGGATGAAAAAGACTCCTGAATGTACTCCTTCGCGATTTTGACAGCGTTCTTAACGTCCACCTCATTATGCTCAGCTTGTGACATGATGTGCCCCCGCTCTGCCGTACTTGCTGTCGAACCCGCCTGTGTGCATCTGGCGTCGCCTCACTCCGCCGCCGCCTTCAAGCTCGACACTTCCAGCGCCTGCGCCAAATCGGCCAGCAAGTCGTCCGGGTGCTCCAGCCCGATCGACAGCCGCACGTAGCCCGGCGAGACGCCGCTTTTCATCTGGTCGGTGTCGTCCAGCTGCGAGTGGGTGGTGCTGGCCGGGTGGATCGCCAAGGAGCGGGCGTCACCGATGTTGGCGACGTGGTAGAACAGCCGCAGCGCGTCGATGAACCGCCGTCCCGCCGCGGCGCCGCCGTGCAGCTCGAAGCCGAGCAGGCCGCCCATGCCATGGGGCAAATAGCGCCGGGCCAGCTCGGCCTCCTGCCCGGCCAGGTGCGCCGGGTGGATGACGCGGGCCACCTCCGGGCGGCGGGCCAGCCAGCCGGCGACGGCCAGCGCCGTCTCGCAGTGGCGCTTCATGCGCAGCGGCAGGGTTTCCATGCCTTGCAGCACCAGCCAGGCGTTGAACGGGCTGACCGCCGGGCCGAGGTCGCGCAGCAGCGTCACCCGCGCCTTGAGGATGTAGGCGATGGGGCCGAGCGGCTTGGCGGCCTCGCTCCACACCGCGCCGTGGTAGGACGGGTCGGGCGTGTTCAGCGCCGGCTGCCGCGCCGCGTGCGCGCCCCAGTCGAAGCGTCCGCCATCGACGATCAGCCCGGCGATGGCGGTGCCGTGCCCGCCCAGGTACTTGGTGGCGGAGTACACGACCACGGCCGCGCCGTGGTCGAACGGGCGGACCAGCATGGGGGCGGCGGTGTTGTCCATGATGAGCGGGATGCCGAGCGGGGCGCCGAGGGCCGCCACCTCCGCGATCGGGAACGGGCGCAGCTTCGGGTTGGGCAGGGTTTCCGCGTACCAGGCGCGGGTGCGCCCGTCCGTGGCGCGCAGGAAGGCGCCCGGGTCCTCCGGGTCCACGAAGCGGACCTCGATGCCCTGGTCCTTGAGCGTGTTGGCGAACAGGTTCCAGGTGCCGCCGTAGAGGTCGGTGGAAGAAACGATGTTGTCGCCGGCGCGGGCCAGGTTCTGCACTGCCAGCGCGCTGGCGGCCTGGCCGGAGGCGACGGCCAGCGCGGCCGCGCCGCCTTCCAGGGCGGCCACGCGCTTTTCCAGCACGTCCGCAGTGGGGTTCATGATGCGGGTGTAGATGTTGCCGAGTTCCTTGAGCGCGAACAGGCTCGCGGCGTGGTCGGAGCTGTCGAACTGGAACGACGTGGTCTGGTAGATCGGCACGGCGACGGCGCCCGTGCTCTCGTCCCGCCGCCAGCCGGCGTGGACCGCCATGGTGTCTGAGTGCATCGCCGGTCTCCCTTGTCGGCTGGCAGCGTAGCCGCACGGCCGGTGAGGGGCAAACGCCGGGCGGCTTGCATCCGCCGCATGGGAGCCGCGCGTTCGCAGGGGCATTTTCGTTTTGCATCGCAGCGCAGTTGGCGTTCAGGATCGTGGCATGTCCGGCGTCCGCCACTGTTCCGTGCTCCGCGTGACCATCCGCAAGGACGGGCTGCCGACGCGACTGCGCTGACGCCAGCGACATCGCTGAAGCCCCGCCGGCAGGACGGGGCTTTCCGCAGCACCCTTCTCCCGGCCGACCAGAGGAGAAGAGGATGACCCCGCCGCCTGCCGAACCCGCTTCCATCCGCGCCGTCCGTTCGGAGGACGCCGAGGCCATCACGGCGATGCGCAGCCTGCCCGGCGTCCGCCATGGGACCTTGGCCCTGCCGTTCCCGACGGTGGAGGCGAGCCGCAAGCGGTTTGAAAGCTTGCCGAAGGGCGACCTGTGCGTCGTGGCCGAGTGCGGCGGGGCCGTGATCGGCACTGCCAGCTTGAACCGGCTCCAGGGAAGGCGCGGCCATTGCGGCTCGATCGGCCTCATGGTGCACGACGCCCACGTGGGCCGCGGCGTCGGCACGGCGCTGATGGCGGCGCTGGTGGACGCGGCTGACAACTGGCTCGGGCTGCTGCGGCTGGAGCTGGAGGTGAACACCGACAACGCCCCGGCGCTGGCGCTGTATCGCCGGTTCGGCTTCGTGGTGGAGGGGCGGCTGGTGGCCAACGCGTTCCGGGACGGGGACTACATCGACTGCTTCGCCATGGGCCGGCTGGCTGGCGCGCTCGCCGGCCGGGCGCTGGCGGGCTGACATCCGGGCTGAAGCAACAGTAGCACGAAGCGGGCGGCGTCCCTAGCGGCGTCCCCGCTGGCGCGCGCCGCCCGCCGCCCGTAGGAAGGCGGCACCCCTGCGAGGATTTTTGCCATGCGCCCATCCGGCCGCACGCCTGACGCGCTGCGCGACGTCAGCTTCACCACCGGGTTCGCCCGTCATGCCGAAGGCTCCTGCGTCATCCGCATGGGCGGCACGGAGGTCCTGTGCGCCGCCAGCGTGGAGGGCCGCGTGCCGCCGTTCCTGCGCGGCAAGGGGGAGGGATGGGTCACGGCCGAGTATGGCATGCTGCCCCGCGCCACCCACACGCGAGGGGACCGGGAGGCGGCCCGCGGCAAGCAGTCCGGCCGCACGCAGGAAATCCAGCGGCTGATCGGCCGCTCCCTGCGCGCCGTCGTGGACCGCAAGGCGCTGGGCGAGATGACGGTCACGCTCGACTGCGACGTGCTGAACGCTGACGGCGGCACCCGCTGCGCCGCCATCACCGGCGCCTGGGTGGCGCTCAGCCTGGCGCTGCGCACGTTGCAGGCGAACCGGGTCATCGCCGGCTCCCCCCTGCTGGGCCAGGTGGCCGCCGTGTCCTGCGGGCTGGTGGGCGGCGAGGCGGTGCTGGACCTCGACTACGCGGAGGACTCGGGCGCCGACGCGGACGCGAACTTCGTGCTGACGGAGGGCGGCATCGTCGAAATCCAGGGCACCGCCGAGCGCGCGCCGTTCAGCGACGCGCAGTTCGCTGAGCTGATGCGCCTGGCCCGGCACGGCACCGGGCAGCTCTACGCCCTGCAGCGCGCCGCCCTGGGATGAGGCGGCTGCAAGCAGGCGACCGGCTTGTGCTGGCCAGCCACAACGCCGGCAAGCTGCGGGAGCTGGAAGCGCTGGTGGCGCCGTTCGGGGTGGCGGTGGCGTCCGCCGGGTCGCTGGGCCTGGCGGAGCCGGAGGAGGACGCGCCCGATTTCGCCGGCAACGCGCGGCTGAAGGCGGCGGTGGCGGCGGAAGCGAGCGGGCTGCCGGCGCTGGCCGACGATTCCGGCTTCTGCGTGGCGGGGCTGGGCGGCGCGCCCGGCGTGCTGTCGGCGCGCTGGGCCGGGCCGGACAAGGATTTCGCTGCCGCGATGCAGCGCATCCACCAGCAGGCCGGCGGCGAGGGGCGGGCTTGGTTCGTGTGCGCGCTGTGCCTGGCCTGGCCCGGCGGGGACATGGCGACCTTCCTGGGCCGGGTGGACGGCCGGACCTGCTGGCCGCCCCGCGGCGCCCTGGGCTTCGGCTACGACCCGATGTTCGTGCCCGGCGGCGGCACGCAGAGCTACGGCGAGATGGATCCGGCGGCCAAGCGCGCCGGCAGCCATCGCGCCCGGGCCTTCCAGGCGTTTCGGGTCACGTGCCTGGGCGGCTAGCTGGCGGTTTCCAGCGCGGGCTTGGCGCTTTCCGTCAGCATCTCGATCCGGCCGGTGATCTGGCCGCCGTCCTCCACCTGGAGGCGGCGGCAGCGCGCCGTGCCCAGCACCTTGCCGGTGGCGCGGACGATCAGGTTGCCGCGGGCGGTCAGGGTGCCGTCGATGGTGCCCGCCACCTCGGCCTCCTCCACCTCCACCTCGCCCTTGAACACGCCGCCGGGCGAGATCGACAGCTCGGTGGCGTGGATCATGCTGGCCTCGACCGTGCCCTCAACGACCAGGCGCTCGGCGTCCTGCACCGTGCCCTGGACGCTGATGCCGCGGCCGACCACCAGGGTCCGCCGCTCGGCTGCTTCCCGCCCGGGCGCACGGCCTGGGACGGGCCGGGCCGGCGAAGGCGGCACGCCGCTGGAAGGGGGCGGCGCGGGCGGCCCGGAGGGCGAGCTGGCCGGGGTTGAGGCGGGAAACGGGGTGCGGCCCATGGCGGGGCTCTCCTTTGCTGACGCGGGACGGTAGGGCGGGACGCCCAGGCCGGTGTCCGGCTTGGCGTCGGCCTGGGGCTGGGCAGCGTCCCTGGCGATCGGCGCGGCGGCCCCAGGCTCCTTCAGGGTCGTTTCCGTCTCGGCCCCAGCCGGGTTGCGGCGTTTGAACAAAGGCAAGCCCTCCCCGTGATTCGGCCGGTAAACGGCCCGGCGCTCGTGCTGCACGTGAACTAACACCCGTTCGCCGCTGCAACAACCCGCAATCAGGCAGGCCTTGCCTGCCAAAGCGCGCGGTTCAGCACGTGCACCATGGCGGCCGTGCCCACGATCGGCACCAGCAGGTTCACCCCGGGGACGGCCGCCGCCGCCGCCAGCAGGATGCCCGGCAGCAGCACCGCCCCGCGGCGGCGGCGGTACAGCGCGTGCGCATCCAGCCGGCCCATCCGGCGCATCGCCACCGCCACGAACAGCCCGCGGCCGATCGCCCAGCCGCTGACCAGCAGCGCCAGCGCCAGGCCCACGCCGGGCAGCAGCAGCGCCAGCAGCAGCGCCGCCGCGTTCAGCGCCAGCACGCCGCCCGCCAGCGCCGCCCCGTCCCACAGCTGCGCCGCCAGCGCGGCCGGGCGCGGCTGCGGCAGGCCCGGGTAGTGGCGGCGGTCCACCGCCTGGGCGATCCGGTCGATGTACAGGGTGGAGATCAGCAGCACCGTGGGCAGGAACAGCCAGACCGCCAGCAGCGCCACCCCCGCCGTGCCGAGCAGGGCGGCAAGCCAGGCCGGCCAGTGCAGCGCGGCCAGGGCGGCGCCCATGCCCCAGATGCTGCCCAGCAGCAGCATCGCATAGGCCAGCAGCGCCAAGCCCATGCTGCGCGCCAGCACGCCGAAGCAGGCCGGGTCGTCCAGCTGGCCGATGGCGAGCAGCAAGGGCGTCACAGGGTTTGCTCCGGCAGGTGGGCGGTGATAGGCGGCGGCGCACCGCATCGGATGGACCGTAGCATGAGCGCCTCCGCCCCGCCTCCCCCATCCTTGGCGCCTGAGTTCGACGTGCTGGGCATCGGCAACGCCATCGTGGACGTGGTCTCGCCGGCGGACGAGGCGTTCCTGTCCCGGCACGGGATGCGCAAGGGCGGCATGGCCCTGATCGACCTGGCCGCCGCCGCCGCCCTGTACGGCGCGATGCCGCCGGGCGCGGAAAGCAGCGGGGGGTCGGCGGCCAACACCTGCGCCGTCGCGGCCGGGCTGGGCGCGCGGGTCGCCTATCTCGGCAAGGTGGCGGAGGACGCCCTGGGCCGCGCGTTCCGGCGCGACATCGCCGCCGCCGGGGTGCAGTTCCCCTCCCAGCCGCTGCGGGACGGGGAGGCGACCGCGCGCTGCCTGATCCTGGTGACGCCGGACGGGCAGCGCACCATGAACACCTACCTGGGCGCCTGCGTCTCGTTCAGCGAGGCGGACGTGGACCCGGCGCTGGTGGCGCGGTCGGCCGTGCTCTACCTGGAAGGCTACCTGTTCGACCCGCCGGCGGCGCAGGCCGCGTTCCGCCGGGCCGCGGCCGCCGCGCCCCGTGCGCCCCCCGCCGGCGGCCCGGCCCGGGCCCCCCGGGGCCGCGCCCGCCGCGCACGCCGCCGGGCGGCAGGTGGCGCTCTCCCTGTCGGACGCGTTCTGCGTGGACCGCCACCGGGCGGCGTTCCGCGAGCTGGTGGCGCGTGACGTGGACATCCTGTTCGCCAACGAGGCGGAGGTGGCAAGCCTCTATGAAATGAACGACTTCGAGGC
>CAXTNC010000093.1:0-12433 GCA_964245495.1 uncultured Acetobacteraceae bacterium
GTGGCCGCTGCGCCAGCCCGTCCGGCCGCTGCGCCGGCCGGCCTGTCCGCCACGCAGGTCCAGCTGGCGGCCATGGACAGCGAGGCGGGCGCGGCAGCCGAGTGGCAGCGCCTGTCCAAGCGGGCGCCGGACCTCCTGGCGCAGCGCCGTCCCGCCATCCTGCGCGTGGAGCGCGACGGCAAGGCGCTTTACCGGCTGCGCACCGGCGGCTTCGCCGACACGGCGCAGGCCGCCGCGTTCTGCGCGGCGCTGCGGGCCAAGGGCGCCGCCTGCGCCATCGCGAGCTTCTGACCAGGCTCAGCCGCGTGCGCCGCATCCCTTGACCCTGCTCGTCAGCAGCGGGTCCAGCACGGCCGCCACCTGGCAACGGGACATCGGCTTGCGCGAGCGGGGATGCGGCTGCCGGTTCAGGTTCACCAGCAGCATCCCCCCACCGGCCAGCGCCAGCCGCAGCGTGCCCTGCCGGATGGCGCGGGCATACAGCGGCTCCGGCGCGCCGATGCCGGTCAGGATGCCGGAGCCGACCGCGGCCACCCGGTTGCGATAGTCGGCCGCCAGGTCCGGCGTGTGCGAATGGTACAGCCCGACTGCCACGTTCCAGTCGCCGTGCGCCTCATCGTACAGGGAGCGCAGGTAGCGGGCGGCGTAGTCGGCGTTGGCGTCGGGGTCGAACGCCTCGTCCAGCGAGCGGAACGCGCCCGGGTGCAGCGGCAGGTCCACCTGGAGGCACCCGGCGTCGATGAAGCGGTGCTGCCCGCTGGACTGCGCCTGCTGCACCCAGGCGACCGCCGCGGCCTTGCTGTCCAGGAACAGGCCCTGCCCGTCGGCGTCGATGGTCCAGGGCCAGGCGCGCACGTCCCCCAGGCCGGTGATGGGGCGGCCGCTTTCCACCTTGGCGATGGTGCCGAGCAGGCCGGGGGGCAGGCCATGCTTGGCCTCCGCCGCGGCCACGGCGGCAGTGCAGAGCGCGCTTTGGGCGACGAGCCACGAGTCGGCAGCGGCGGGGCGAGAGCCAGCGCCCGCCAGCCACAGGCAGGCCGCCAAGGCGCACGGGAAGCGCAGCCGTGCAAGACGCGTCTTCAAATGGGCCAACCTTGGCTTTGACGGGATGCCCGGTACACCCGCCAGCCAGGGCAATGCAAAACCGGCCGCGCCCGCGCCATCCGTCGTTCTCTTGACACCGCCAGGCGGCGGCGGCTTGGTGCCGCACTCCTCCGCAGGATGATTGATTGCAAAGCCTGCCCGCCTCGCCCATCCTGCCGACCGAGCTGACCGTGGTCGTGCCGTGCTACATGGAGCGCGCGAACGTGGCGGCGATGGTCGAGCGCCTGCACGCCGCGCTGGACGGCATCGCCTGGGAAGCGGTCTTCGTCGATGACGACAGCCCGGACGGGACGGCGCAGGCGGTGCGCAGCATCGCCCGCCGCGACGGCCGCATCCGCTGCCTGCACCGCATCGGGCGGCGCGGGCTGGCCAGCGCCGTGATCGAGGGCGCCCTGGCGTCCTCCGCCGATTTCGTGGCGGTCATCGACGGGGACTTGCAGCACGACGAAACCAAGCTGCCGGCCATGCTGGCCGCGGTGCGGGCCGGGGCGGACCTGGCCGTCGGCAGCCGCCACGCCGAGGGCGGCAGCAACGCCGGCCTGTCCGGGCGCTGGCGGCAGCGCATCTCGGACGGCGGCATCCGCGTGGCGCAGCTCGCCTTGCCCGTGCGCCTGACCGACCCGCTGAGCGGCTTCTTCATGCTGCGCTCGGCCCTGTTCCTGGACCTGGCGCCGCGGCTGACCGGCCAGGGGTTCAAGATCCTGCTCGACCTCATCCTGTCCGCCAGGGAGCCGCTCCGCGTGGTCGAGGTGCCGATGCTGTTCCGGCCGAGGCTGGCGGGAGAAAGCAAGCTCGACGTCCTCATCATGCTGCAGTTCGCAGGCTTGCTGCTGGACAAGCTGTTCCGCGGGGCAGTCCCGCTGCGGTTCATCTCGTTTGGCCTGGTCGGCCTGGTCGGCGTGGGCGCGCACCTGGCCGTGCTGGATGCGGTCAGGGCCTCCGGGCTGCGGTTCGCGTGGGCGCAGGCCATCGCGACCTTCTGCGCCATGCTGCTCAACTTCACCCTCAACAACGCCGTCACCTACCGCAGCGTCCGGCTGCGCGGCCCGGCGCTGCTGCCGGGCCTGGCGCTGTTCATGGCGGTGTGCAGCTTGGGCGCCGTGGCCAACATCGGCATCGCGCGCACGATCTTCGATGCCCATGGCGGCTGGACGCCTTCGGCTTTGGTCGGCGCGGCCGTGGGCATGGTGTGGAACTACGCGATGTCCGCCACCCTGGTCTGGAATCGCCGGGTCGTGCCGCCGTCCTTCGCCGCGGTCCCAGTGCCGGTCAGCAGGGAACCCGCGACATAGCGGTGCGAGGGCCATGTGGACCATTGCCGGAATGCGTGAATCCTGGACAGCACGGGTGATGGCAAGCACCCCCGCAGCGGGCAAGCTGCTGCCTTGGCTTTGCTTGGCCGCAGGCCTCGCGATGGCTGTGGCCTTCCCGTCGGTCAACGCCGCGCCGGGAGAAACAGGCAAGGCGGCCATCGCCCTGCTGGAGCGCGGCTACATCGGCGACCCGTACCTCCTGCCGACGGGACCCACCGCCCATGTCTCGCCGGTCCTCGCGTGGCTGCTGGCGGCCGTCTACCGGGTGTTCGGGGAAAACACCGTCCAGGCCAGGATCGTGCTCGGGGCAGCGGCGGCGGCCATGTTCGCGCTCGGCGTCCGCGCGGCGCTGCGGCTTGCCAGCGTCACCGGCGCTGGCCCTTGCGCGGTTCTGGCGACGGGCGGCTTGCTCGCGTTGACCCCGATGATGCTGTTCCAGGCCGTCGTCAACGACCGGCAATGGGACCAGCCATTCACCGCCCTTGTCCTCGTTCAGGGTTGGCTCGTGTTCGAGGAATCACGACGCTCGGTCCGGCCCTACCGGGCGGAAGCCGCGCTGGCCGCGCTGGCCGGGGTCGGCGCGCTGTTCTCGCCCGCCATATTCCCGACCTTGGCCATCTCCCTGGCCGCGATGGCATGGCTGCGCCGCAGGCTTGGCGACATCCGCATCACCGTGCTGCTTTGCGTCGGCATCCTCGCCGCCTGCCTGCTGCCGTGGGGCGTGCGCAACGAGCTGGTAATGGGCCGCTTCATCCTGACCCGTTCCAATTTCGGGCTGGAGCTTGACGCCGGCAACTCGCCTGGGGCGACTGGACTCAGCGGCAGCGGCGAGGAGGCGCTCCGGCATCCGCATGACTGGGCGCCTGCCGCCCGGGAGGTCCAAGCGATGGGCGAGGTGGCCTACATGCGCGCGATGAGCGACCGGGCGCATGGCTGGATCGCTGCCAACCCATCCTCCTTCGCGCGGCTGACGCTCCGGCGCCTCGTCCTCTCGTTCCTGCCGTCGCCCGCCATGGTCGGATGGACGCCTGTCCTGGGCGCGCGCCTGTCCTGGATGCTTTGGACCGCGTTCGGCGTCCTGAAGATAGCGGCCCTGCTGCTGACGGCTTGGTTCGGCATCCGGCCTGCGCTCGCGTTGCTGTTCAGCGTGCTGCCGATGGCGTCGTACTTCGTCACGCACATCAACATCCGCTACGAGCTGACGACCTACTTCACCTGGCTCGTCGTCATGGCCCTGGCCGCCCAGCAGGTGCTCCTGCGCCAGGGATGGCTGGATGCCGGATGCAAGCCGACGACGAGCGGGGGCGCTGCCTTCGATCCCGCAGGGGAACGGCCGCCTTCTTAGGGTTCCAGCTCTTGCTGCTACTCGTCCAGCGTCACCACCACCGGCACGTGATCGGACGGTTGCTCCTCCGCCCGCACGTCCTTGTCCGGCGCGGCGGAAACCAGGCGGTCGGCCAGCGCCGGGGACAGCAGGGCGTGGTCGATGCGCAGGCCGCGGTCCCGCTGCCAGGCGCCGGCCTGGTAGTCCCAGAACGTGTAAACCGGCCCGGCGGGCGTGGTGACGCGCACCGCGTCGGTCAGGCCGGCCCACAGCATCCGGCGGTAGCGCGCCCGGGTTTCGGGGCGGACCAGCGCATCGCCCGCCGGCAAGGTGCCCGGCGCGAAGTCCACGTCCGCCGGGGCCACGTTGTAGTCGCCCGCCAGCACGAACGGCGTGTCGGACGCCAGCAGCTCGTCCGCATGGTCGGCGAGCCGGTCCATCCAGGCCAGCTTGTAGGCGTAGCCGGCTTCGCCGCCCGAATTGCCGTTGGGCAAGTAAAGGTTGCCGATGGTGAGGCCGGCCACGTCCACCTCCAGGTAGCGCGCCTGGGCGTCGTCCGCCGGCAGGCCGGGTAGGGCGGTGTGCCATACCTCCATCGGCAACCGGCTCAGCACCGCCACGCCGTTGTAGGATTTTTGCCCGGCGACGGCGCTTTCATAGCCCAGCGCGCGGAATGCGGCGGCGGGGAAGGCGTGCCCTTCGCACTTGATCTCCTGCAGCAGCAGCACGTCCGGCCGGGCGCGCTGCAGCCAGCGGCACACGTGCGGCTCGCGGATGCGGACCGAATTGACGTTCCAGGTGGCGATCCTCACGGGGCGAGCCGGGACCTGCTGGTTCCGTTCAGTCCGCTTCCGCTCAATCCACCGCGAAGCTCGTGCCGCAGCCGCAGGCGCTGGTGGCATTCGGGTTGCGCACGGTGAAATGGCTGCCCATCAGCTCGTCCGTGTAGTCCAGCTGGGAGCCGGCCAGCAGGTCGAGGCTCGCCGGGTCCACCAGCACGCGGGCGGCGCCGGACTGCACCACCAGGTCGTCCGGCTGCACCGCCTCGTCCAGCTCGAACTTGTACTGGAAGCCGCTGCATCCCCCGGCCAGCACCGCCACCCGCAGGGCGGTGGGGCGGGGCTGGGCGGCCACGATGGCGGCGATCTGCTCGGCGGCGCGGGGGCTGACGTCGAATGCTTGTTCCATGCCCACGACATAGCGCGGCAGCCGCGCTCATTGAAGGGGCAGGCGGCCAGGTGCTAAGGCCGGGCATGGTTCTCGCCCCCTACGCCGTCCGGATCGAGACCGCGCGTGGGCGGCTGCACCCGGAGCCGGAGGCGCCCACGCGCTCGCCCTGGCAGCGGGACCGGGACCGCATCATCCACTCCGCCGCCTTCCGCAAGCTGCAGTACAAGACGCAGGTGTTCGTCAACCACGAGGGCGACTTCTTCCGCACCCGGCTCACCCACACGCTGGAGGTGGCGCAGATCGCCCGCTCCATCGCCCGCGAGCTGCACGTGGACGAGGACCTGACGGAGGCGTTGGCCCTCGCGCACGACCTGGGCCATCCGCCGTTCGGCCACGCCGGGGAGGAAGGGCTGAACCGCGGCACGGCCTGCTGGGGCGGTTTCGACCACAACGCCCAGGCGCTGCGCATCGTGACCCTGCTGGAAGCGCGCTACGCCGCGTTCGACGGGCTGAACCTGACCTGGGAAACGCTGGAAGGCTTGGCCAAGCATAACGGCCCGCTGTCCCATCCGCCGGCCTACATCGCCGAGTACGACGCCCGCCACGGCCTGGACCTGCGCAGCCAGCCCAGCGTGGAAGCCCAGATCGCCGCCGCCGCCGACGACATCGCCTACCACAGCCACGATCTGGACGACGGGATGCGCGCCGGGCTGTTCGGCCCGGAGGAGATCAGCCACTTGCCGCTGGTGGGTGAGGCGCTGCGCCAGGCCCGCAG
Source organism: uncultured Acetobacteraceae bacterium (assembly GCA_964245495.1). Taxonomy (GTDB): domain Bacteria; phylum Pseudomonadota; class Alphaproteobacteria; order Acetobacterales; family Acetobacteraceae; genus LMUY01. The sequence goes on from CAXTNC010000093.1 coordinate 5,687, forward strand.
CGCCAGCCTGGACGTGCCGCCAGCCCGGCTGCGGCACGAGACGGTGCGCCGGGTGATCGACCGGCTCGCCAGCGACCTGGCCGCCGAAACCCGGCGGCGCCTGCAAGACCACCATCCGGCCGATGCCGCCGCCGTGCGCGCGCTGGCCGGCCCCGTGGTGGGGTTCACCCCGGCGATGGCCGACGCGAACCGCGCCATCAAGGCGTTCCTGTTCGCCCGGATGTACCGCCACTGGCAGGTCAACCGCATGTCCAACAAGGCGCGCCGGGTGACGGAGCAGCTGTTCACCCTGCTGGCGGACGACGTGGCGACCCTGCCGGACGAGTGGCGCGGCCGGGCCGGGCAGGGCGACCCGCAGCGCGCCGCCCTGGCGGTGTGCGACTACGTGGCCAGCATGACCGACCGGTTCGCGCTCGACGAGTACAAGCGGCTGACGGATCTCGGCGTGCCCGGCTGAGAATCCAGGCGGTCAGTCCCCGTGGTCGTAGACGTAGTGCATGGACAGCCGCGTTTCACATTGCGGGGTCTTCACGGTGGCGGCCAGGTGGTCGCCGGTCACGCGGCCTGTCATGTGCGCCGTGCCGGAGTCGGCCTCAATGCCGCCGTCGTACGACACTGGCGACTCGAACAGCGTGACGGGGGTGTACGCATACCAAAGCACGCCGTCGCCGACCATGATGACCCGCTCGCCATGCTCCCGGGGGCAACCCGGGCCGCGGGCGGCGACCTGGGTGACGGTGCCCTGGTAGCTGCCGTTGTAGACGCGCTCCTCCCCGGCCTTGAGCGGCACGGCCACGCCCACGGCGTCGAACACGGTCTGGCATCCCCCCAACGCGGCGCAGAAGGCGACAAGAGCGGTGCGGGGCATGGTCACGATCGGGGTTCACTCCTGCTGCGGGTCCACGATGCCGCGGCGCCACGCTATCCGATCAGGCGAGGGCGCGCCATGGACTACCTGGCCTTGGGCTGCGCGCGGGCTGAAGGCGGCGTCGCCTCGCGTGGGGGAGGGCAAGCCACTACCCGCGGCAAACATGCCGCCCATATCCTCACCCAAGCCGCATGAACGGGAGACTGCTATATTCATCCATCGCCGCAAAGGCTGGGAGTTGCCGGAAAGCGCAGCCACGCCGGAGCCTCTCGTGATCGGGCGGCGGGCGGCGATGGCTGGCGCAGGGGTGATCGCGGCCGGGTTGGCCGCCAGGGCGCAGGCCGAGGCCGAAAGGTACCCGCCCGGCCGGGATGTCACGCCCGAGGCGGATGCGACCACCTACAACAACTTCTACGAGTTCGGCGACGACAAGGGCATCTGGCGGGCCGCGCAGCGCCTGCCCGTCTCGCCCTGGCAGATCGAGTTCGCCGGGATGGTGGACAAGCCTCGCGTCATGGACGTGGCCGACCTGCTGAAGCAAGTGCAGCTGGAGGACCGGATCTATCGCCACCGCTGCGTCGAAGCCTGGGCGATGACGATGCCGCTGACCGGCTTCCCGCTCCCGGCGCTGCTGAAGGTCGCGCAGCCGACCGCGTCGGCCAAGTACGTCGTGTTCGAGTCGGCGGCCCTGCCGCGGGTGATGCCCGGGGTGCGGAACAGCCTGTATCCGTGGCCCTACGTCGAGGGCCTCACGATGCAGGAAGCCGGCAATGACCTCGCCTTCATGGTGACGGGGATGTACGGCAAGCCGTTGCCCAAGCAGGACGGCGCGCCCTTGCGGGTGCAAATTCCCTGGAAGTACGGCTTTAAATCAGGCAAGTCTCTGGTGAAGGTATCCTTCACGGACACCCAGCCGGAAACGATGTGGCATGCCATCCTGCCTTCCGAGTACGGTTTTTGGGCCAACGTGAACCCGGCCGTGCCCCACCCGCGTTGGAGCCAGGCGACCGAGCGGCTTATCGGCCTGGATGAAAGGGTGCCGACGGTGATCTGGAACGGCTACGGGGAATGGGTGGCCAGCATGTACGCCGACAAGGCGAACGAGCGGCTGTTCACGTGATGCTGGCCAAGGTCTTCGCCGTGCTGTCCGCCGTCATGCTGGTGGGCGCCGTCGCCGTGGGCACCCTCGGCCCGCCGGACATGACGTTGGCCGAGGCGCTCGTCAGGCTTGATCACGACAGCTTCCTGGCGGCCGAGGCCTATGTCCGGGCCCAGGTCTCGAACTGGCTGTGGGACGGTCCCGTGACGGCGCTGCTGGCTCGGCCGGTTTGGCTGGTGCCTGCGGCGGCCGGCCTGCTGCTGGGAGGCGGAGCGCTTACGGTGGTGCAGTCCCACAAAGCTCCCACCTCGCGCCGCCGCCGAAGCTAGCTCACAGGTTCAGCAGCGATCGCGCCCTGGCGATCACCCTGCTCGCTTCGGACCACAGGCCCAAGCCTTGCAGGGCATCGAAGCCGAAGAATGCGGCATCTGTGGCGTCGTCGCCCGGCGCCGGCTCGCCGCCCTGCCACCGGGCCGCGAAATCCAGGATGGTGTAGTGATGCCGCACCCGGCCAGCCTCGTCCGGGTGGATGCTGTCAACGTGCGCGGCCAGGGTCATGTCGCCTACGGCCAATCCTGTCTCCTCCCGCAGCTCGCGCCGGGCAGCGGCTTCCGCGGTCTCCCCCAGCTCCTGCGCGCCGCCGGGGATGCTCCATTGGCCCAGCGCCGGCGCGCGGCCGCGCCGCACCAGCAGCACCGCCCCTGGCCGCAGCACGATGGCGCCGACCCCCACCAGGGGGCGCTCAGGGTATTCGCGGCTGGACGCGGGCATGACCCGGCATAGCGCGCCGGCCGGCCATCCGCCATGCGCAGCTGCGGGTTCCCCGGCCATGAGGATCGCGCGATGATGAGATCATGCCTTTGCCTGCAATCCTCACCGGCGCGATCAACGTCCAGTCCCGCCGCCTGATTCGCAAGCGCGCCCGCGCCCGCTACGCTTCCCGGGTCCGCTCGCGCGAGCGGCTGTCCCACGTGTCCGTCCGGTTCACCGCCCTGATCGTGGCCAGCGCGCTGTTCATGGAGCAGCTGGACGGCACGGTGCTGGCCACCGCCCTGCCGACCATGGCGCGCACCTTCCGCGTGGACCCGTTGCAGATGAACGTGGCGCTCACCGCCTACCTGCTCAGCCTGGCGGTGTTCATTCCGGCCAGCGGCAAGGCCGCCGACCGGTTCGGCACCCGCACGGTGTTCCGCGCCGCCATCGCGCTGTTCACGCTCGGCTCCATCCTGTGCGGCTTGGCGGACAGCCTCCTGGCGCTGGTGGGCGCGCGCATCCTGCAAGGCATCGGCGGCGCCATGATGGTGCCGGTGGGCCGCCTGGTGCTGCTGCGCTCGGTGGAGCGCAGCGAGTTGGTGGCGGCCATGACCTGGCTGATGGTGCCGGCGATGATCGGCCCGGTGCTGGGGCCGCCGGTGGGCGGCTTCCTGGTCACGGCGCTGTCTTGGCGTTGGATTTTCTACATCAACGTGCCGATCGGCGTGCTCGGCATGGCGCTGGCGACGCTCTACATCCGGGACGTGAAGGAGGACGGCCGGGTGGAGTTCGACGGCTGGGGCCTGCTGCTGTCCGGCGTGTCGCTGTGCTGCCTGATGTTCGGGCTGGAGCTGGCCAGCCGCGGCATGACCTCCCCCGGCCAGACCGCCGCCATCGTGGCCGCCGGGCTGGGGGCGGGGGCGCTCTACGTGCGCCACAGCCGGCGGGTGGCGAACCCGGTGCTGGATTTCTCGCTGATGCGGGCGCCCACCTTCGGCCTGTCGGTGATCGGCGGCGGCATGACGCGGGTGGGGATCGGCGCGGTGCCGTTCCTGCTGCCGATGATGCTGCAATTGGGCTTCGGCATGTCCGCCTTGCAGAGCGGGCTGGTCACCTTCGCCAGCAGCGCCGGGTCCATGCTGATGAAGGGGGTGGCGCTGCCGGTGCTGCGGCGCTTCGGCTTCCGCACCGTGATGGTGTGGAACGGGCTGACTGCCTCCTTGTTCCTGCTGGCCATCGCCGCTTTCCGCCCCGCTTGGCCGGTGGCGCTGATCTATGCCGTGCTGCTGGTGGGCGGGTTCTTCCAGTCGCTGCAGTTCACCGCCTACAACACGATCGCCTACGCCGAGATCGACCGTGCCCGGATGAGTTCGGCCACCAGCTTCTACACCACGTTCCAGCAGCTGATGCTGACGCTGGGCATCTGCGCGGCTGCCGCGGCGCTGGCCGGGTCGCTTGCGGTCAGCGGCCACGCCCATCCGCTGCTGTCCGACTACAGCGCGGCCTTCGTGGCCGTGGCGCTGGTGTCACTGGCGGCGTCGCCGATCTGCGCGCGGCTGCCGCGGGACGCCGGGGATGAGCTGAGCGGGCGGGGGCGCGCGGTGAGCCGCGCGGTGGCGGCGGTCAAGACGGAGACGGCGGACGCGGGCAGCGTGGTTTAGCCGGCGCCTGCCCATTCTGTTTCTGCCAGGCGTTGACGCTCGGTTAACTTTTTCCCGTTGCTTCGGATTTGCGCTGGACATGGCTGGCCTGATCGGCTCCCATTCCCGTGAGTTTTTGGGGCAAGAAGTGTCCGGTTCGGTGGGGCGTTACACGGGCGAGATCGTGCAGGCTTGGCAGGACGAGCTGAACCGCCCGCCGGAGTAGTCTGCGCTGGACGCGTGGGCGGCGGCGATGGCGGCAGGCGTGAGCGAGACGCAGATGCGGCAGGACCTGGCGGTGTCGCCGGAGTCCGAGGCGCGGGTAGGTGATTTGTATGAGGGCGTGCTGGGCCGTGCGGCGGCCCCGGCTGATCTCGCAGTGGCGCAGCAAATCCTGGCATCTGGCGGCAGCCTGGAGACGGTGCGCACCGACCTGGCGCACTCGGCCGAGGCCGGCAACGATGTGACCATCATGTTCGAGCAGGAGCTGAACCACGGCCCTGGCGCCGGCCAGGTGGCGACGGTGGAGAACCATCTGGCCACCGCCTGGACGCAGCAGGACGCGCGCGACTGGCTGGCGACCACGCCCGAGGCGCAGGCCGACATCGGCGCCATCTACCAGCAGGTGCTGGGCCGGCCAGCGGACCCGGGCGGCTTGTCCGGCGCCACGCGGGCGCTGGAGGGCGGCGGCAGCCTGGCTGCGATCCGCAACGGGGTGGCGACCTCGGCGGAGGCGGCGGGTGCGGTGGGCGCGCTGTATGGGCAGGTGCTGGGCCGCGCGGCGGACCCGGGCGGCTTGGCCAGCTCGGAGCAGGCGCTGGCGGCCGGCGCGGGCCTGGCACAGCTGCGCGCGGGGATGGCCCGCTCGACGGAGGTCGCGAACGACATCGGCGGCCTCTATCAGCAGGTGCTGGGGCGCGGGGTGGACGCCTCCGGCCTGGGCAGCATGGAGGGCGTGCTGGCGCAGGGCGGCACGCTGGCGACGGTGCGCTCGGACCTGGCCGGCAGCGCGGAGGCGCAGGCGGATTTGGCGGCGCTTTACCAGCAGGTGGTGGGCAGCGCGATCGACCCGGCATCCTTGGCGTCCGCCACGCAGGCTTTGGCGGGCGGGGCCGCGCTGGCGGACGCGCGCAAGACCTTTGCCGGCTCCAGCCAGGCCGCAGCTGCGGTGAATGGCATGTATGAGGCCGTGCTGGGCCGGCCGGTGGACGCAGGCTCGCTGCCGGCGATCCAGTCGGTGCTGGCGGGTGGGGCGAGCCTGTCGCAGGTGCGCCGCAGCGTGGCCGGGTCGGCGGAGGCGGCGTCGGCGGTGAACGGGCTGTATCAGGACGTGCTGGGGCGGCAGGCGGACCCGGGCGGGCTATCCACCTATCAGGGCGTGCTGGCAGGCGGCGGCAGCCTGGCCGATGTGCGGGTGGACCTGGCGCAGTCGGCCGAGGGCGCGGCGGTGGTGCAGGGCTTCTACCAGGCGACGTTCGGGCGGGCGGCGAGCGCCGACGAGCAGACAGGCATGCAGTATGCGCTGGGGCTGAGCGTGTCGGACACGGACCAGTTCGGCTTCTACAAGGCGGACGGCACGGTGCTGGCGCTGACCACCTCGTCCAACCTGCTGGCGCAGCTGCCGGTGGCGGTGACGCTGGACAACGGCGCGACGCCGGTTCTGGGGGTGCCCGGCGGCGCCAAGCAGTTCGCCGACGCCGCCCAGCTGTCGGCGGCGGTGCTGGGGCTGAGCCTGCGGCAGGGGCAGGCGAGCGCGGGGTCCTTGTCGGCCTACCAGCTGACGGTCAACTGGCTGGAGCAGATCGACCAGCCGATGCTGCAGGTGGCCGCGAACTTGCAGGCGGAGGCGCAGGCGGCGCAGCGGGCGGGCAACGCGGACCAGATGAACCTGGCGCTGACGGCGCATGGGCTGGCTCTGAAGCTTGCGGCCTTGCCGCCGGCGGCGCGGGGCGGGCCTGACACCGGCATGTCGGCCTCCGTCAAGGACAAGGACGGGCACACGGTTGACGTAATCGTGTATGACGACACGTCGGGCGCGTATGGCCCGGCCGGCCACGTGGTCTACCATGACAAGCTGGCGGACGTGATCCCGGAAGTCATCAAGCATGTGGCCACGGTCGTCGTGGACATCCTGGCCGCCATCCCGGGGCCGGACACCGTGTTCGCGCCGCTTGCTGGCGTGCTGAGCGCGGCCGAGGCGGGGCAGGGCTTCGCGCAGGGCAACGTGCTGGGCGGCGTCCTGAACCTGGCCAGCGCCGTGGGCTATGGCTACGACGCCTACGGGGTGGATTTCGGCGGTGGGTTGGCTGCCGTAAGGACGGGCAACCTGGTGCTGGCAGCCTCGGCGGCGGTGGGTGGTGCCTCCAGCGTCGTGCAAAGCGCTGAGG
>CAXTNC010000094.1:0-12396 GCA_964245495.1 uncultured Acetobacteraceae bacterium
GAGGTTCTTCTGGTCGTTTTGCACGCTCTCCTCCTGCTTCTTGAGCTTGTGCTCCACCGGGTCCACGTGCCAGTCCGCGACGGCCGCGGCGCACACCGCCACGTCCGCCGGCAGCGCCGCCTGGCAGGCCGCCAGCATCTCCGCGGCCGTTTCCACCCGATGCACCGCCGCGCCCGGCGGCATCGGCTGCGCGGTGGGGCCGCTCACCAGCGTCACCCGCGCGCCCAGGCCGAGCAGCGCCGCGGCGATCGCCGTGCCCTGGCGGCCGGAGGAGCGGTTGGCGATGTAGCGCACCGGGTCGATCGGCTCGTAGGTGGGGCCGCTGGTGACCAGGGCGTGGCGGCCGGCCAAGGGCTGCGGCAACCCGAACGACTCGATGGCGGCCAGGATGGCGGGCGGCTCGGCCAGGCGGCCGGGGCCGAACTCGTGGCAGGCCATCTCGCCCTCGTCGGGACCCACGAAGCGCACGCCGCGGGCCTGGAGGGTTGCAACGTTGGCGACGGTGGCCGGGTGCTGCCACATCCGCACGTTCATGGCGGGCGCGGCCAGCACCGGCTTGTCCGTCGCGAGCAGCAGCGTGGTGGCCAGGTCGTGCGACCGCCCGCCTGCCATGGCAGCCAGGATGTCCGCGCTGGCGGGCGCCACCACCAGCAGGTCGGCGGCGCGGGAAAGCTGGATGTGGCCCATCTCGCTTTCGTCCGTCAGCGACCACAGATCGGTGTAGACCTTGGTTTCCGTCAGCGCCTGCAAGCTGAGCGGGGTGACGAACTTGGCGCCGCCCTGCGTCAGCACGCCAGTCACCCCATGCCCGGCGCGGCGCAGCAGCCGCACCAGCTCCAGCGCCTTGTAGGCGGCGATCCCGCCGGAGACGATCAGCAGGACCCTCAAAGGCGGCGGCCAGTGTGGATGGCGGCGATGCCGCCGGTCAGGTTGCGGTGGCGCACCTGGGACAGCCCGGCGTCCCGCATCAGCGCCTCCAGCGCCTCCTGGTCCGGGAAGGTGCGGATGCTTTCCGCCAGGTAGCGGTAGCTGTCCGCGTCCCCCGCCACCGCCCGGCCGAGCCGGGGCAGCACGGCGAACGACCAGGCGTCGTACGCCGGCGCCAGCGCCGCCACCTGCACGCGGGAGAACTCCAGGCAGGCGAACCGCCCGCCCGGCCGCAGCACCCGGCGCGCTTCCCGCAGGGCGGCCGGCTTGTCCGTCACGTTGCGCAGGCCGAACGCGATGCTGACCACGTCCACGCAGCGGTCGGGCAGGGGCAGCGCTTCCGCGTCCGCCACCAGGAAAGCGACGCCGGCGGCCTGGCCGCGGCCGGCCGCGCGCTCCCGGCCCACGCCCAGCATGGCGGCATTGATGTCGGACAGGATCGCGCCGCCGCCGCCGGCGCTGCGCCAGCCGAAGGCGATGTCCCCGGTGCCGCCGGCCAGGTCGAGCAGGGTGCGGTTGGGGCTGGGCTGCAGGGCGGCCACGAAGGCGCGCTTCCAGGCGCGGTGGATGCCGAGCGACATGAGGTCGTTCATCACGTCGTAGCGGGAGGCCACGCTGTCGAACACGGCGCGCACCATCGGCTTCTTGGCCTCGCGCGGGACGGTGCGGTAGCCGAAGTCGGTGGTCGGGTTGTTTGTCATGCCGAGCATATATAGCCTGCCGCTCATCCATGCCGGAACTCCCCGAAGTCGAGACGGTGATGCGCGGCCTGCGGGCGCGGCTGGAGGGACGGCGGATCGTGCGCGCCCTGGTGCACCGGCCGGACCTGCGTTGGGCGCTGCCGCCCCACTTGGCGGCGCGGCTGGCGGGCGCGCGGGTGGAGGGCTTCCGCCGCCGGGCCAAGTACATCCTGATGCGGCTGGACGGCGGGGACAGCGTGCTGCTGCACCTCGGCATGTCCGGGCGGATGGTGCTGGGGCCGGCCAACCCCAACAGCGTCACCGCGCACGAGCACATCGTGCTGGAAACCGACGATGGCTGGCGGGTGGGGTTCGTGGACCCGCGGCGGTTCGGCTCCGTCGACCTGATCGCGACCGCGCAAGAGGACGCCCACCGCCTGCTGGCCGGGCTGGGGCCGGAGCCGCTGGACCCGGCGTTCACCGGGGGCGTGCTGGCGGCGGCGCTGGCGGGCAAACGGACCCCGGTGAAGGCGGCGCTGCTGGACCAGCGGCTGGTGGCGGGCCTGGGCAACATCTACGTGTGCGAGGCGCTGTTCCGCGCCCGCGTCGCCCCGGACCGCCAGGCCGCCACCATCCCGCGCGCCGGGGCGGCGCGGCTGGCGGTGGCGATCAAGGCGGTGCTGACGGAAGCGATTGCCGCGGGTGGGTCCTCCCTGCGGGACTACGTGCAGCCGGACGGGGAGCTGGGCTATTTCCAGCACGCCTGGAAAGTGTACGGACGGGAAGGCCAGCCCTGCGAGCGCTGCCCCGGCCTGCCCGCCTGCCCCGGCGTGGCGCGCATGGTGCAGTCGGCGCGGTCCACCTTCCACTGCCCGCAAACCCAGCGTTAGGGTTCGCAGCGCAGGGCATGTCTGGTAGGATGCTGGCATGTCCGCAGTGTTCGACAAGCTGGGCTTCATGCGCCACCTGGAAAGCGATGGCACGTTCAACCGCCCGCAAGCGGAGAAGCTGACCGAGGCGTTCCATGCCGCCGTGCTGGAGGCGGTCGCCACCAAGGCCGACATCGCCCGGCTGGAGGCGCGCATCGACGCCATGGATGCCCGGGTCGATGCCAAGCTGGCCGTTGTCGATGCGAAGCTGGCCGTTGTCGATGTCAAGCTGGCTGGCGTCGATGCGAAGCTGGCCGGCTTGAGCAGCAGCGTCGAAGCCTCGGTGGCCAGCATGAAGGTGTGGACCGTGGGCGTCGGGGTGGCGCTGTTCAGCGCGCTTGCCGCCATCCGCTTCTTCGGACATCAGTGAGGCCGGCACGGCCTTGGGGAGGCAACCCATGCCCGAGATGATCCTGGTGGAGATGCACGGGGCCGTGGGCGTCGTCCGCCTCAACCGGCCTGCGGCGCTCAACGCGCTGTGCGACCAGCTGATGGCCGAGCTTGGCGACCAGCTGCTCGCGTTCGACGCGGACCCGGCCATCGGCGCCATCGTGCTCACCGGGTCGGACAAGGCGTTCGCGGCGGGGGCGGACATCAAGGAGATGCAGGCCCGCAGCTACCCCGGCGTGCTGCTGGACGACTTCATCGCCAAGTGGGAGGTCGTGCTGCGGGTCAAGAAGCCGGTGATCGCGGCCGTCGCCGGGTTCGCGCTGGGCGGCGGGTGCGAGCTGGCGATGATGTGCGACATGATCGTGTGCGCCGACACCGCGAAGTTCGGGCAGCCCGAGATCAACCTCGGCGTCATGCCCGGCGCCGGCGGCACCCAGCGGTTCACCCGCGCGGTGGGCAAGTCCAAGGCGATGGACCTGTGCCTGACCGGCCGGATGATGGACGCGGTGGAGGCGGAGCGCGCCAACCTGGTGGCACGGGTGTTCCCGGCAGCCTCCTTGCTGGAGGAGGCGGTCAAGCTCGCGAACAAGATCGCCGGCCAGTCCCGCGTGGCGGCGCTGCTTGCCAAGCGCGCGGTGAACGCGGCGTTCGAGACCACGCTCAGCCAAGGTGTGGCGACGGAGCGCGGGCTGTTCCTGTCGCTGTTCGGGACGCCTGACCAGGCCGAGGGCATGGCCGCGTTCATCGAGAAGCGTCCCGCTTGCTTCGCGCCTTGAACGTCGCGCAGCTTCCTTGACTCGGGAAGATCGCAGACCTAGAAATGACGCTTCCGATTGACGGCATCGCTGGCCGGACGATTTGCCAGATTAGACAATTGTTTGAGACATAGGATCGAATGGCGAACAATGCTTCCGCGCGCAAGCGCATCCGCCAGACCGCGCGGCGCACCGAGCGCAACCAGGCCCGCAAGTCCCGCATGAGGACTTTCGTTAAGAAGGTCGAAACGGCGATCGCAGGGGGCGACAAGGCGCTCGCGGCGGCCGCCTTGCAGGCTGCACAGCCTGAAATGCAGCGTGCGGCAGGCAAGGGCGTGATCCATCCCAATACAGTTGCACGCAAGATTTCGCGCTTGTCCAAGCGCGTCAAGGCGTTGGCCGCACCGACTGCTTGAGCTTGCGGTTGACTGGCTAAGAAAAGACTCTTCTCTGGTTTTGCGAGCAGCAAAGACCGGTCATTCCTAATAGGATTGACCGGTCTTTGCTTTTGCAGTTCTGCCACACCGCTGAGCTTTTGCTTCAAGAGTGCCGTTTTGAATTGCCATTGGTAACAACGTGACTTAAACCATTATAATGCATTCATATCCCGCAGACGAGAGCATCGCTGCCGGGGCATGGGCTTCCGATACAGCGTGAGGCAAATGGGATGATCACATTCGGCGACCCGGCTGACCGCACGGATGGCCTCGGCCTGCTGAGTCCAGGGTCCGCCCTGGCTGCGCAGTGGGATCGGGTGCGTGACCGTCTCAAGGCCGATGTCGGCGAGGTGGAGTACCGCACCTGGCTGCGGCAGATGACGATGGCCGGCCTGGACGGCGACGAAGTGACCATCCATCTACCCACCCGGTTCCTGCGGGACTGGGTGCGCAGCCATTACGCGGACAAGCTGGCGGCCTTCTGGCGCATGGAAAGCGGGGACGTGCAGCGGGTTGACCTGCGTGTCGGCTCCGCGGCCGAGCCGCCGCCCTTGGCCGCTCCGTTGACGGAGAGCCTTTCAGCCGAAGGCTTGACGCCCGAGGCGGCGCCAGGGGCCATGCGCGCCGAAGACCGGTCGGAGCCGCGCGCTGAGGCGGCCGGCGCGTTGGACAGCCGGTTCTCGTTCGACGCCTTCATCGTGGGCAAGCCCAACGAGTTCGCCTACGCCTGCGCCCGGCGCGTGGCCGAGCAGCCGGCCAGCCAAGGGTTCAACCCGCTGTTCCTGTACGGCGGCGTGGGCCTGGGCAAGACCCACCTGATGCACGCGGTCGGGCTTGAGCTGTCCCGGCGCGAGGGCGGGCGGGCGGCCACGGTCAGCTACATGTCGGCCGAGAAGTTCATGTACCGCTTCATCGCCGCCATCCGCAGCCAATCGACCATGGAGTTCAAGGAAAGCCTGCGCTCCGTCGATGTGCTGATGGTGGACGACGTGCAGTTCCTGATCGGCAAGGACAGCACGCAGGAGGAGTTCTTCCATACCTTCAACGCGCTGGTGGAGTCCGGCAAGCAGATCGTGATCTCGTCGGACAAGTCCCCTTCGGAGCTGGACGTGGAGCAGCGGCTGCGCACCCGGCTCGGCTGCGGCATGGTGGCGGACATCCATGCCACCACCTTCGAGCTGCGGGTGTCCATCCTGGAAGCCAAGGCGGGGCGCGCGGGCGTCGATGTGCCGCGCCGGGTGCTGGAGTTCCTGGCCCACAAGATCACCACCAACGTGCGCGAGCTGGAAGGCGCGCTCAACCGGCTGCTGGCCCATGCCAGCCTGTTCGGCCGCCCGGTGACGCTGGAGTCCACCCAGGACGTGCTGCGGGACGTGCTGAAGGCGCAGGACCGCCGGGTCACCATCGAGGAGATCCAGAAGCGGGTGGCCGAGCACTACCACCTGCGGCTGAGCGAGATGAGCAGCGCCCGGCGCGCCCGCAACGTGGCGCGCCCGCGGCAGGTGGCGATGTACCTCGCCAAGCAGCTCACCAGCCGCTCCCTGCCGGAGATCGGCCGCAAGTTCGGCAACCGCGACCACACCACGGTGATGCACGCGTGCAGCCGGGTGGCGGAGATCATGGGCGTGGACGCCGGGTTCGCCGAGGACGTGGAGCTGCTGCGCCGCATGTTGGAAAGCTGAGGGTCGTTTGCGCGGCGCAGCGGGCCTGCTAGGCTGGCCGTCCGACCCAGCAGCGCCCCGGAGTCCAGTGGCGCGGAGAACCTGCCATGAAGCTCAAGGCCGACCGCGCGACGCTGATCAAGGCGCTGGCCCATATCCAGAGCGTGGCGGAGAAGCGCAACACCATCCCGATCCTGGCCAACGTGCTGATCGCGGTGCGGGACGGCAAGCTGAGCCTTACGGCGACCGACATGGAGATCGCCGTCGTGGAAGAGGTGCCGACCGCCGCCAGCCGGGACGGCGCCACCACGGCGTCGGCCACCACGCTGTACGAGATCGTGCGCAAGCTGCCGGACGGGGCGGAGGTCGAGCTGGACTTCACCGGCGGGGACGCCCAGCTGGCGCTGCGGGCCGGCCGCTACGCCACCAGCCTGGTCACGCTGCCGACGGACGACTTCCCGTCCATGACGGCGGGACAGCTGCCGCACCACTTCCACCTGTCCGCCCTGGCGCTGCGCGGGCTGATCGACCGCACCCGGTTCGCCATCAGCACGGAGGAGACGCGCTACTACCTCAACGGCATCTTCCTTCATGCGGCGGACGGCGAGGACGGCCGGGTGCTGCGCGCCGCCGCCACGGACGGCCACCGGCTGGCCCGGGTGGAGGAGCCGCTGCCGGAGGGCGCCGGGTCCATGCCCGGCGTGATCGTGCCGCGCAAGACGGTGGCCGAGCTGCGCAAGCTGCTGGACGAGGCGAGCGGGGAGGTGGAGGTGGCGCTGTCCGACACCCGCATCCAGTTCACCGTGGGCACGGTGCAGCTGACCAGCAAGCTGATCGACGGCACGTTCCCCGAGTACGAGCGGGTGATCCCGCGCGACAACGAGAAGGTCCTGCGGGTCGGCAAGAAGGACTTCGCCGAGGCGGTCGGCCGGGTCGCGGCCATCAGCAGCGAGCGGTCCCGCCCGGTGAAGATGTCGCTCGCGCGCGACCTGCTGGTGCTGTCGGCGGCCAGCCCGGAGCAGGGCACAGCCACGGAGGAGCTGGACGGGGACCGGGTGAAGTACGACGCCGGGCCGCTTGAGATCGGCTTCCAGGCGCGGTACCTGAACGACATCACCGACCAGATCGGCGGCGAGGTGGAGTTCCTGTTCAGCGACGGCGCGGCGCCCACGGTGGTGCGGGACGCTGGCGACACGAGTGCGCTTTACGTGCTCATGCCCATGCGGGTGTAGCTGCGGACGCCAGCGTGATGGCCAGCGGCAGTTGACATACGAACGTCAGACTATCTTACAATTGAGACTCGCGGAATGGCTAAGCCGTTGTTTCTGTTCCGTGGCAGGCTTGTTGCAATGACCCTTGCGTGAACATGAGAGCGTCCCTGCAATGTTTCTAAGGCACGTCGTCCCCGCCATCGCCCTTGCAGCCTCCATCGCAGGCCAGGCGCAAGCCGCCCCGGTTCTTTCGGTGTCGAGCAGCGTCGGCGGCGGTCCGGCAGGCGTCATCTTCGAGAACCTGAACGAGCTTGCCCCTGGCCAGGCCGGCGGCATGACGAAGTCCGGAGCAACGGTGGCGTTCTCGGGCAACGCCGCCCTCGTCACCGGGTCAAGCGCCAACTATTACGCCGCCCCCGTGCTGTCCGACGGCAACGGCGCCGTGTTCGGCGACGCTGACGGCGCCGACGCGAGCCGCTACGTCAGCACCGGGTCGGCGAGCGCATCGGCGGGCGCCGCCGCCACCTTCACGCTGCCGACCGTTGAAACCTATCTCGGCCTGCTCTGGGGTTCCGTGGACAGCTATGACAGCCTGGCGTTCTACGACGGCGCCACGCTGATCGGGACGATCACCGGGTCTGACGTGCTTGCCGAAGCCAACGGCAATCAGTCTGCATCCGGAACGGCTTACGTGAATGTCACCTCGTCCGTCGCCTTCACCACGGTCGTGGCAAGCAGCAGCCAGTATGCCTTTGAACTCGACGATCTCTCGTTCGACGCCCCTGCGGTTGCCGTCCCGGAGCCGATGGCGCTTGTCCTGCTCGGCACGGGCCTCGCCGGCCTCGGCTTCGTGAGCCGACGCCGGCTCCTGCCTGTCTAGGGCGTGACGATGTCTGGCTGCTTCGCCAGACATCCCCATCGCCCTCTCAGATCAAGCCGGGGCGGGGTGGCTGAGCGGACGCGATGCCATCCCGCCCTAAAGCAGGCTCTCAATCCGGATCGGCAAGTCCCGCACCCGCCGGCCCGTCGCGTGATGCACTGCGTTGGCGATGGCGGCGTTCACGCCCACGATGCCAAGCTCGCCCAGCCCTTTGATGCCCATGGGATTCACCGCCGTGTCCTGCTCCGGCACCATCACCACCTCCACCCGGCCAACGTCGGCGTTCACCGCGATGTGGTACTCGGACAGGTTGTCGTTGACGTAGCGCGCCGCCCCCGGGTCGATCTCCGTCGCTTCCAGCAGCGCCGCGGACAGGCCCCAGATCATGCCGCCGACGTACTGGCTGTGGGCCGCCATCGGGTTGATGATCGTGCCCGCGGCGAAGGCCCCCACCATGCGGGGAACCCGGACCTCCCGGGTGCGGCGGTGCACCCGCACCTCCACGAACTGCGCCCCGAAGCTGTAGGCGGTCACGTCCTTGCGCTTCTGCCCGCGCAGGATCGGCAACTGGCCGCCGTAAAGCTTGGTCATCGCGTCCGGGGCCATGCCGTCCTGGGTGTTCTCGGCATACGCCTCGACCGCGCCGGGGCTGACCCGCTTCACCGCGTCCTCCAGCGGCTCCCCCGTCCCGTCGGGTGCGACCAGCCTGCCTTCCGAGAAGCGCAGGGAGGCCGGGTCATGTCCAGCGAGCGGCCCGGCGTTGCTCACCACCGCGGCGGCGGCGATCCGGTTCAGCAGGTCCGCGCAGGCCTTGCTGACGGCGTTGCCGATGCTCGCGGTGTGGCTCGACCCGGCGGCCAGCGGACCCGGCGGCAGCGCCGTGTCGCCCATCTCCACCTCGACCTGGTGCAGCTGCAGCCCGAGCCGCTCCGCCGCCACCAGCGCCACCACCGTGTAGGCGCCGTTGCCGACCTCGTGGCTGGCCAGCTGCACGTGCGCGTGGCCGTTGGACCGCAGCGCCACCCGGGCGGCTGAGGCGGCGATGTTGGACGGATAGGCGGCCGAGGCGCAGCCCCATCCCACCTGCCAATCCCCGTCGGCCATGGCGCCGGGCCGGTGGTCCCGCCGCTCCCAGCCGAACCGGGCGGCGCCCTGGTCCAGGCAGGTCAGCAGGTGGCGGCTGGAGAACGCCAGGCCCGTCACCGGGTCCTGTTGCGGCTCGTTGCGGCGGCGCAGCTCGATCGGGTCCATGCCGAGCTTGAGGGCCAGCTCGTCCATGCCGCTTTCCAACGCGAACATGTAGGGCACGTCCGGCGGGGCGCGCATGAAGCCGGGCGTGTTGCGGTCCGCGTGGACGATGTTCACCCGGGTGGTGATGTTGGGGCAGGCATAGACCCGCGCCGTGGTTTCCGTGCCGGACACGTTGTAGTTGCTCGGGCGGGACGTGACCTCCCAGCCCTCGTGGCGCAGCGAAACCAGCCGGCCGTCCTTGTCCGCTCCCAGCTGCAGGTGGTGGCGGGTTTCCGCCCGGTAAGTGGCGATGGTGAAGCCCTGGTCGCGCGTCGCCACCAGCTTCACCGGGCGGCCCAGCCGCCGCGCCGCGATGGCGATCCAGGCGGTGCGCGCCGTGGCGCCGCCCTTGCACCCGAAGGCGCCGCCGACGTACTTGGAGATCACGCGCACGTCGTCCGGGTCCATGCCCAGCTGCTTGGCCACGTTGCCGCGCAGCCCATAGACGAACTGGCTCGGCTCCCAGATGAACAGCCGGCCGCCGTTCCAGGCGCAGGTGGTGGTAAACAGCTCGATCGGGTTGTGGTGCTGGGTGGGCGTGCTGTAGCGGGCATCGACCGTCACCGCCGCCGCGGCGAACGCGGCGTCCGCGTCGCCCACCGTGTAGTCCTCGTGCTCGCCGTCGTCGCGCGCTTCCACGAAGGCGCCAGGGCTGCCGAAGGTCGCGGACGGGGCTTCCACGTCGCATTCCACATCGACCCGGTGGGCGGCCTCGCGCGCGGCTTCGTAGCTGTCGGCCACCACCACGGCCACGATCTGGCCGTCGTGCCACACCTGGTCGCTTTCCAGCGTCGTCGTGGTGTTGCCGCCGCTCATCTGGGTGGGCGTCTTGGCCTGGTGGCCCACGTTGGCGTGCGTCAGGATGTCCAGCACGCCGGGCACGGCCCGCGCCGCCGCGCCGTCCACGTGCCGCACCCGGCCGCGCGCGACCGCCGACGTGACCAGGAAGGCGTAGGCCGGGTTGGGCATCGGCTCGTCGGAGGCGAAGGCGGCGCGCCCGGTGACCTTGGCGCGGCCGTCGATGCGGATGGCCGGCTGGCCGATCAGCTTGAAGTCCCCGTCCATGTCAGACCTCCATGGCTGCGGCCTGGAGCACGGCGCGCACCAGCGTGCGCCGCCCCAGCTCCGGCTTGAACCCGTTGTCGCCGTGGGTGACGGCGCCGGCGAAGGCGGCTTCGGCGGCCTCGCTGGCGGCGGCCTCGTCCGGCACGCGGCCGGTGAGCACAGCCTCCGCCTCGTGCGAGCGCCACGGCTTGGTTGCCAGCCCGCCCAGCCCGATGCGCGCCGCCGCCACCGTGCCGTCCGGGTGCAGGTGCAGCGCCACGGCGGCGGAGGCGAGGGCGAAGGCGTAGGAGGCGCGGTCCCGCACCTTCAGGTACAGCGAGCGCCGGGTCCACGGCCCGGCGGGCACGTGGAAGGCGGTGATCAGCTCGCCGGGCTGCAGCACGGTCTCGATCTCCGGCGTGTCGCCCGGCAGGCGGTGCAGGTCCTCGAAGGCGATGCGCCGGACGCCGGCGGCGGACCGGATGTCCACCTCGGCGCCGAACGCCGCCAGGGGGACGGCGAAATCGCCCGGGTAGTGCGCGATGCAGCGCCCGCTGGTGCCCAGCACGGCCAGCAGCCGGGTGACGCCGCCGAGGGCGGCGCAGCCGGAGCCGGGGGAACGCTTGTTGCAGGCTTGCCAGCTCGGGTCGCGGAAGTAGTTGCACCGGGTGCGTTGCAGCACGTTGCCCGCCAGGCTCGCCATGTTGCGCAGCTGCGGGCTGGCCGCCTGCCCCAGCGCGTCCGACAGCGCCGGGTAGTCACGGCGGATGGCGGGGTGGCCGGCGGCGGCCGACATGCGAACGAGGCCGCCCAGGTGCAGCCCGGCGGCGTCGATGCTGATGGTCCCGTGCTCCGCGCGCAGCGGGTTGATGTCCACCAGGCGCTCGGGCTGCATCACGTCGAGCTTCATGAGGTCCAGCATGGTGGTGCCGCCGGCCAGGAACTGCGCCGCCGCCCGGTTGGCGGGTCCCGCCCCGCCGCCTGCCAGGTGGAACGCCTCGGCCGCGTCGGCGGCGCGGTGGAACTCGATGGGCCTCATGCCTGCTCCGCCAGCGCCAGCACGTGCGGCTGGGCCTGCGCCACGGCGTTGACGATCTTGGGGTAGGCGCAGCAGCGGCACAGGTTACCGCTCATGGATTCGCGTATGTCGTCCTCCGTGTCCGCGTGGCCTTCGTGGATGCAGGCGATGGCGCTCATGATCTGGCCCGGCGTGCAATAGCCGCACTGGTAGGCGTCGCATTCCAGGAACGCCTGCTGCATCGGGTGCAGCGGCTCCGTCTCGCCCGCCAGGCCCTCGATGGTAGTGACGGCGCCCTCCACTGCGGCGGCCAGTTGCAGGCAGGCCAGCACGCGGACGCCATCCACCAGCACGGTGCAGGAGCCGCACTGGCCCTGGTCGCAGCCCTTCTTGGAGCCGGTCAGGCCCAGGTGCTCGCGCAGCGCGTCCAGCAGCGTCACCCGGGGGTCGAGGCTGAGGCGGCGCAGGTGGCCGTTGACGGCGAGGGTGATGTCCATGACGGCTCCGGATGGCTGGCGACGCCCAGGCAGCGTCGGCGAGACCGGATCGCGCGAGGCGGGGCCGGGTTGCAGGCCGGGGCGCCGCCGTTCAGCGCGGCGCGTTCACGCTCAGGGGATTGCAGGGCCGATTGCAAGGCTGGGCCGGCTGAATCGGGCGCAGCTTCGGTCCTGGCCAAGCCCGGTCAGTTCGTGGTTCCCGCACTCGAACCGCATGTACTCGAACAGGGCGTCGCCGGCTTGGCCTTGCGGGACTGCCGCGACGGCCTGCGCCAGGCAGCCGGGCCGGTCCAGGGCGTCGATGCGGCTGGCCAGTTCGAGTTCCCAGGCGCCTTTCTGCGTCCCGTCCACGTTCACGTAGTGGCTCAGCAGGACGGCGAGCGTGCCGCACAGGGCGGCGTGGCGGCTTTTCGTTTGCTTGAGGATGCGATCGACGCGGCGGTCGAACACGCTGCGGTCGAACTTGCTGGGGTCTGCCAGGGTTGGGCCGTTTGGCGTATCGCGGTGGCCTAATTCCTGCTCAAGCGGGTAAAGGTCAATGATCGCCTTGCAGGCCGGCCTTTGGCAGATGTGAGAGCCGTTTCCCAATGGGATTGCATCCAGTGCATCGTTCGTCGCCCCTTGCTGGATCGGTGCGAAGATCGGGTCCTCTGCTGCGGCTGCCGGCAGCACGAAGA
>CAXTNC010000095.1:0-1065 GCA_964245495.1 uncultured Acetobacteraceae bacterium
GGCGGCTACGGCGGCTCCTCGGGGACAGCCATCCCGGAGCCTGCTTCGCTGGCGCTCCTGGGCAGCGGCCTCGTGGCGCTTGGGGTGATCCGCCGCCGTCGCGGCAAGAAGGACTGAGCAGCGGTCCAGGCCGACCGCAGGCGGCGCCCACGGGCGTTCGCCTGCTCCCCTGCCGCCGCACTCCGAATGACGCCACTGCCTGCTGAGACACCGTCCTATGCCGCTCACCGCCGTCAAGACCCTGGTTTTTCTCGACGCCAAGCCTTTGGACTCGCCAAAGCTCCCGCAGCTTGGGCCACGCCCCGGGCAAGTCGACCTTGCCGCCCTTGGGCCGGACTGGAACGCCTCTGCCCAGGCTTTGCAGCCCTGCCTTGCTGCCCAGGCGTTGCGGCGGGTGCTGGATGTCGTCCTGAGCATGGCCGGCCTGGTTCTTGCCGCCCCCGTGCTGCTGATCATGGCGCTGCTCATCAAGCTCGGCGACGCCGGGCCTGCCTTCTACCGGCAGGAGCGTGTCGGCCTGGGTGGAAAGGTCTTCACCCTGCTCAAGCTCCGCAGCATGCGCGTTGACGCAGAGCTCTCCGGCCCTCGCTGGGCCTCGCAGCAGGACCCGCGCGTGACCCGGCTTGGGCGTACCCTGCGGCTGACCCGCCTGGACGAACTGCCGCAGTTGCTCAACGTCCTGGAAGGCAGCATGACCCTCATCGGCCCACGCCCCGAGCGACCGCATTTCGCCCGCCACCTCACGCAGGCCATCCCGCGCTTCGCCGAGCGTGTCGCCGTCAAACCCGGCATCACCGGGTGGGCGCAGGTCAACTATCCTTACGGCGCTTCGGTCGAGGATGCGCGCCAGAAGCTCGCCTATGACCTGTACTACATCAAGCACCGCAGCCTGTGGCTCGACCTCAGGATCCTGTTCTCCACGGTCCTCGTGGTCCTGAAGCACACCGGGGCGCGCTGAAGCGTCCCGTTCCAGGCGATCCTCCTGGAACAGCAGGGCGGGCAACCGCTCGCAAGGTCAGTCTTCCGGCGCTTCGGGCAGGTCAACGCCGAGATAAAGCTCGTCCA
>CAXTNC010000095.1:1165-12265 GCA_964245495.1 uncultured Acetobacteraceae bacterium
GCGTGCCGCCGGCCATCGCGACCGGGCGCTCGCCGTCGAACTCGTGCTTGGCCGGCTGACGGGCTTCCCACTCCAGGAACTCCGCCATCGTCATGGGTTGGCGCAGGGCGTTGCTCATGAACGGAGCATAGCAGCAGGGACAGGAAGCGGAACGCCGAACATCATGCCGCGTGACAACCAGTGCGGCTGTTTGGATCGCCTTGGCTGTCCAAACGGCGCTGCTCCGTGCCATGGAACATAAAGCGAACTGATTGGAGCGGGCGTGGACGACAGGAACACCGCGGCCGACGGCGGCCACGATGGCTGGATGCATCAGGGCCGGCAAGCCCATGGCTGGTTCGGGCACGGAACTGGTCCTGGCTTCTCCTCAGCCGATCCGGGTCCAGTGCAAACAGCTGCGGTCATCGCGCAGCGTATCCAGGATGTGGGTCACACGCTGGTTGCTGGCCTTCCCGCGTCCAAGCGGCATCATGATGCGACCCGGCTGGGTGCAGATGACCGTGATCGCCTGACCCGCCTGTTGACGGCAGCCGTGCAGGCCTTGCCGCTCGGATTGCAGGCGATCGCACGCCGGGTCTTTGGCAAGGACCCGGACGCGCCAGGGATTGGCGGCTTCGTCCAGGCTGCCGGCCTGCTCCGGAACGGCCGCGACAATGCCGATCTGCGCGCAGTGGCCGACGCGCTCGGGAAGGCAGCCCAGGACATCGGGCTGGACCGCTTCAAGCCATTCTTGCGGGAGGCGGACGAGCATTTCGCCGCGCGTGGCGGGTTGGCGGTGCTGGTGCGCGACATGCCAGCTCCGCAGCCGCCTGCCACCAAGACGCTCCGCATCCCACCCCTGCCGGCCCCGGGCCGTGTTCCGTGGGGGTCGATGATCGCCGGGGTCGCCGCTGCAGCCTTGCCCGCGATCTCCGACCTCATCCAGCGCGGGGACGTCAGGGGCACGATCCAACGCTTCGGCCTGGACGCGGCCAAGCCGGCGGACGTGACGGCGGCCTACGCCTTCTTGTGGGCGGAAAATCACGGACCCTGGCTGTTCGACACGCCGCAGACCGGGCCGGCGATGCTCGCCATGGCCGAACGGGTGATGCGCGCGGCCCGGGCCGACCCCGGCTTGTTCGGCCGGGCGCTTGAAGGCGACGACGCGGCGCAGAAGCAGTTCTCGGCGGTGATCGTCGGGCCGCCACCCGGCAGCGGCATCGAGACGCGGGACGACGATGAACGCGATCTTGTGGCGCAATGGGCGCGTGAGGGCAAAAGCAACGACCAGATACAAACGGCGCTTGACGAGTGGCGACGGCGCGGTGGCCGCCTTACCGCGGAGCAGAGACGGAACACTCCGGGCGTAGCTGTGGCGAGTATCCCGTTGGCGCGCGTTGATGGACCGTGGCTATCGGCTCATATGTCTGACGAGCAGGGCGCACCAATTCCTGGCCAAGTTGCTGAGAAGCTCGTCGGGCAGCGGTTTTCGGACTTTGGCAAGCTACGTGAAGCGTTCTGGAAAACGGTGGCGCAAATACCTGAACTGGCTAATGAGTTCAAAAAGCAAAGTCTTCAGCTCATGCAAAACGGAAACGCACCCTATCCTCCGGGCAGCGAGCAGGTCATAGTTGCCAGCACGGGCCGACTGAGCGACCGGACCTTCGAGTTGCACCATGATCCTACAGTTGGCTTAGGTGGTGCGGTTTACGATCTGAGCACCATTCGGGTAGTTACTCCAAGGCAGCACGACATGCTCGGGCGGAAGGAAAATAGTCAGTGACTCGGGATGATATTCTTGAAGTTGTTCGGTCAATCTATTTTGGCCCATCGCGGAACGACGTGATAACTCCCCTGCTTGAGAAATTGAGGGAAGCCCTGCCCCACTCAGCTATTAGCGACCTTATCTTCTGGAACCCCGTCGAACTCACCCCCGAGCAGGTTGTTGACGAAGCAATGCGGCGGGAAGCGGAACATGCCCGCAAGGCCGGCCAAGAGTGACCTATGCAGCCGAACCTGCCTGAATGCGCGGCCTTGCGCCGGGCGCTGGCATTCCTGATCTCAATTCGGCCACTGACATGGAACGTGAACGGGCTAGTTGCTTCGTTGTCAGTTCATTTGAGCAACCTGCTCCGCTTGCAAACACGATGCTTGGCGATTGCAGGCAGCCGAGGGCGTCTTCTGCAAGCGGAGCGTCCTTTCCGCCCGCCCGCATCAGGTGTCCAGAGGACGACTGTCCTTTGGCGGGGTTTGGGGCAGCGCCCCAAGCCTCACCCCCCCGCCAGCTTGCCCTTCAGCGCCTCGTTGATCAGCGCCGGGTTGCCCTTGCCCGCCGTCGCCTTCATCACCTGGCCGACGAAGAAGCCGAACAGCTTGTCCTTGCCGCCGCGGTACTGCGCCACCTTGTCCGGGTTGGCCGCCAGCACGGCGGCGATGGCGGCGTCAATGGCGCCCGTGTCCGTCACCTGGCGCAGGCCGCGGGCCTCCACGAGGGCGCCGGGTCCCTGCCCGGTTTCCACCATGGCCTCGAACAGGTCCTTGGCGATGCGGCCGTTGATGGTGCCGTCGGCCAGCAGGTCCAGCATCTCGCCCAAGGCGGCGGCGGACACCGGCGAGTCCTCGATGGCGCGGCCGGTGCGGTTCAGCGCGGCGAACAGGTCGCCCATCACCCAATTGGCCGCCGCCTTGGCGTCGCGTCCGCGCGCCGCGGCCTCGTAGAACCCGGCGGTGGCCTGCTCCGCCACCAGCACGCCCGCGTCGTAGGGGGAGAGGCCGTATTGCGCCACGAAGCGGGCGCGCTTGGCGTCCGGCAGCTCGGGCAGGGCGGCGCGCAGGCCGTCCACCCAGGCCTCGTCCAGCACCAGCGGCAGCAGGTCGGGGTCGGGGAAGTAGCGGTAGTCGTGCGCGTCCTCCTTGGAGCGCATGGCGCGGGTTTCGCCGCGGGCGTGGTCGAACAGCCGGGTTTCCTGCACCACGGTGCCGCCGCCTTCCCAGACCTTGATCTGGCGCAGCGCCTCCGCCTCCACCGCTTGCATGACGAAGCGGATGGAGTTCACGTTCTTCACCTCGCAGCGGGTGCGGAACGGCTCGCTGGGCTTGCGCACGGACACGTTCACGTCCGCGCGCAAGGAGCCTTCCTCCATGTTGCCGTCGCAGGTGCCGAGGTAGCGCAGGATGGAACGCAGCTTGCGCAGGTAGGCGCTGGCCTCCTCCGGCGAGCGGATGTCCGGCTCGGAGACGATCTCCATCAACGCCACGCCGGAGCGGTTGAGGTCGATGAAGGAGCGGTCGCGGTCCTGGTCGTGCAGGGACTTGCCGGCGTCCTGCTCCAGGTGCAGGCGGGTGACGCCGATGCGGCGGGTGGCGCCGTCGGCCTCGATCTCCACGTGCCCGGCGCCGACGATCGGGTGGTACAGCTGGCTGATCTGGTAGCCCTGCGGCAGGTCGGCATAGAAGTAGTTCTTGCGGTCAAACCGGCTGACCAGGTTGATTTGCGCGTCCAGCCCGAGGCCGGTGCGCACCGCCTGCGCCACGCACTCCGCATTCACCACCGGCAACATGCCGGGGAAGCCGGCGTCCACGAAGCTGACCTGGCTGTTCGGCTCGGCGCCGAACGCGGTGGCGGCGCCGGAGAACAGCTTGGCCTGGCTGAGGACCTGGGCGTGCACCTCCAGGCCGCACACGATTTCCCATTCCCCCAGCCGGTAGGTCATGCTCCCCTCCTCATGCCAGCCGGCCTTCCCGCGCCGCATCGAACACCGCCTTCTGCTGCGCCTTCAGGAAGGCGGTCTCGTCCTCCACCTCCAAGCCCAGGCCGCGGGCGCACTCGCAGAAGCCTTTCAGCGCCTCGGGCTTCATCAGCCCGTCCACCATGTGCTCCTTGTTCACCACGATGGCCGACAGCATCGGCCAGCCCTTGCTGCTGGCGTGCTCGCTCACCGCCAGCAGGTGCCTGGGCATCGCGTGCGTCACCTTGTTCCAAATGGCGCCGCTGGCGTCCGCGATGTCCTTGTAGCTGACGAAGGCGCGGCGCTTGGCGTAGCCGGCGATGATGCCCATGGTGGTTTCCACGTCGAGCGTGCCGGTCTCGCGCCGGGCCAGCTCGGCGGTGGCCGCGGCGTAGGACGCCGCCGCCGTCTTGCCGCTCCGCTCGTGGTTCTCCACGATGATCTTGAGATCCTTGACGCTCTTGGTCCGCAAGTCGATTGCCACGCTGCTCAGGCCCCTGCCCTCAATCGCGGCCGGGCGGTGAACCCGGCGGCTTGTTCAATGGCGGCGCCCACCGCGAACACCGTCTCCTCGTCGAACGGGCGCCCCATCACCTGCAAGCCCAGCGGCAGCCCGGCGGCGTCCAGCCCGGCGGGCACGGACAGCGCGGGGACGCCCGCCAGGTCGGCAGGGACGGTGAACACGTCGTTCAAGTACATGGTGATGGGATCGTCCATCTTCTCCCCCTGCGCGAACGCGGCGTTCGGCGTGGTGGGGGTCAGCAGCGCATCGACCTCGCGGAAGGCGTCGGTGAAGTCCCGCAGGATGAGCGCGCGGACCTTCTGCGCCCGGGTGTAGTAGGCGTCGTAGTAGCCGGCGGAGAGCACGTAGGTGCCGATCAGGATGCGGCGGCGCACCTCCTCGCCGAAGCCCTCCGCCCGGGTCTGCTCGTACAGCTCCGCAAGGTCCCGCCCCGGCGCGCGGGCGCCGAAGCGCACGCCGTCGTAGCGCGCGAGGTTGGAGGAGGCCTCGGCGGGCGCCACGATGTAGTAGGCGGCCAGGCCGTAGCGCGTGTGCGGCAAGGACACGTCGACCACGGTGGCGCCCGCCTCGCGCAGCCAGGCCAGCCCCTGCTGCCACAGCGCGGTGATCTCCGGCGGCGTGCCGTCCTGGCGGTACTCCCGCGGCACGCCGATGCGCAGGCCGCGCACGCCGCGGGCGCAGGCGGCGGCGAAGTCCGGCACCGGGCGGTCGGCGGAGGTGCTGTCCTTGGCGTCGAACCCGGCCATGGAGCGCAGCAGCACCGCCGCGTCCGCCACGGAGCGGGCGAACGGCCCGGGGTGGTCCAGCGAGGAGGCGAACGCCACCACGCCGTAGCGGCTGCACCGGCCGTAGGTCGGCTTCATGCCGACGATGCCGCACAGCGCGGCCGGCTGGCGGATGGAGCCGCCGGTGTCCGTGCCGGTGGCGCCCATCGCCAGCCCCGCCGCCACGGCCGCCGCCGAGCCGCCGGAGGAGCCGCCGGGCACCAGCTTGCGATCCGGGGGCGACCAGGGGTTGAGCACGGGGCCGAAGGCGCTGCTCATGTTGGAGGAGCCCATGGCGAACTCGTCCAGGTTGGTCTTGCCCAGGAACACCGCGCCGTCCCGCAGCAACTGCGCGGTGACGGTGCTTTCGTAGGGCGGCACGAAGGGCGCCAGGATGCGGCTGGCCGCGGTGGTGCGCACGCCGGCGGTGCAGAACAGGTCCTTGATGGCGAGCGGGATGCCGGCCAGCGGCCCGGCGTCGCCGCGGGCCAGCGCCGCGTCCGCCGCGTCCGCCTGGATCAGCGCGCCTTCCGGCGTGGCGGTGATGAAGGCGTTCAGCTCGCCGTCCAACGCGGCCATGCCGTCCAGGTGCGCCTGCGCCAGCTCCCGCGCGCTCCACCGGCGGGCGCGCAGCCCGGCGGCGGCGGCGGCGATGCCGAGTTCGGTGAGGGTCATCGGGTTGCACCCTCACCCCGGCCCTCTCCCGCAGGCGGGAGAGGGAGAAGGACAAAGCCCTCTCCCGCTGGCGGGAGAGGGTTGGGTGAGGGTGGCAAGATGCTCACTCCACCACCTTCGGCACGGCGAAGAACCCGCCGGCACGGTCCGGCGCGTTGGCCAGCACCTGCTCGGCGATGCCGCCGTCCGTCACCCGGTCCGCGCGCAGGCGCAGCGCCATGTCGGCGGCGCCGGTGAGCGGGGCCACCCCGTCCACGTCCACCTCGTTCAGCTGCTCGATCCAGCCGAGGATGCCGTTCAGCTGGGCTTGCAGCGGCGGCACCTGCTCCGGCGTCACGCGGATGCGGGCCAGGCTGGCGATGCGGCGGACGGTCGCGGGATCGAGCGACATGAGGCTCCTTGGCGGGACGGTGAGGGGCGAGCATAACGGCAGCCCATGCCGCTGTTCAACCTGACCGACCTGCACGCCCGGCTGGGCCGCAACCAGCGCCTGCTCGGGCTTGACCCGGGCACGCGCACCATCGGGCTGGCGCTAAGCGACGTGCGCCGGGTGCTGGCCAGCCCGTTCGGCGCCTTGCGCCGGGGCAAGCTGGCGGAAGCGGCGGACGCGATCGGGGCGATCGCCAGGCGGGAGGACGTGGGCGGGCTGCTGGTGGGCCTGCCGTTGCAGATGGACGGGCGGCTGGGACCTGCGGCGCAGGCGGCGCGGGACTGGACGTTCGCGCTGACGGACGCCACGGGGCTGCCGGCAGCGATGTGGGACGAGCGGCTCAGCTCGGCGGAGGCGAACCGGGCGCTGACGGCGCAGGGCGCCAACCGGGCGCGCCGGGCCGCGTCGGTGGACCGGATGGCGGCGGCGGTGATCCTGCAGGCGGCGCTCGACTCGCTGCGGGCGTTCCCAGGCGCCGAGGCCGGGCCGGTGGAGTGAGCGGTTGATGGACGCAGCGGCACCGAAGCCTGCCAGTCTCAGGCCGTGGCGCGGCCGCCTCGCCGCCTGGCGCTTCATCTCGCCGCGCGACATCGGGCTGTTCCTGCGCAGCGCCCGCACGGACGCGGCGATCGCCCGCATCCGGCAGCGGGACGGCGACCAGGCCGCGTTCGAGCAGGCCTATGCCGGCGGCGACCCATGGGCCTCCGGCGAGAGCCGCTACCTGTACCAACGGCGCAAGTACGAGGTGATCGCCGGGCTGCTGCCGGATCGCCGGTTCGGCCGCGCCTTGGACCTGGGCACCGGGCTGGGACTGCTGGCGCGCCGCATCGCCGAGCGGGCCGATAGCGTGCTGGGGCTGGACATCTCCCTCGGCGCGGTCGAGGCGGCGCGGGCCAGGCATGGCGACGTGCCGAACCTGCTGTTCGAGCAGGGGGACGTGCGGGAGCTGCCAGCCTCGCTGGATGGCGGCTTCGACCTCGTGGTGATCGCCGACATGCTCTACTACCTGCCGCGGCCGATCACCGACGCGGTGCTCAAAGCGACGGCGCTGCGCATCGCGGCGCTCTTGAAGCCCGGCGGCGTGTGCTTGCTGGCGAACCACTACTTCTTCTCGGCCGACGCGGACAGCCGGCTGTCCCGGCGCATCCACGACGCGTTCGCCTGGTCGCCGGGCTTCGAGGTGGCCAGCGAGCACCGCAGGCCGTTCTACCTTGTCTCCGTGCTCGCAAGGGCATGACGGCCTGCCGCTGGCGGTGGCTTCGTGCCATGGGCGTCCTGCGTCAACGCATGATGATGAGCACGCGGCGGTTTTGCGGCTCCCGGACACCCGGAACAGTCGCCACCAGCGGCCGCGTGTCGCCGAATGCCTGAATCAGGATTTCCGAGGCCGGCACGCCCTGCCGGACGAGTTCGCCGGCCACCACCTGCGCGCGGCGCAGCGAGAGCCGCTGATTGTATTGCGGCGAGCCAGACCGGTCAGCGTTGCCTTGGACCTCGATGCGGCTGGGATGGATGCGGGCGCTGTCCTGGGCGAATTCAGCGATGATCTGCCGGGCGCGGTCCGTCAGGTCCACACGATCCCAGTCAAAGAATATCAGGCAAGCAAGCTCCCGTTCGGCGAGCGCGCGCGCTGGAGGCGCGGGCGCAACCATTGGCCGCGGCGGCGATCCGAACGCGTAGCGGATGCCGAACAGGATTTCGTGGTTGAAGATGTTGCCGAACGTGGCGCGCGGCACCTGAAGCACGCCATTCACGGTGTTGCCGGACCCGGCGCCACGGTCATAGGCCGGGGGAGTGAGCACGCCGACAAAGCGGTACTCCGCCGTGAGCGACAAGCCCGCAACGGCGCGGACCGGATAGCCTGCGCCCGCCATGGCCTGATAGGCAAAGGCCCCTGCCTGCTCGGTGCCGCCGCTGGAAACGGCTTGCCGGGCGGAACTGGAATTGACGTGGGCGAGTGCGACTTCCTGATATCCGACGCCCAACCCGACATAGGGAACGACCGGCAGAGGCAAGGCGACATCATAGAGCGCGTTCAGGAAGCCGCCATGTTGCCGCTCCGATCCACCAGCCCGCTCCGGCTGCCCAAGCTTGACCCCGCGGACGTGGTTGTCGGCGTAGTCGCCCTCCACCTCGACCCGGATGCTGTTGCCGAGGCCGTAGCCCAGGCTGCCGGCGACCGCCGGGCCAGGATCGAACTTGTAGCTGCGCTTCAGCGGCCCGAGGCTGTTGGAGGGCTTCTCGATCTGGTCTTGCAGGAAATCCACCCCCGCCCCCAGCCCCACGTAGAGGCCGCTCACAGGCTAGGCCGCCGCTTGGTGCTGGAGGACCGCAAGGGTGATGAGGGCGACGGCGCAGCGACGTGTCATTGACGTGACTGACTCGATGATTATGAATGCCATCGTATTGGCCATCTTGGTTAAGCAACAGGATGCAAGCTGCGGTCTTGCTCAACCGGCCGATGACGTGTCCCGCATGCCGCATGGACGGCGGGGACGCTTCGGGACCAGCCGCCCTAGCCGCGGCACGGGCGGTCAAGTAAAGCCAGTGCCGCCCGGAGCGGAGTGACGGCGGCATGCAATCGACTGTGTGGGACCTCGTCGCTTCCGTCACGGGCGAGCGCGCAATCGGCGCGCCCGGGCGGCCCTGGCTGGACGGCCCCGGCCTGCGCGGCTTGGCCGGGGCGGTGCGCGCCGTCCTGGCCGCTGCCGGCATCGGCGCGGGCGACCGGGTGGCGATCGTGCTGCCGAACGGGCCGGAGATGGCGACCGCCTTCCTCGCCGTCGCCGCCAGCTGCTGCGCCGCGCCGCTGAACCCGGCCTATACGGCGGACGAGTTCGAGTTCTATCTGTCCGACCTGCAACCGGCGGCCATCCTGCTGGCGGCGGGGGAGGCCGGGCCGGCGCGGGACGTGGCGGACCGGCTGGGGCTGCCGATCCTGCGGCTGCATCCGGAGGGGGGCGCCGCCGGGTCGTTCCGGCTCGACGCATCCGGCCTGCCGTCCGACTCGGATGCGACGCCGCGGCCAGTGCGGCCGGAGGACCCGGCGCTGGTGCTGCACACCTCCGGCACCACGGCGCGGCCCAAGATCGTGCCGTTGACCCAGGCCAACCTGGCGGCCTCCGCCCGGCACATCGCGGCGGCGCTGGCGCTCAGCCCGGCGGACACGTGCCTGAACGTGATGCCGCTGTTCCACATCCATGGGCTGGTGGCGGCGGTGTCCGCCTCCCTGTCGGCCGGGGCGGCCGTGTGCTGCACGCCCGGGTTCAACGCGTTCAAGTTCGGCGAGTGGCTCCGGGAGGTGCGGCCCACCTGGTACACCGCCGTGCCCACCATGCACCAGGCGATCCTGATGCGGATGCGCAGCCACCCAGGAACCGCCCGCGCGGCGGGGCTGCGCTTCATCCGCTCCTCCAGCGCCTCCTTGCCGCCGCAGGTGATGGCGGAGCTGGAGGAGGTGTTCGGCGCCCCCGTGATCGAGGCGTACGGCATGACGGAGGCCGCGCACCAGATGGCGTCCAACCCGCTGCCGCCGCGCGCGCGCAAGCCCGGGGCGGTGGGCGTCGCCGCCGGGCCGGAGATCGCCGTGATGGACGAGGGCGGCGCGCTGCTGCCGCAAGGCGCGGTGGGCGAGGTGGTGATCCGCGGCCCGAACGTGACGCCGGGCTACGACAACAACCCGGCCGCCAACGCCCGCGCGTTCACGGATGGCTGGTTCCGCACCGGGGACCAGGGCCGGGTGGACGCGGAGGGCTACCTGTTCCTCACCGGGCGGCTGAAGGAGCAGATCAACCGCGGCGGCGAGAAGGTCAGCCCGCTGGAGGTGGATGTGGTGCTGCTGGACCACCCGGCGGTGGCGCAGGCCTGCACCTTCGGCATCCCGCACGACAAGCTGGGCGAGGAGGTGGGCGCCATCGTGGTGCCCCGCCCCGGCGAAAGCGTGACGGAGGCGGACATCCGGGCGTTCGCCGCCGCTCGGCTGGCCGCGTTCAAGGTGCCGCGCAAGGTGCTGGTGATGGACGACATTCCCAAGGGCGCCACCGGCAAGGTGCAGCGCATCGGGCTGGCGGCCAAGCTCGGGCTGGCCTGATGGCGAGCGCAAGCGCCGCCGCGCCCAGCATCTGCGTGTTCGGGGCCGGGGCGATCGGCGGCACCATGGCGGCCAAGCTGGAAGCGGCGGGCACGGCCGTCAACCTTGTGGCGCGCGGCGAGCACCTCGCGGCGGTGCAGCGCAACGGGCTGGTGCTGCATTCCGGCGGCGAGCGCATCGTCACCCGGCCGCACGCCGTGGCGCATGGCGACGCGATCGGGCCGCAGGACTACCTGCTGGTCACGCTGAAGGCGCACTCGCTGGAGCCGGCGCTGCCGCAGCTGGCCCCCTTGGTCGGCCCGGGCACGACGATCGTGAGCGCGGTGAACGGCGTGCCGTGGTGGTACGCCCACGGCCTGCCTGAGCCGTGGGGCGGACGCCGGGTGGCGGCGGTGGACCCGTCCGGCGCGCTGTGGGAGGCGCTGCCGCCGGGCCAGTGCCTGGGCTGCATCGTCCATCCCGCCGCCACCGTGGCCGCGCCCGGGGTGATCGAGCACACCTACGGCGACCGCTTCAGCCTGGGCGAGCCGGACGGCCAAAGGTCGGAGCGGGCTGCGGCGCTGTCCGCCCTGCTGATCGCCGCCGGGCTGAAGGCGCCGGTGCGCCCGCGCATCCGCGACGAGCTGTGGGTCAAGCTGTGGGGCAACCTGGCGTTCAACCCGCTCAGCGCGCTGACGGGGGCGACGCTGGACGTGCTCACGGCCGATCCGGGCACCCGCGGCGTGGCGCGGGCGATGATGCTGGAAGGCCAGGCCGTCGGCGAGGGCCTGGGCGTGCGCTTCGCGATCGACGTGGACAAGCGGATCGAGGGTGCTTCGGAGGTGGGGCGGCACAAGACCTCCATGCTGCAGGACCTGGAGCTGGGCCGGCCGCTGGAGATCGAGGCGCTGCTGGGGGCGGTGGTGGAGATG
>CAXTNC010000096.1:0-11845 GCA_964245495.1 uncultured Acetobacteraceae bacterium
GCAGGTCACGACAAAGAGTTGGTTGTCGTGAGTCCACAACCAGCGCCGGCACATCTCACCCTGCTCAGGCCCTTGCCGTAAACCTCCGCACGAATGCTGCCAGTGGGCCAAGCTGGGCAACCCGGACATTTGACAGAATGTTACACCTTCGTCCGCCTCTGGGCACATCCCGTTCTGAGCGGTATGCCTCTGGTCTGTAAGTGTCCATCCGAGATCATGTTGTGGTCTGACACAGTTTTCGGACCATGAGCCGGATTGACGCCCATTGCAGGAACGCAAGGGCGTTGTGGTTCAGGCGCTCTCAATCCTTGGCCAGCCTGCGGCAGCGGTTCAGCCAGGCGATGGTGCGTTCCACGATCCAGCGCTTTGGCAGCACGACGAACCGGCCCGCATCCGAACGCTTGACGATTTCCACGTTGATCCGGCGGCATACCCGAGCGAGGCCTGCTTGGAACTTCGGCCCTGCATAGCCGCTGTCGGCGTAGAGCTTGAGCAGGAACGGGTGCAGCCCGAACAGGGTGGCCATCAGCAGCACGCCGCCATCCCTGTCCTGCACGTCGGCCGTATGCACGATGGCGTGCATCAGCAAGCCTTGCGTGTCGACAAGGACGTGGCGCTTCTTGCCTTTGATCTTCTTGCCCGCGTCAAAGCCGGACGGATCAATCGAGCGCCGCCTTTTTCCGCGCTCTTGACGCTTTGGCTGTCGATGATGCCCGCCGTCGGGCTGGCATCCCGCCCGGCCTGCTCGCGGCACTGCACGTAAAGCGCGTAGTGCAGCCGGTTGAGCGTGCGGTCGTGCTGCCAGCGCAGGAAGCAGTCGTTCACCGTGCTGCGCGGGGCCAGGTCCTTGGGCAAGGCGGCCCACTGGCAGCCCGTGCCCAGGATGTACATCAGGCCGTTCACCACCTCGCGCATGTTCACCGTGCGCTTGTTGCCGCCCCGCTTGGCCGGCGGGATCAGCGGCTCAACCAGCCCCCACTCCTCGTCCGTCAAGTCGGTCGGGTAGCGCAGCTTGCTGCGGTCGTAGCGGGCGCGGCTCTCAGCGGTCCACATGGCAAAACCTGGTCAGGCCGGGTCAAACCCAACCAAGCCACAAACACACATCAACGTTCAAGATGTTTCCGAATGGACACTGAGCGTAGGTGTGTTGAAGCCAATATTTTCAGTTGAGAACGAGCGGAACGTAATCCCTTGCGTCAGCAAGAAGGTCATCGCGCGAAGTTCCGGCGCGGGCACGTAATAAAAGCCCCTGCATGAGGTCCACAGTCAGGCGGCTTCTGGCACGGGCGGACGGGGTCGCAGGAATGGCACCCTCGATAGCCTCCTGCTCAAACCGGCGTTCCAGCATCTCAGCCAAGCCAGCAAGTCCGCGCGTGATTGCGGCCCGTATCTCCGGCGAGTGTTCAGCCTGCACGATGGCCACACACGCCATCAGGCAGCCTTTCGGCCCTCTTTCCGGCGTGCCGGCTATGACCGACGCTTCAAGCAAAGCCTGCACAGCGCCAGCGATGTCCGGCTTTGCCTGGAAAGCGGCGAGGGGGGCTGCGCCGACTGTCTCGCCATATCGTTGCAGAGCGTGGAGGAACAGCGCGGACTTGTCGCCGAACAGCCGGTAAAGGCTAGGCTTGGTGACGCCGACCGCGCGGGCGATCCGGTCCACATCGACGCCCTCGAACCCGTCGGCCCAGAACATCTCGACAGCCCGGTCCAACGCCTCTCCCGGATCGAACTCGCGGGGCCGTCCGGGGAGCCGCTTGGCTACGGTGTTTGCTACCATAGAGTATGGAACCCTTGACGCCTGCTCTCGTTTGATCAATAACATACTATACGGTAGATAATTCAATGGCGGAGAGCAAGATGGATCATCCCGCAAGCCGGGTCGCGATGATCACGGGCGCCAATGTCGGCATCGGCAAGGAAGTCGCACGCCAACTGGCCATGTCCGGGCAATACGGGAAGATCATCCTGGCCTGCCGCAACCGGTCCAAGGCGGATGCCGCTAAGCAGGAATTGCAGGCTTCGACGGGCAAGTCGATCTTCAGCGTTATCGTCATGGACGTGTCCGATCCGGCCTCGGTCCGCACGGCTCTGGCTTCCCTGACCGACCCGGTCGACGACTTGGTGATGAACGCCGGCGGTTCCGGCGGTAAGACGCCGCTGGCAGTGACCAAGGACGGTGTGACGGAGATCTTCGCCTCCAACGTCTTGGGCCACGTAATCCTGCTGGACGGGCTGATCGCGGCCGGCAAGCTGAAGCGGGCGGCGGTGTTCGCCGGCAGCGAGGCGGCGCGCGGCGTCCCGAAGCTCGGGATGAAGCGGCCCGTTCTGGCCACGCCCTCGACCGATGAGTTCGCCTCGTTCTGCGACGGGAGCTGGTTTCGCGGACGCAAGCCGAACGGCACGTTGGCCTATGGGCAGGTGAAGCTTGTCGGCGCGATGTGGATGGCGGCCATGTCGCGGCGGCATCCGGAGCTGAAGCTGTTGACGGTCAGCCCCGGCAACACGGGCGGCACCCAGGTTGCGCGCGACTTCCCGCTGCCGGTGCGCCTGCTGATGAAGTTCGTGCTCATGCCCGTGGTGCTGCCGGCGTTCGGGCTGGTGCAAGGCGTGGACAAGGGCGCCAAGCGGCTGGTGGACGGGCTGAACGACCCCGCGCTGAAAAGCGGCGTGTTCTACGCCAGCCAGGCCAACGCCCTGACCGGCCCGGTGACCGACCAAAGCGAGATCGTCCCGGACCTGGCGAACCCGGCCTACCAGGACCACGCCGCAGAAGCGGTCCACCGTTTCGCCTGACCCACTAACCCGCGTCGCTGCCTCCTCCAGGAGTTCCCAGAATGGCTTCCACCTATTCGAAAGGCGTGCTGACGCCCTATCCGGACAGCTTCACAACGCGCGACATCGAGACCAACGGAGCGACCATCCACACCCGGGTCGGCGGCAGCGGCCCGGCGGTGATGCTGTTGCACGGCTACGGCCTGACCGGCGACTCCTGGGCACCCTTGGCAGCGGCGTTGGCCGACACGCACACTGTGATTGCCCCGGACCTGCGCGGCTTCGGTCTGTCGTCTAAGCCGGAGGGCGGCTACGACAAGAAGACCCAAGCCGGGGACGTGACGGGGGTGCTGGACGCACTCGGGGTGGAACGGATGGCGCTGGCGTCTAGCGACATGGGCAGCCTGCTCGCCTTTGCCTTCGCAGCCCAGCACAGGGATCGCGTGACGCGCTGGGTGCAGATGGAGGCGCCGATCCCCGGCATCGGTCCGTGGGAGCAGATCGCGAGCAATCCCAAGGCCTGGCATTTCGGCTTCGGCGGCCCTGACATGGAGCGCCTGGTGGCTGGCCGCGAACGCATCTACCTCGACCATTTCTGGAACGATTACGCGGCGGACCCGGCCGACATCGGGGAGGCAATGCGGGAGCACTATGCCGCGCTCTACGCCCTGCCCGGCGCGATGCGGGCCGGCTTCGCGCAGTTCAACGCCTTTTCGCAGGATGCCGAGGACAACAGGAAATACATCGAGGAAGGCGGCAAACTCGCCTTCCCGATCCTCGCCATTGGCGGCGAAGCAGGTGCCGGATCAAGGGCCGAGGTGATCATGCGGTTCGTCGCCGATCACGTGGAGGGGGCCGTCGTGCCGGCCTCGGGGCACTGGCTTATGGAGAAAAATCCGGACGCCACAGTGCCACTCGTCCAGAACTTCCTCTCGCAACAGAGCCAGTGAATTCAACAGGCTGTCGGCTCTGGTACGAGCCTGTTTTCAGATGCGCCAGACTACGAGGCATCCAGCTTCCGTACGAAATCGGCAATCGCCGTGCCGATCTGGTCGGGGCTGTCCTCCTGGATGTAATGCTTGCCCGGCACGGTGATTTCCGTCTGGTTCGGCCAAGTCCTGCAGAGCTCGCGGCTACGCCCGGTCAAGAGGCGGCCAGGGTCCGCGTTGATAAACAGTTTCGGCGTCGTGCTTTGGGCCATCGCCTTGCCATAGCCGACAACAACTGATGCGATGTCGGCCGGCTCTGTCTCGACAGGTATTTGCCGTGGCCATGTCAGCGTCGGGCGACGCCCCTCGCCGGGTTCAAGGAAGGGTGCGCGGTAGGCCTGCATCTCGGCCTCGGACAGCGTGCGCTGGATCAGGTTCGGGACGTATTGCTCGACGAACATGTTCTGCTCCAAGACCAGCGTCTCACCCGCTGGCGAACACATATCCCGGAGAGGAGCGCGCGCAGGGACCGACCACTCTTCCCGCGTGAACGGCGTGACAAGCGCTTCCATGTAGCAGATGCCGGCGATGCGTTCGGGATGCTGGGTGGCCCAGTCAAAGCCAAGTGCCGACCCCCAGTCATGCAGCACGAGCACGATACGGTCCCCCAGCGCCAGTTTGTCCCAGAGGTCGAACAGGTAACCACGCTGCTCGGCGTACGTATAACGATCCGGTCCGGAGTCACTCAGCTTGTCGGACCCGCCCATGCCGATCAGGTCGCAGGCTATGAGCCGGCGCCCCAACCCCTGGCAGTGGGGCATGATGTTGCGCCAGAGGTATGACGAGGTTGGATTGCCGTGCTGGAAGACGATCGCCTCGCCCTGGCCCTCGTCGATGTAGGCCATGCGATTGTCGCGCACGGTCGTGGTCTTCAAGGTGCCGAAAGGCTCAGCGGAAAAGGGCATGGTTTGATCCGGTCGCTCGTGAAATCATGTGTCGCAACTGCCGGCCTGGCGCTTAGCGGCGAAGCCCGCGCACGAAGTCAGCGACGGCTTTGCCGGCTTCCGGGCCGCTGGATTCCTGAAGGAAGTGCCCACCCTTCACCCGCACCACGGCCTGGTTCGCGAGACCTTCGTAGAAGGCCGCAAAACGCCCCGCGCTGATGAAGCCCGGATCGGGCCTGACCCAGAGTTTCGGCACCGTGCTGTCCTTGAGCCAGCCGGAAAACCCGGACACGACCTCCGCCACCTCCGGCGGCGATCCATCAAGCGGAATCTGGCGAGGCCAAGTCAGCGTCGGCCGTCGGTCCTCTCCGGCATTGAGGAACGGACGGCGATACTCCGCGATGTCGGCGT
Source organism: uncultured Acetobacteraceae bacterium (assembly GCA_964245495.1). GTDB lineage: Bacteria > Pseudomonadota > Alphaproteobacteria > Acetobacterales > Acetobacteraceae > LMUY01. The sequence goes on from CAXTNC010000096.1 coordinate 5,057, forward strand.
CAGACAGGTTGTCCTTCTCGGCACCGATCAGGAACGATTCCACGAAGCTGTTGTCGCGAAGAACCATGTCCTCGCCCGCGTCTGATCGGAATGCCGCGATGATGTCGCGGGCGGAGTCGTCGGGGAAGTCGCTCCAGACGAGGGGAAGAGGAGCCGCTTCCATGTGAGCGATGCCTTGAATCCGATCCTGGTGCTGGTGCGCCCAATCGAAACCGAGCGTGCCACCCCAGTCGTGGATGACAAGGACGACGTTGCGATCGAGGCCCAACTCCTCCCAGAGCGCGAACAGGAACTCGCGTTGCTCCAAATAGGTGTAGCGGTCAGGTCCCGAGTTCGGAAGTTTGTCGGAATCGCCCATGCCGATCAGGTCGCAGGCGATCAGCCGCCCAAGCCCGACGCAAGCCGGCATCACCTTCCGCCAAAGATACGAGGAGGTCGGGTTGCCGTGCTGGAAGACGATGGGCGCGCCTTCGCCCTCGTCGATATAGGCCATCTTCCGGCCCTTGATTTCGATGAACTTCTTGGCTGCGAACGAACCGTCAGTCACCTGCATCTCCCCAAAGCACCGCCTGCCCTTGGTGGAAGCCTGACCCCCGCCATCGCTTGCGATTTAGTGGATCGTTCGCTACACTATCATCAGATTTGGGTCAAAGAGATTTTTGAGTGGCCGATCCAATACGGACAACCGCACATGGGACGACATCGCGCATTCGACATGGAGGAGGCAGTTGCCGCCGCGACCAAGCTGTTCTGGCGGGGCTATGACAGGACGTCGCTCACTGATCTGACCGGCGCACTGGGCATCGGGCCAGCAAGCTTTTACTTCGCTTTCGGAAGCAAGGAGGCGCTGTTCCGCCGAGTGGTGGACCGATACATCGCATTCCAGGCCGACGCCTTCGAGCGCGCGTTCCAGGCCTCTACGACCGCCGCCGGCGTGGAGGCGCTACTTCGCGGCTACGTTGACGTGGTGACTGACCCTGAGCACGCGCCGGGCTGCCTCGTTGTCAACAACTCGCCCTCGGCCGACGCCGGCGACGTCTTGCGGCAATGGCTCGCTGGGCATCGTGAGGCGCTACGGGTCAGGCTGGAGGAACGGTTTTCCGCGGACCTCGCGAGCGGCAAGCTGCCGGATGATTTCGAGCCGAAGGCGATGGCCCGCTTCGTCGTAACCCTTGCCGGCGGCCTTGCCGTTGAAGCCCAGTCGGGAGCGAAGCGGCAGGACCTCTACGCGATGATCGATTTCGCTTTGAAGGACTTCGCTGACGACCGGCACAGCAGATGAAACAAAACCCTTATGAATGACGACGACATACGCGAAGTCTTTGCGCCTCTTGGACCGGTCTCGATTCGGCGGATGTTCAGCGGAAAGGGCGTGTATTTTCAGGGTGTGATTGTCGCCATCGTGTATGGAGACGAGCTGCGGCTTAAGGGCGACTCGATCAGCGCACCGGAGTTCGAGGCCGCTGGCTCAACGCAGTGGGCCTACGAAGGACATCGGGGAGAGGTGATGATGCCTTATTGGTCCATCCCGCACGACGCCTTCGATAATTCAGACTCGATGGACCGTTGGGTGCGCCTGGCATTCGGCGCTGGGCTTCGGGCACGGGCGCCGAAGAGGGTGGTCCAGCGACGTGCGACATCTCCCAAATCTCGTCGGGCGTGAGCGCCCCTCCCCTTCGGAGCTGGTCATAAGAGCAGCAAGACTTTACCGGCGTGGATTGCGTCCGACCAACTTCCGAGCGGTCCTCAAACAACCTGCCCGGCAAACGACCCCTTAAGCGGAAATCGGCTTCATGCCCGCAAGCCCTGGGGCTGCGTATGCCAAAGCGGACACGATAGTTGGCGGACGGGAAAGCGGACGACCACACGCGGCGGGCGACGAACCTATAAACCTTTGCTTGCTGGCGGTCGTGACGGCCTTGTCGAAGGCGCGGTGACCTGCCCATGCCGGGTTCCGGCGCTGCACGGAGAAGCTCTCATGACGACCGAAACTGAACGCCATCTCGCCTATGCCGAGTCCCAGGCGAACCATCACGACCCGCAGTTACAGCCGTTGCTCGCCTTAATTTATGGGCCGGGCTTGCAGCAGCTCCGGAGTGCAGTCGCTCAGGAAACGGCCAAGGCAGAGAATCCTTGCGGTGCCCGGCGGCTATCTGGAGGAGAGCGGTGCTCCAATCCGTGATCCCGATCCCGGTGGAGTGAGGGCCTAAGCGACATTGATGTCCGGTCTGGGGGGAGCGAAAACGACCACTCCCACCGGACATCAATGTCCGCCATCCCCCTTGCAACTTCGGGGTTATTAGGCTGCCTATGTCGCCGCAGGGAAACCTGTGACGACTCATCCAGACCGCGTGTTTGGTGAGCGCCGTGGCTACCCGGAGGCCAAAAACCCCAGTTGCCGACCACGCTGCCGGTCTTTTACAGCTTCAAGAGCCGCCCTTGGGCGGCTCTTCTGCTATTGGACCAGAACTCCGAACCTCTCCCGCAAGCCGGTAGCATTGAGGTCGGCACCGACGATCCATTTCCGGGAGTAGGCCACCACGTCCGCGAGATGAAGGAGGCGCGAGGCAGCGGAATCCAGCTTGGTTACCCGGTTCACCCCGCGAAAACGCCCGTCCTCTTTGCGCGCCCGCTCCATCTCGGCATCAAACAACGGGTGGTCGTTGTGGTGGTTTACGTCCGTAATGACGTCAATGTTGCCGATCGTCTCCCGGCCAAGCACGTCCTTTTGGAACCGTTTGAGGCCAACCTTCACCGTCTCAATCACCGCCTGGACGTAGAGTACTGGCGCCTCGCCGCCCCGAGGCGTGATCTTTTGGTTCAACAGCACTACCCGACCGGGTGGCGCACCTGACCGAAAGCGGTGCAGCAGCCCCTGAAGATGGCCGTCGTCGAGTTGGGCCGCATGAATTTCATTGGCGTTCGGCTCCAGGAGGTCCGTGAAGCACTTATCGACGCGGCCGGCGTCACGCGCGAGCACGATGACGGCGCCAAGATAGAGGTCGCCCACGCCCGCCGTGCCATACTCATCAATGAGGCACAGAACCTTCTCATTGAGGTTTCCTGCCACTCCCTAGCTCGCCGGGATAGAAGCGGTCCCCGCCGCCGCAGCGGCTTCGGTTCCCTTTCGTTTCATCCGAAAGCCAGGGCGAGCTACCGCTTTCTTGCGCGCCTTCGCCTCCTCCGCGACTTCATGGAACTCTGGTTCGAGCGCCTTCAGCTTCTCCACCAGGCCGGAGAGGTCATATTCGTTGCTGATCTTGCCGCGATGAGAGGCAGTACGCTCAATGCGGCGCACAAAGCCCGCTTGTTCCAGGTCGGCGATGTGCCGCTGCACTTGGCGGTCGCTCAGGCCAAGACAATCAGCGAGATCAACGTTTTTTCGGAAACGGCTTGCGCGCAGCATCCCACCAGAAGTCGGCAAGCTGGAGCAGCACGGCAAGCTGCGTTGGATTGAGGCCGAGCCGGCGTTGCGCGCGAAAAATAAGGGAGGGCAGGACACAGAAGCCCAACTCAATGACCTTCGGTCCCCATTTGTCAGCCGAGGCTCAGGCTGCCTTGGGCTTTTCCTGCTTCGGGGGGGTGACATCGTCCCCGGTAAGGCTAATGTCGTCGTCTAGGGTGATTTCGGTTGTCATTGAACTCTCCTTGCATGCGCGATTTGCTGCCTCTGCAAAGGTTGTTCAATGCTGGGCGACTGGTCGGTAATGACTGGTCCCCTCTAGTCGAGAATGACCCCACCCGTCCAGGGCAGATGTCCGATCTTAAGTAGAACGCATTGTTAAGCGGACAAATTGGCGAAGCTGACAAACAGAGAACCAGTGGGCCATCGGTCTCGCGTGTCCAGTCGGTTTTGATAAATCCGGCTACGGAGTCGGCTACCTGCCCATCCCCAGCCCTCGGCTCCGTTTCAACGTCTGCTCGCGCGCCAACTCCTGCCGCCGCTGCTCCCCCAGCACTGCGCGGGCCACGCCGGCCCGCTCCTGCCGCTTGGCCAGCTCAGTGACGGCGGCCGGCTCCGCCTGCCGGAACGCAGATGCCTCCGCCTTCTCGGCCGCCGGCACGAACCGCGCCAACTGCGCACGCTGAAGATCCAGCTTTTTCAACTCCTCCACGGCCTTGCCCTCGGTGCTCTCACTGGCGACAATCGCGGGGTCCAGCCGTGCCCCGGTTTTGTGCATGGTTTGGCGGACGATTCCTATTTCCTTCCAGCGCTCGTCCCCCTGATATCGGGCGGAGCTTTGCACACGCTCATTGTACTCGATCGCCTTGCCCACCTCGGCGGCGGTCTTGCGCAGCCTGTCCGCCCGGTCCGCTGCGGTCGCATACTCGAGGCTGACAAGCCGGGCGGCGTCCTGCACCGTCATCGGCCGCGTCTCGAAGGACTGCCCCACCTGGTCAGCGCGCGCCGCCTCGGCCAACGCGGGCCGATCGAGCGCCTGCACCTCGCGCCGGAGCTGGCGCTGTGCGTCCGTCAGTCCATCGGGTAGCTGCGGATCGGGCCTGTCCTCCTTGGCGTTCACGCCCTGCCGTGCGGCCAGCTTGGCCCGTTCCCAACAGTTGTGTCACCAGCCGCCATTTCGGCTGGTGAGGGGTGGTGGGAGGCGTCGCCCCGGCGCCATTTTGGCTGAACTGCCCATTACAGTGGAAAGCTGAGGCTGACCGGCGGCCGGTTGGGCCAGCATCGACGTGCATGCGGGATGGCGGAACTGCCCAGAACAGCTATTTCGGGCAGTTCCCGCCGGTGTAGGCTCGCCCCATGCCGCGGCCGCGCACCGACACGATCCGCTTCCTGGCCCTCGACGAGCTTGGCCGTCTGCTCGCCGCCACGCGCGGGAGCGTCCGCGACCGGGCGCTGTTCCTGCTCGCCTACCGCCATGGGCTGCGCGCGAGCGAGGTGGGCCTGCTGCGCGCGGACGACCTCGATCTCCGGACGCTGCGCCTGATGGTGCATCGGCTCAAGGGCAGCCACTCCGGCGCGCACCCGCTGCAGCCCGACGAGGCCAAGGCGGTCCGGGCCTGGCTGCGCGAGTGCCCGCAGCCGCCTTCGCCGGTGCTGTTCCCGAGCAACCGCGGCGACCCGATTGCGCGGCGCACGCTGGACTGGCTGATGAAGAAGTATGGAGAGATTGCCGAGCTGCCCGTGGCCAAGCGCCATTTCTACTGCCTCAAGCACTCCATCGCTACCCACCTGCTGGAGGCGGGGGCCGACCTGCGCTTCGTCCAGGACTGGCTCGGGCACAGCAACATCCAGAACACCGTCGTCTACACCTACCTGACCACGCGCGGGCGCGACGGCGCGGCGCGGCGCGCCTTCCTCAACTTGCCTCGCTACTGACGCCCGGAGGAGCCGAGCATGAGCGCCGCAACGTTTGACGGCACCTGGGACCTGTCTCCGGCTGACCGGCTGCTGATCGAGGCCAAGCGCTGGGGCAGCCGGCTGCGCTTCGCCGTCATGCTGCTGTTCTTCCGCGCCCGGGGCCGCTTCCCGCGCAGCGCGGGCGAAGTCGGCGAGGACACGGTGACGGAATTGGCGCGCACGCTCGGCGTGCCGGCGCTGGACAGCGCCGCATCCCTGCTTCCCAGGGTCCTGGACCGGACCCTGGAGCGACAGCGGGCCGAGATACGCGCCCTGCTCGGCTTCCGCGAGGCGACCGTCGCCGACGCCGAGGCGCTGGGAGCGTGGCTGCGCGACAGCGTCGTCGCCGAAACCCGCGACCACGGCCGCCTCGTCGCCCAGTTGGAGGAGCGTTGCCGGGTCCTCTGCCTTAAGCCGCCAACGCCGGACCGCGTCGGGCGCATCGTCCGCGGCGCGGTGCGCGCCTACGAGGGCCAACTCCATGCGGCGATCCATGCCCGCCTGCCGGCTGAAGCACGCGAGCGGCTCGACGCCTTGCTGCGGCCACCTCCGGCCGGGGTTGAGGCCGACGGTGAGGACGACCCGGCCGCCCCCGTCGGCGCCCGGGCGCTGCTGAACTTCGTGCGCGGCGATCCCGGTCGGGCCGGGGTCGCCAGCGTGACGCGCGGGCTGGAGCGCTTGGAGGTGATCCGTACGGTCGGCCTGCCGCCAGGCCTGTTCGCGGGCACGCTGCCGCACAAGGTGGAGCTGTTCCGCCGTCGCGTTGCCGTGCAGCCGCCCTCCGTCTGCGCCGCTTGCCGGAACCCGCGCGCCTGACCTGGCTCGCCGCCTATGCCCACCTCCGGGGACGTGCGCTGACCGACAGCCTCGTCGAACTCCTGGTCGAGACCGTGCATGCGATCGGCGCGCGGGCGGAGCGCCGGATCGAGCACCAGGCCATCGGCGAGCTGAAACGGGTGACGGGCAAGACCAACCTCTTGTTCGAGATCGCCGGTGCTGCCGTGGACAAACCCGACGGCACCGTGCGCGACGTCGTGTTCCCGGTGGCCGGCGAGCAGACCCTGCGCGACCTGGTCCGCGAGTGGCAGTCCGGGCCGACCTACCGCACGAGCCTGCGCACCACGATCCGCAGCTCCTATGCCGGGCATTACCGGCACATGGTGCCCAAGCTCCTCGCCGCCCTCGACTTCCGCTCCAACAACGCCGTGCACCGGCCGGTGATCGAGGCGCTCGCGCTGATCCGGCGGTACGCCGCCACGCGGCAGCGCCAGATCCCCGCTTACGAGACCGTGCCGATGGAGGGCGTCGTGCGCCCGCTCTGGCGCGATGCCGTGCTTGATCCCGGCCCCAAGGGCAAGCCGCGCGTCAACCGGATCACCTACGAGATTTGCATGCTGGAGGTGCTGCGCGAGCGGCTGCGCTCCAAGGAG
>CAXTNC010000097.1:0-7763 GCA_964245495.1 uncultured Acetobacteraceae bacterium
CGTTGACCACGTGCGCGCCCGGCCGGCCGGCCAGCGCCGCCATGCCTGCCAGCAGGTGCGCCACCACGTCCGCCACAAACACAAAATCCCGCACCTGGTCGCCTGTGCCGTGCACCGTCAGCGGGCGGCCGGCCAAGGCAAGGGCTGCGAAGATGGAGATGACGCCGCTGTACGGCGACGCCGGGTCCTGCCGCGGGCCGTACACGTTGAAGAACCGGCATCCCAGGCTCGGCACGCCGTGGATCGCCCAGCCCACCCGGGCGTGCAGCTCAGAGCCGAGCTTGTCCGCGCCATAGGCGGTCTGCGGCGCGGGCCGCGCGTCTTCCCGCGCCACGGCGCCGCCCGTGTCCCCGTACACGGCGGCAGAGGACGCATACACCACGGGGATGCGCCCCGCCGCCCGCGCCGCGTCCAGCACGGCCACCGTGGCGGACTGGTTGGCGCGGTGCGTGCCGGGCCAGTCCTCGTTGGAGCGGGCGACGGAGGCGATGGCGGCCAGGTGGAACACGCCGGCCGCCCCCTCGAACAGCGCGTCCAGCCCCGCCCGGTCCGCCACGTCGCGCGTCGCCAGCTCGCAGCGCGCGTCGAGGTTGGCGCGCTGGCCAGTGGACAGGTCGTCCAGCACCCGCACCCGGTGGCCCGCCGCCAGCAGCGCGTCCGCCAGGTGGGAGCCGATGAACCCGGCGCCGCCGGTGACGATGTAGAGGGCCATCAGCCAGCATCCTGCCAGGATCGCGTACGTTTCAGGGCAATAAAGTGGCACAAAAAAGAAACCATTGTCGGCCAAACTAGCACGCCGTAGTTACGCGGCGGTGAACGGAGGGCGCGGCGATGTGCGGACTGGCGGGCCTGTTCCAGCCTGGCGGGGCGGAGATCGACGCCGCCCTGCTGCGCCGCATGACGGGCGCCATGAGCCACCGCGGCCCGGACGGCGACGGCTTCCACGTCGAGCCCGGCGTGGGCCTCGGCCAGCGCCGCCTGGCGGTGATCGACGTGGAGGGCGGCCGGCAGCCCATGTTCAACGAGGACGGCGCCGTCGCCCTCGTGTTCAACGGCATGATCTACAACCACGACGCCCTGCGCGAGCTGCTGGAAGCCCAGGGCCACGTCTTCCGCACCCGCTGCGACACGGAGGTCATCATCCACGCCTGGGAAAGCTGGGGGGTGGACTGCGTGGAGCGCCTGTCCGGCATGTTCGCCTTCGCGCTGTGGGACCGCACCCGGCAAGCCCTGTTCCTGGCGCGCGACCGGCTGGGCAAGAAGCCGCTGCATTACATGCCCACGCCCGGCGGCGGCCTGGCCTTCGCGTCCGAGCTGGGGGCGCTGGCGGGCGTGCCGGGCCATTCCCGACGGCTGAACCCGGCGGCGGTGGACGACTTCTTCGCATTCGGCTTCATCCCGGACCCGCTCACCATCTACGAGGACATCAGCAAGCTGCCCGCCGCCCACACCTTGCTGATCGAGCGCGGCAAGCCGTCCGCCCCCCGGCGCTACTGGACCCCCGCGATCACCCCGGGGCCGCAAACGGAGGCGGAGGCGGCGCCGGAACTCCTCGCCCACCTGCGCCGCAGCGTGGCGGACCGCCTGCTGGCAGACGTGCCGCTCGGCGCGTTCCTGTCCGGCGGCGTCGATTCCAGCGCCGTCGTGGCGGTGGCCGCGCCCATGCGGGACAGGCCGCTCGCCACCTTCACCATCGGCTTCGAGGGCACGGGGGACGAGCGCCCGTTCGCCGCCGCCGTCGCCGCCCGCTACGGCACGGACCACCATGCGCAAGCTGCAACCTTCGACTACATCGCCGCCGCCCGGCAGCAGGCCGCCCTGTTCGGCGAGCCGTTCGGCGACAGCTCCTCCGTGCCCACCGCCGCGGTCTGCCGCCTGGCCCGGCGCCATGCCACCGTCGCCATCTCCGGCGATGGCGGGGACGAGGTGCTGGGCGGCTACCGGCGCCACCAATGGCACCTGATCGCCGAGGGCGTGCGCTCGCATATCCCGGCGGGGCTGCGCCGCCGGGTCATCGGGCAGCTGGCGCGCGCGTACCCGAAGCTGGACCGCGCGCCGCGCTGGCTGCGGGCCAAGCACACGCTGACGGAGATCAGCCTGGATTCGGCGCTCGGCTACTACCGCACCGTCTGCAAGACGCACCACGACCAGCGCCGGGCGCTGTTCTCCCGCACGCTCAACGCCCAACTGGACGGGCATGACCCGGCAGGCCGCGTGGCCGCCATCATGGACCGCTGCCACGGCGCGGAGCCGCTGCAGCAGGCGCAGCTGGTGGACCTGGAAACCTACCTGCCCGGCGACATCCTGACCAAGGTGGACCGCGCCAGCATGGCCGCCTCCCTGGAGGTCCGCGCCCCGCTGCTGGACCACGGGCTGGTCGAGTGGGGCCTGAGCTTGCCCACGGCGCTGAAGGTCCGGCGCGGCACGGGCAAGTACCTGCTGAAGCGGTGCATGGAGCCGTTCCTGCCGCATGACATCCTGTACCGCGCCAAGCAGGGCTTCGCGACTTCCCTGGCCGGGCAGTTCCGCAGCGACGCCGGCCGCCTGCGCGGCCTGCTGGGGGGCGAGGCCATGGCCGGAAGCGGCTTGTTCGACCCGGCTACGCTCGCCCGGCTGATCGACGAGCACGAGGACGGCCGGTTTGACCACAGCGGCGTGCTGTGGCTGCTGCTGGTGTTCGAGGGCTTCCTGCACAGCCAGCAGGCGGCGGCGGCCGTGCAGCCGGAAGCGGCGCTGGCGGCGGAGTAGCGCCCCTGGCTCAGGAAATCTCCTCGTGCCAGGTCCGCCCGTCCCGCTCGATCAGCGCGATGGCGGAGGTCGGCCCCCAGCTGCCGGCCGGGTACAGCCGCGGCGGCTCGCGCGTGTCGTCCCACGCCTCGATGATCGGCTCCACCCAGCCCCACGCCGTTTCCACCTCGTCGCGCCGCATGAACAGCGTCGGGTTGCCGCGCACGCTGTCCATCAGCAGCCGCTCGTAGGCGTCCGGGTAGCGGGTGCCGAACGCCTGCTCGAAGCTGATGTCGAGCTGGGTGGGGCTGAGGTGCAGGCCGCCGGGTTCCGGGTTCTTGGTCATCAATTCAAGTTTCATGCCCTCGTGCGGCTGCAGCCGGATGATGAGCTTGTTGGGGGAAAGCGCCGCTTCCTCGCGCTGGAACACGTTGAACGGGGCGGCGCGGAACTGCACCACGATCTCGCTCACCTTCTGCGGCAGCCGCTTGCCGCTGCGCAGGTAGAACGGCACGTTGGTCCAGCGCCAGTTCTGGATCTCCGCCTTGATGGCGACGAAGGTTTCCGTCCGGCTGTGCCGCCCTTGGCCGAGGTCGGTCAGGTAGCCAGGCACCGCGCGTCCGTCCACGGCGCCCTGCGAGTACTGCCCCCGCACCGTGACATGACTGACCTCGTGCGGGGCGATGGGTTTCAGCGCGCGCAGCACCTTCATCTTCTCGTCGCGCACCGCGTCCGCCCCCAGGCTGGTGGGCGGCTCCATCGCCAGCAGGCAGAGCAGCTGCATCAGGTGGTTCTGCACCATGTCCCGCAGCGCGCCGGAATGGTCGTAGTAGTCCCCGCGGCCTTCCACCCCCACCGTCTCGCCCACCGTGATCTGCACGTGGTCGATCACGTCGGCGTTCCACAGCCGCTCGAACACCACGTTGGCGAAGCGCAGGGCCAGCAGGTTCTGCACCGTCTCCTTGCCGAGGTAGTGGTCGATGCGGAAGGTCTGCGCCTCCGAGAACACCTCGCCCACCAGGTCGTTGATCTGCTGCGCGGAGGCGAGGTCGTGCCCGATCGGCTTTTCCAGCACCACCCGGCTGAGCGGCGTGACCAGCCCGGCGGCTTGCAGGTTGCCGCAGATCGGGCCGTACAGCTCGGGCGAGGTCGCCAGGTAGAACACGCGGACGCGGTCCGGCTGCTCGGCCAGCGCCGCCGTCAGCGCTTCCAGCCCGCCCGGCTTGGCGGCGTCCCCGCGCGCGTAGCGCACCAGCTTGGCGAACCGGTCGGCCACCGCCTTGTCCTGGTCCGGCTTGGCCACGAAGCGGCCCAGCGCGTCCAGCGCATGGGCGCGGAACCCGGCGTCGTCGTAGTCCGACCGCGCCGCGCCGATGATCCGCGCCTCGTCCGGGATTTGCCCGTCGCGGTAGCGGTTGTACAGCGCCGGCAGCAGCTTGCGCAGCGTCAGGTCCCCGGTGGCGCCGAAAACGATGCAATCGAACGGATCGACGGGCTTGAGTGCCATGGCGGGTCCCCCTGTGCGATGATGCGCCGCAGTGTGGGGCGGACGGCGCGCCGCGTCCATCCGGTTTGCCACGCGCCGGGACCGGCCCATACTGCCCCGTCAACCCCAGCATGGACGCGAGCATGATCGAAGCAACCTTGATCGAAGGCGACGGCATCGGCCCGGAGGTGACGGCCGCCGCCGTCGCCGTGCTGGACGCGCTGGGCGCCCCCTTCGCATGGGACCGTCAGCTGGGCGGCATGGCCGCCGTGGCTGCCGCCGGGGACCCGCTGCCCGCAGCGACCCTGGACAGCATCCGCCGCACCCGGCTGGCGCTGAAAGGCCCGCTCACCACCCCGGTCGGCGGCGGCTTCCGCTCCGTCAACGTGCGGCTGCGCGAGGAATTCCACCTCTACGCCAACGTCCGCCCCGCCCGCACCCTGGTCCCCGGCGGCCGCTACGAGGACATCGACCTGGTGATCATCCGGGAAAACCTGGAAGGCTACTACGTGGCCTTCGAGCACTACATCCCGGTCGGCGACGACAACCACGGCGTGGCGATCTCCTCCGGCATCACCACCCGCGGCGGCGCGCAGCGCATCCTGCGCTACGCGTTCGAGTACGCCGTCCGCAACAACCGCAGAAAGCTCACCGTGGTGCACAAGGCCAACGTGCTGAAGGCGCTGACCGGCCTGTTCCTGGACGAGGCGCGGCTGATGGCGGCCGAGTACGCGGGCCGGGTGATGCTGGACGACCGCATCGTGGACGCCTGCGCGATGCAGCTGGTGCTCAACCCGTGGCAGTTCGACGTGATCGTCACCACCAACCTGTTCGGCGACATCCTGTCGGACGAGGCGGCCGGCCTGGTCGGCGGCCTGGGCATGGCGCCGGGCGCCAACATCGGCGCCGCCGCCGCCATCTTCGAGGCGGTGCACGGCTCGGCGCCGGACATCGCGGGCAAGGGCATCGCCAACCCCACCTCCGTGCTGCTGGCCGCAGGCCTGATGCTGGAGCACGCCGGGCTGCGGGACGAGCAGCGGCGGCTGCAGGCCGCCGTGGCGGCGGCGCTGAACGAGGATGGGGTGCGCACGGGGGACCTCGGCGGCAACGCCACCACCCGCCAGTTCACCGACGCGGTGGTGCGCCGGCTTGCAGCCTAGCCGGCGGCCTCGCCCGCCGCGAACAGCCGCTCGCTTTCCTGCATGATCGCCGCGGCGAGGGCGCGGCCCTCCGGCCCTGCAAGGCCCGCCAGCCCGAGCGCGCCGCGCTCCGCCGCCATCGCCGCGGCGGCGTCCGCCCAGGGCAGCCGCTCGGCCCGGCGCAGCCGGTCCAGCAGCGCGGCCAGTTCGGCCAGAGGTGCAACCTGCGGCGCATCCTGCGCCGGCGGGGCGCCCGGGCTGAACAGGTCGGGCTGCGGTGTGAATCGGGCCATGCCGCCAGCATAGCCCAGCACCGGACGGACATCGTTCGCCCATGACCATCCTTGCGGACTACCTGGCCGAGATCGCCCGCGTCCGGGCGACCCGCGCCGGAACCGGCGAGGTCAGCTGCTACGGCGCCCTCGCCGGGACGCTGAACGCGGCGGGCGCCCGGCTCAAGCCCCGCGTGTTCTGCGTGCCGAACCTGCGCAACCAGGGCGCCGGCTTCCCCGACATGGGGCTTTTCGTGGCGGCGCGCGGCCAGGCGCCGGAGTCCTGGCCGGAAGCGCAGGCGCCCGAGCGCGGGGTGGTGGAGGTGGACGACATCCCGGCCGCATTGCCCGTCAAGCTGGGCAGCGGGCAGGTGGCACGCTACCTCGCCCGCTTCGGCCTCTTCAGTCGTAGCGGCAGGCCACAGGCTGGCCATCAGGACTATCCGCTTTGAGCCGGAAATTGGAACGGGAGGCCACGTAGTATCTCCCCCTCCAGGTAAAACGGGCAGTTGCTGCTTTATCAGAAGCTCTGCTCCAGGCATCCGCAGCAGCCGTGCAGATAGAGGTGACTTGCTCTGGTGACAGTTGGACGGCAGCCATCAAGACCTCCTACGGAGTGGAGTGAATGCTATCCCTGTTAAGCTCATCATGCACCGCCGCATTCGCTTTCACCTCTTTGCGGACCTGGCTTCGCACGGAGTAGGGTGTTGTCATCAGCATCCAATGCGTTCTGTTGGCAGATTTCCTGAAGTAGCGAATGGCATCCAGGCGCGAGGACGAGGATACGGCAAACGCGTAGTTCCATTGTTCCTCATGTGGGCCTGCCTGCAACGCCAAGCAATTCTCATGCAAATCGAAGTATGCTCTGGCTGCCAGGCAGTCATCAAAACCCTCTGCGTATGAGCTGAGCAGCCTCTGATCGGCATAGTGGGTTGCTGCGTTCCGCTCCACAAACCGACGTTCCACAACGTAGAAGTCCCGTTTTGGTCGCAGAAACGAAGGAAGCCAAAACGACACGCTGCCACCGCAGAACAGGCCGAGAATGACTAGATCCAAGGCAAGCTGGCCATCCATGGCCTACAGGGCCACCCTCATCTGCACATCGAAGGCGTCATAGTCTGCCCGCAATCCCTCGCTGTCGCGCTCCAGCAAACCAGCACCCTCCAGAGCTGCCACGTCGTCATGGACACGCCGGTAGTCCCGGCCCAGGGACGCGGCAAGCTGGCGAATGTTGGGAGAGGGATGTCTATGCAGATGGCGCAGCAATTCCAGCCGCTTTGGGGAGAGCACCCGGACCATGTCCTCCCAGGAAGCAAAGCCCAGGTGAACCTCCGCATTCTCCTCCCGCAACTCACCTTTCTCCGCACGATGCCATGCATCCACGAAGCGTTGCCCCGCGGCCTGCATCATGTCCCCAACATGCAGGCTGACCGTCTTAACCATTGGACTTTTCCTCCTCCTGGAAGGCGCGCACGGCTTCCAGGAAATCAGCGATCAGCCGTTCCGGGGTGGTGAAAGTGTATGGCATCTCGACTTCCCGAATATGTCGATGATCGCCTTTGCCGCGCTCATTGTCGTAGAGCACGAGGCGCTCCCCAGCACGGCCGTAGAATAGGGCATACTTGAAATTGTGAGGAGATGGCGGCACCGGTTGCGGCACGCGCCATAGGCGCAGTTCCAGAACCGTCCCATCTGCCTGTTCTTCCCGACTGTAGAAAAGCCGCTCCGCCTTCAAGGTGCACTCATCATGTCACGTCATGACATAGCACAGGGTAGGAGCGAGCCAAGTTTCTCATGTTCCATATTCTAGCCAAGCATGTCGACCTGTCCCCCGCCGGCCACGCCGCCGCCGCCCTGCCATGGCATCACGCCCTGGCCACCGGCTACGCCCCCGCCTGGCTGGCCGAGAACGCCGACGGCATCCGCGGCGACTGGCCGCGCGTGCCGCTGCCGGGCAGCGCCGGCCTGCTGCGCGCCTCCGCCGGCCTGGGCGCCCGCGTCGCCGCCCTGCCGGGCCGCATCGCCCTGCTGCCGGGCACGGCCGGGCCGCTGCGCGGCGTCGACCACCGCGTCGCCCTCGACCCCGCGAGCCTGCGCCGCGTGCAGCCCGGGCACGACCCCGACGGCGTGCCCGTGCTG
>CAXTNC010000097.1:7773-11745 GCA_964245495.1 uncultured Acetobacteraceae bacterium
CCGCCACCCCGTCCATCGAGCAGCACGGCATGATCGGCGACCTGCGCACCGCCGCCCTCGTCGCCACCGACGGCGCGATCACCTTCTTCTGCGCGCCGCAGTTCGACAGCCCGTCCATCTTCGCCGCCCTGCTCGACCCGGACGCGGCCGTGCCCGGCGTCACCACCGGCGCGCTGCACTCGGCGCTGGCCACCAGCGCCATGCCTGCGCCGCCGTCCACCAGCCGCTGCGCCCGCCTGCCTGAGCCATGCCTGCTAAGCAATGCTTGGCAAGCTGCTGGCGATTGTCACAGGGACGTCACAGAACCGTAACCACTCCATGCACGGCGTCTGGCATGACTGTAGGCCAGCCCTTGGAGATGATGCGGCGCGGCCTTCCGCGTGTCCTGGAACGGCTGCGCGGCGGTGCGCCCTGCCGTTCCCTTCCATCCCACGCCGGAGTCAACCATGCGCTTCCTTCTCACCCTCGCAGTCGGCAGCCTGGCCCTGGCCATCCCCCGCGCCCATGCATCCCTTGTCACCGCCGATTTCTCCGGCACGGTCACGAGCCAGGCCGGCACCGCTTACGCGGTCGGCAGCGCCATCTCCGGCGCCTTCACCTACGATACCGCGGCGGGGCGATACACAGCGTTCAACATCGGCTCCTACGGGCTGCCAGCGGACGCAGCGAGCTACGTGCCTCCCGCCTACGCCAGCGCACGATCCGTGCAGTTCGCTGCCAGGTCGGCCGCAAGCGCCGCCAACGGCAGCGCCAGCGCGAGCCTGACCGTGGACCTGGAAACCAACGGCTTCTTCAACACCGAGAACCTTGCCAGCTTCACCGCCGCACCCGGGCCTGGCGCCATCACCACCGATCCGCAAGACCCAAATCCAAGCTTCCTTGAATACGCCTCGGGCGTATCCGGCGGCCCGACTGCTTTCGTGGACGCGAACCTGACGAGCTTCGGCGCGCCTGTGACGAGCGTGCCGGAGCCGGCCAGCTTGGCGCTGCTGTCGCTCGGCGCGGCCGGGCTGGCGTTCGGACGCCGCCGGGCCGAGGAGTCGCGCCATGCGTAGCTGGGCCTCGGCGTCCGCCATGGCCGCCGGGGCGTTCGGCTTGCTGGCGCTGCTGCCGCGCGCGGCCCTGGCCGGTTGCGCGGAGGAGATCGCCGCCTTGAAGCCGAAGGTTGAGCAGGTGGCGCCGGGCCGGCAGCGCGAGTTGCTCGACTTCGACCTGAAACGCGCCCGCAAGGAACTGAATGAGGCTGACGAGAAGCGCGCCCGCAACGCCTCGGCCGGGACAGACGAGCGCGAGTGCCAAGAAGCGCTGGATCACGCCGGCACGCTGCTGCACGCCGGCCAGGACTGAGCCACGGTGGCTGCCGGCTTAGGCCAGGCCTGCCTTCAAAGGAAGGCGGCGAGCGTGAAGAAGATGCTGCGGCCCGGGTTCGTGCAGTACAGCCCGGTCCCGGCCGCCGTGGTTCCTGTCACGTAGATCAGGCTGTGGTCGTCGAACAAGTTGCTGACGTTGATCCGGCCGCTGATCTTGCGGCCGTTCAGGATGGAAATCGTCTTGCCGAGCGAGAGATCGACGTCGGTGCAGGGTTTCAGCGGCAGGCTGTTGCCAAGGCCGTTGGCGTTGCTGTCCAGCCCGTATTGCGGGCCGATGAACTTGGCCAGGATGGAGGCGTAGCCGCCGTCGCGCTCGAGGATCGGCCCGATCGCCGCCGCCTGCCGCGGACTGCCGGCCAGGGCCACGCGGCTTGCCGTGTAGACGGCATCGTTCAGCGAGCCGTTGGCGTAGGCGAACACGCCGGGCGCCATGCGCGCCGTTCCTTCCAGCTCGACGCCCTTGTAGATCGCGCCGCCGCAGTTGGTGCCCGCGATGCTTTGGGCGGAGATGCGGTTGTTGAAGTCGATGTAGCACAGGTCGGCCGCCAGCGAGAGGGCTGCAATCTGATAGCTCGTGCCGAGCTGGTGGTTCACCGTGGTCTGCGGCGAGACCCCATGGCTGACGTTGGACGCCGCCGTTTGCAGCACGTTGATCGGCGGGGCCAGGAAGCCGCGGGCGGTCTGCCCATGAACCGACAGGTCTGGCCTGATCCGGTAGCGGGCGTCGATGGAGGGTTGGAAGGCGTCACGCGAGCGGGATGGCGGCCGAGATGGCGGCCCATGCGGCGGTCAGGCTGGTGCGCCGGCCGGCCCGCTGGGCGCTGCGGTTTCTCATGTG
The DNA here is from genome assembly GCA_964245495.1 of uncultured Acetobacteraceae bacterium. Taxonomy (GTDB): domain Bacteria; phylum Pseudomonadota; class Alphaproteobacteria; order Acetobacterales; family Acetobacteraceae; genus LMUY01. Next base: position 9,982 of record CAXTNC010000097.1, read on the forward strand.
CTTCACCATCAAGGGACGGCAGTTCATGCAATGGTCGATTGCCGATGCCCGTGACAGCATCATGTCAGCTGCCAAGGACCTGCCTCACTCGGCTGTCAGCTCGAACTTCACGTGCACGATCTTCGCCAAGGTGCGGCCGACCAGCTCCGCGGGCGGAACGGGGTAGCTGGCGTTCTGCACCGCGGCCACGGCGGCGCGGTCCAGCGCCGGGAAACCGGAACTCTGCGCAATGCTGGTGACGCGCACTGACCCGTCGCGGTATTCGAACGCGATGGCAGCTTGCCCGGTCGCGCCCATGAGCCGGGCCGCCGCGGGATAGCTGCGGCGGGCTTCGGCTTGCACAGCCTGCAGCATCCGGCCTTCGAACGACGCCTCAGCCGCATCGCCGCTGGGCAGGGCGGACGTCCTCGCCGGCGCTTGCAGCGGCCCTCGGACATCGGCGGGGGCGACCGGCCCAGCTGCGGGGGCGGGTTTTGGCTGAGCCGGAGCCGATTGAGCAAGGGCTGGATGCCGTGGATGGTTGGGCGCCTTGACGCGCGGCGGAGCGGCTTGCTTCTCCGCCGCATGGCTGGGAGGCTCAGGGTCCGGCGCCGGCGGGGCTTCGGCAGGCACGGCGGCTTGCGGCTCGGTCGTGGCCAGGCTTGGGTCAGGTGCGGCTTCGGCCACGTTCGCGGATTTTGGCGGCGTGGGCGGCGCCGGCGGCAGCGGCGCCGGCGGCAGCGTCACGAGCGTGACCACGGGCGGCTCCGGCGCGGACGCAGCCGAAAGGCCGCCAAGGCCTTGCAGGGCGGAAGCGATCACGAGGTGGAGCGCCCCGGCCAGCGCCGCGGGAATGACAAGGCCCTGGCCCTGCAAGCCTTGCGATGACAGCAGGCGTTCCCCGGGCTGGAAGCTTGCCGGCTTCTTCATCGACGACATGTCCTCGGCACGCGAACCACGTCGCTGCCGGGTTTCCATAGCAACGGCCATCACCCATGGCGTGTGAACTTAATCTTTCACGATGCCGCCCGGCCGCCGGTCCCGCCACGGGCGGGCGCGCTCCAGCTGCCCGGCCAGCTGGAACAGCAGGCCGTCCTGCCCGAGCCGCCCGGCCAGCTGCACCCCCACTGGCAGGCCGCCGCGCCAGCACAGCGGCACGGACATGGCAGGCTGCCCCGTCAGGTTGAACAGCCCGGTGCAGGCAGCCCAGGCGAAGGTGCTGCCTGAGAATTGCCTTAAGATCGCCTGCGCCAGCGGCCGCGCCGGAACGTGCGCCAGCAGCGCCAAGGCTGCCCGCTGCGCAAGCGTCAGGTCCCAGGCGCCGACCGGCAGCACCGGTCCCGCCAGGGTGGGGGTAAGCAGGGCGTCGTAGCCGTCCCCGAACGCCGCCATCCGCGCCATGACCGCCTGCTGCGTCGCCAATGCGACCGCCAGCGCGCCGGGCGGGTGGGTGGCGTCGATCAGGCCCAGCGACCAGGTCACCCGCTCGAAGTGCCGGCGGCCCGGCGGCGCGCCTGCCAGCGCCGGGGCCTCGGCGATGAAGCGCCGGATGCGGGCCGACAGCAGCACGAGAAAGGCGCGCAGGGCCTGGCGGTACTCGTCAGGCTCCAGCGGGTCCGCCTCCGCCACCGTGTGGCCCAGGGAGCGCAGCAGGGCGGCGGCATCGGCCGCAGCCTCCCGGCAGTCGGGATGGATGCTGCGCCCCCACATCGGCCCGGTGACCCAGGCGCTCCGCAGCGCCGCCGGGTCCCGCGCCCCGGCGGCGGGCCCCCGCGCCGCCGGGCG
>CAXTNC010000098.1:0-11664 GCA_964245495.1 uncultured Acetobacteraceae bacterium
GCGCCGCGTACGAGGCTCAGGGGAAACGAGACGCACCAATCCGGAACCGGCGTGCTATCGGCAACGGATTCGACGTCGGGAGCGACACGGCATGCCACATATCCGGAGTGGAAAGGCGATATCAGGGCTGCTGGCGGGTTTCCTGATCGGCGGCGGCGCGCATCGGGCTTGCGCACAGCCGCCGCCGCCCGTCCCCGTCGTGGCGGCGGCGGTGCAGCAGCGCGACGTGCCGGTCATCCTCGACGGCCTCGGCACCGTGCAGGCGTTGAACTCCGCCGTCATCCGCACCCAGGTCGCCGGCGTGCTGCAAAGCGTGAACTTCGTCGAAGGCCAGGAGGTGCGCCGCGGCGACGTGCTCGCCCAGGTCGATCCGCGGCCCAACCAGGCCAAGCTCGACCAAGCGCAAGCCCAGCTCGCCCGCGACCAGGCGCATCACACCAACGCCCAGGTCAACCTCAGCCGCAACATGCCGTTGCTGGACCGCGGCTTCGCCACCGAGCAGCAGGTGACGGACCAGAAGTCGCAGGTCAGCCAGACGCAGAGCACGATCGAGGCGGACCAGGCGGCGATCGAGGATGCGCGAACCCAGCTCAGCTACACGTCCCTCGCGGCGCCGTTCGACGGGGTGACGGGCATCCGCGCGCTGGATGTCGGCAATGTCATCCACCCTGCGGACGCCGCCGGGCTGGTGACGGTGACCCAGGTGCAGCCGATCGCCATCGTGTTCACGCTGCCGGCCGCCGCCATCCCGCAGGTGCAAGACGCGCTCGCGGCCGGCGAGGTGGCGGCTGCGGCCTATGACCAGGCGGGCACCCGGCAGCTCGACACGGGCCGGCTGCTGCTCATCAACAACCAGGCCGACCCGGCGAGCGGCACGGTGCAGCTGAAGGCGCTGTTCCCCAACGCGCACCGCCAACTGTGGCCCGGCACCTTCGTCAACGTGGAGCTGACGGTGCGGACGGTGAAGGACGGCCTGTCCGTGCCCACGGACGCGGTGCAGCAAGGGGCGGGAGGCGAGTTCGTCTATGTCGTGGGCGTGGGCGAGAAGGTCTCGCCCCAGCCCGTCACGGTGGCGCAGCGGCGGCGGGGCATGGCGCTGGTCAGCGCCGGGCTGAAGCCGGGCGAGACCGTGGTGGTGCAGGGCCAGTACCGCCTGGTGGACGGCACGGTGGTGACGCCGTCGCAGCCGGACCAGGTGGCCAGCAGCTCGGCCGCGTCCTCGGGGCTGCTGCCATGACCATGTCCGCGGGCTTCATCCGCCGGCCGGTCGCCACCTCGCTGCTGATGGTGGCGATCGTGGCGCTCGGCATCATCGGCTACGTGCGGCTGCCGGTGGCCGCCCTGCCGAACGTGGACTCGCCCACCATCCAGGTCACGGCGCAGCTGCCGGGGGCCGACCCGGAAACCACGGCCGCCACCGTGGCCACGCCCCTGGAGCGCCAGTTCGGCCAGATCCCGGGCTTGAGCCAGATGACGTCGAGCAGCGGCACCGGCTTCACCCAGGTGACGCTGCAATTCGGCCGCAGCCGGACGATCGACTCGGCCGCCGGGGACGTGCAGGCGGCGATCAACGCCGCCGCCGCCGACCTGCCGCCCTCGCTGCTGAACCCGCCGCTGTACCGCAAGACGAACCCGGCGGACACGCCCATCCTGCTGATCTCGCTGTCCTCGGACACGTTGCCGATCACGGCGGTGAGCGACTACGCCAACTCCATCCTGGCGCAGAAGATCTCCCAGCTGCCCGGCGTGGGCCTGGTCGGCATCGGCGGCTTGCAGAACCCGGCCATCCGCATCCAGGTCAACCCGGCGCAGCTTGCCGCCGCGAACCTGGACCTGGAGACCATCCGCGCCGCGCTGGCCAACGCCACGGTGGACCAGCCCAAGGGCCAGCTGTACGGCGCGCAGCAGGGCTTCATCCTGCAAACCAACGACCAGCTGATGACGGCCGCCGGGTTCGCGGACACGGTCGTGGCATACCGCAACGGGGCGGCCGTCCGGGTGCGCGACATCGGGCGGGCGATCGTGGCGCCGGAGGACCGGACGCTGGCCGGCTGGCTGAACAGCAAGCCGGCGGTGCTGCTGGCGGTGCAGCGGCAAAGCGGCGCCAACGTCATCAGCACGGTGGCGGCGATCAAGCAGGCGCTGCCGCAGCTGCAGGCCGCGGTGCCCCCGGCCGTCAAGGTCGAAGTCGTCTCGGACCGCACGCAGACCATCAACGCCAGCGTGCAGGACGTGCAGTTCACCCTGCTGCTGACCATCGCCCTCGTGGTCGGCGTCATCGCGGTGTTCCTGCGCAAGCTGTGGGCGACGGTGATCCCCGCCGTGTCGGTGCCGATCTCGCTGGTCGGCACGTTCGCGGTCATGTTCGTCCTCGGCTACAGCCTGGACAACCTTTCGCTCATGGCGCTGACCATCGCGGTCGGCTTCGTGGTGGACGACGCCATCGTGATGATCGAGAACATCGTCCGCCACATCGAGGACGGCGCGTCGCCGATGGAGGCGGCCCTGAAGGGCGCTGCCGAGATCGGCTTCACCATCATGTCCATCTCGGTCTCGCTGATCGCGGTGTTCATCCCGCTGTTCCTGATGAGCGGCGTGGTGGGCCTGCTGTTCCGCGAGTTCGCCGTCACCGTCGCCGTGTCGATCGCCGTCTCCGTCGTGGTCTCGCTCACGCTGACGCCGATGATGTGCGCGCGCTTGCTCAAGCCGGACCACGAGGCGCATCCTGGCTGGCTGTCGCGCACGCTGGAGGCGGGGCTGGAGGGCTTGGTCCACGCCTATGACCGAGCCTTGGCGGTGGCGCTGCGGCACCGGCGCGTCACGCTGGCGGTGATGATCGGCACGGTGGCGGCGACCGTGTGGCTGTTCGTCGCCATCCCGAAAGGCTTCTTCCCGCAGCAGGACACCGGGATCATCGTCGGCATCAGCGAGGCGGCGCAGGACATGTCACCCGACGGCATGAAGCAGCGCCAGCAATCCATCATCCAGATCGCCAGCCAGGACCCTGCGGTGGCGTCCGCGGTCGGCTACATCGGCCCGGGCGGACCCACGGTGACGGAGAACAACGGCCGCGTGTTCATCACCCTCAAGCCGCAGGGCCAGCGCAACGTAACGGCGGACCAGGTGATCGCGCGGCTGAACACGGCGCTGCAAGGCGTGCAGGGCATCACGCTCTACATGCAGGCGGCGCAGGACATCACCATCGGCGCCCGCCTGTCCAAGACGCAGTACCAGTTCACCCTGACGGACGTGGACGGCGCCGAGCTGGACCTTTACGCGCCCAAGCTGCTGCACAAGCTGCAAGCGCTGCCGCAGCTGTCCTCCGTCGCCAGCGACCAGGAGAACGCGGGCCGCACCGTTGCCATCGAGATCGACCGCTCGGCCGCGTCGCGCTTCGGCATCGACCCGGCGAAGGTGGACTCGACGCTGTACGACGCGTTCGGGCAGCGGCACGTCGCCAAGATCTTCACCCGCCTCAACCAGTACTACGCCATCCTGGAAACAGACCAGGCGTTCCAGCTGGGACCGGAAGCCCTGAGCCGCATCCACGTGCGCTCGCAGGACGGCACGGAGGTGCCGCTGAGCCAGATCGCGACGTTCAAGCCAGGCGTGGCGGCGCTGTCGGTGAACCACCAGGGGCAGTTCCCCTCCGTCACCATCAGCTTCAACCTGCAGCCGCACGTCTCCATCGGGGCGGCGGTCACGGCCGTGCAGCGCGAGGTGGCGGGGCTGCATGCGCCCCCATCCCTGGCCACCAGCTTCCAGGGCAGCGCGCAGGCGTTCCAAGGCTCGCTGAGCAGCACGCCGATCCTGATCGCGGCGGCGCTGCTCGCGGTCTATCTCATCCTGGGAATGCTGTACGAGAGCATGATCCATCCGCTGACCATCCTTTCCACCCTGCCCGCCGCCGGGCTGGGCGCGCTGGCGACGCTGATGCTGTTCGGGATGGACCTGGACGTGATCGGGATCATCGGCATCATCCTGCTGATCGGCATCGTCAAGAAGAACGGCATCATGCTGGTCGATTTCGCCATCCATGCCGAGCGCGAGCGGGGAGCCTCGGCCGAGAACGCGATCCATGAGGCGTGCCTGCTGCGGTTCCGGCCCATCCTGATGACGACGCTGTGCGCCATGCTGGGCGGCGTGCCGCTGGCGCTGGGCGGCGGCGCCGGGTCCGAGCTGCGGCAGCCGCTCGGCTATGCGATGGTGGGCGGGCTGCTGGTGTCGCAGGCGCTGACGCTGTTCACCACGCCGGTGGTCTACATCTACATGGACAAGCTCAGCCATCTCGGCCGGAAACGGCCGAAGGCGCCGGCCAAGGCGGCGCCGCAGCGCGAGCCGGTGGCGGCATGACCCCGGCCGCCTTCGGAACGGCCTGCGGGGCGCTGACCCTCGGCTGCGACCAGTGCCATATGCCCAGCCCGGACCCGTTTGCGGACCAGGACTTCAGCGCCCCGCAAGGCTGAGCCTCATGCCGCCATGAGGGCGTGGCGGCGGCAGTGCTCCAGGTACGCCGCTTCATGCGTCGCCACCAGGTCCACGGTGCTCAGCCACAGCCAGGACGGCGCGTCCAGCGTCTTGGACCGGTTGCGGCCCAGCTCCGCCGCCCATGCCTTGCGGTCCATGCTGCCCATCTGGCGGCCATGCGCGCGGCCCACCACGGCGGACAGGTACTCCGCCACCTGCATCGCCTCGTCCCGCGTCACGCGCTCGATCTCGAGCTTGAGGTCCTGCGGCAGCAGCTCGCGCAGGAACGCGGCGCGGTCCATCAGGCGCAGCGGCAGCATCCTGGCGCCCAGGGCGGGCGACAGGTGGCGGGCGCCCTCCACCACCCGCTCGGCGTTGTCGCGCGGCATCTTGGCGGCGGGATCGCGGGGCGCCACGGGGGCGACCGCCTCCTTGATGTCCATCAAGCAGTGGCGGACCATCTTGCCCTTGCCGATCGCCACCAGGACGGCGTAGCGCAGCCGGCCCAGCGAGCTGCATCCTTTGCGCCAGTAGGCGGCATCCATGACGGTGATCGCCGCGCCGTCCTCGCGCGTGCGCAGGGAGGTGACGAGCGCCCGCACGTCTTCCCGCTCGAACAGCTCGGCGACTGCCTGCTTCTCCTCCTTCGCGAGCGGCCAGAACCGCTTGCCGCGCGGGATCGCCGGCTCCACGCCCTCGATGCGCTCGTCCGCCAGGTGCTTCCAGGACCGCCCGGCGGCCCGGCGCATGGCGTGCCGGACGGTTTCGGGGATGGGCGCGGAGATGTCCGGGTCGGCGTCCGCGAGCGCGGCCTCGTAGCCCTCCATCATGCGCTCCAGCATATGCGCCGTGGTGACGCCGGGCAGGTCGGAGCTGCGCGCGGCCATCGCCAGGGACAGCCCGAGGCGCATCAGGTCATGCGCCGGGTTGCCGATCACGGTCTGGTCCAAATCCCGGATGTCGATCTCCAGCGAGCCGTCCGACCCGGCGACCGGGCCGAGGTTGCCCACGTGGCAGTCCCCGCAGATCCACACCGACGGGCCTTCCGGCACCGCTGCCCGGCTGGAGGAGGCGAGCCACTCGTAGAACTTGATGGTGCTGCCGCGGACGTAGGCGTGGGCGGACTCCGCCATCTTCCCGTTGCGCAACGCGTTCAGGCAAGAAAGCCGGTCGTCCGGGTTGACCGTGGGCACTGGCGCTTTTTTCATGATGCCGCAATACCATGACGGGACGGACGGATCGACAGCCCTGGCCCCGCATTTCCCCTGGCGCGCCAACTGTTGATCTGCACCGGCATGTCGCGCCGGCCGGACGCGGCGCGCCGGGCGTCGCCTCGATCTCCGACGCCGGGGCCTGCACGGCGGCGCTGTCCGACACGTCGGCCGGCACGGCGTGCGCCCGCCCCTCTGCCGCCTCCACGCGCTGCCCCGCGCCAAGCTCCCCGTTGCGCGGCAGGCTGGCGCGTTCGTGCGCCGCCTCAGCCTGAAACGTGGCGCAGCCTGGCGAGCTGGCCCGGCAGGTCGCGCAGGTCCACGTCGCCCTTGCGCAGCACCTGCTCGGCCGTGCTGAGCCGCTGCCGGTCGCCCTGGCTGAGGTCCCGCGCGCTCAGCACCACCACCGGGATCTCCGCGCCGCCGGGCTGCCCCCGCAGGGCGTGCAGGAAGGTGAAGCCGTCCATCACCGGCATGGTCAGGTCCAGCAGGATCACCTGCGGCAACGCTTGCGCCACCCAGGCCAGCGCTTCCTGGCCGTTGCCGGCCTCCGCCACCAGCCAGCCGTTGCGCTCCAGCACCGCGCGCAGCCGGGCGCGCGCGTCCGGGTCGTCGTCCACCACCAGCACGCAGCCCTCCGTCGCGCGGAACCGCTGCATCACGTCCTTAAGCTGGTCCCATTCAACGGGCTTGAGCAGGTACTCCGCAGCGCCGAGCGCGCTGGCCAGGCCAGGCTCGTTGACGAAGCTGGCCATCACCACGGGGATGGAAGCCAGCTCCGCATCCGCCTTGAGCGCGCTCAGCACGGACCAGCCATCCATCTGCGGCATCATCACGTCCAGCAGGATGGCGCGGGGGCGGATGGCGCGGGCCAGCTCCAGCCCGGTCCGGCCGTCGGACGCGGTGCGCACGGCGAAGCCTTCCCGCTCCAGGAACCGGGTGAGCAGCTCGCGCTGCGCCGCGTCGTCGTCCACCACCAGCACGACCTGCTTGCCGGGCGCCGCAGCGCCGTCCGCCCCCGGCCCGTCCGTTTCCTCGGCCATCTGCTCGGGCATCGCCGCGGGCAGGCGCATGGTGAACGCGGTGCCCTCGCCCACCCGGCTTTCCACCGACACGTCCCCGCCCAGCACCCGGCAGAACGCCCGGGTGAGCGCCAGGCCGAGGCCGGTGCCGCCGAAGTTGCGGGTGGTGCTCTCGTCGGCCTGGGCGAAGCGCTGGAACAGGCGGGCCACCTGCTCGGGCGTCATGCCGATGCCGGTGTCGGCCACCCGGAACTCCATCCAATCGCCGTCCGGCTGCGGGTCGCGGCGGATGGACAGGGTGATGCGGCCGGCTTCGGTGAACTTGGCGGCGTTGCTGATCAGGTTGAACAGGCACTGGCGGACCTTGACCACGTCCGTGTGCATGGCGCCGAGGCCCTCGGCCAGGTCGAGCTGCAGGACGTTGCTCTTGCGCTGCACCAGGCTGTCCACCGTGGCCGCCGCCTCCTGCGCCATCTTCGCCACGTCGAAGTCCTCGGCGTAGCTGGTCATGCGGTTGGCCTCGATCTTGGACAGGTCGAGCACGTCGTTGATCAGGCTGAGCAGGTGGCGGGCGTTGCTTTCGATCTTCTTGAGGTCCGCCACCAGGTGCGGCTCGCCCAGGTCCGCCATCTCCTCCTCCAGCATCTCGCTGTAGCCGATCACCGCCGAAAGCGGGGTGCGCAGCTCGTGGCTCATGTTGGCCAGGAAGGTGCTCTTGGCCCGGTTGGCCGCCTCCGCCGCCTCCTTGGCCGCGGCCAGCGCTTCTTCCGCCCGGCGGCGCTCCGTCACGTCGGTGTGGCTGCCGACCCACTCCCGCACGGACAGGTCCTCGTCCAGCACGGGCACCCCATGCACCGCCATGGTGCGCCACTCGCCATCCGCCCGGCGCAGCCGCTGCTCGATGACGTAGGGGTGCTGCGTTTCCACCGCGCGCGCCCAGGCGGCGGTGATGGCCGCGCGGTCCTCCGGGTGCACGGCGTCGAGCCAGCCCTCGCCGCCCGCCTGCTCCTCCGTTTGCCCGGTGAAGCGGCACCACTGGGCCAGGCTGCCCGCGAACCGGCCGTCCGGCGCCGTGGTCCAGATGATGGAGGCGCTGTTCTCCATCAGGGTGCGGAACCGCTCCTCGCTTTGCCTGACCCGGCGTTCCAGGCGGTTGCGGTTGGTCACGTCCGCCACCACCATGCCGGCGCCGCGGTCCGTTCCGCTGGCCAGCGGGTAGAAGCTCACCTGGAAATGCCGGGTCAGCTCCGGCTTGAGGGGGTTGGCGGCCGTCACCTCCGTGTTCGGGATCGGCCGGCCGCCGTCCAGCACCCGCTCCAGCTTGGCCGCGAACACGTCCTTCAGCTCCGGCATCACGTCCCAGATGCTGCTGCCGACATCGACGCTGAGCGCGCGGTCCCCCATGGCGGCCAGCGCCCGGTTCATGTGCCTGACCCGCAGGGAGCCGTCGAGCAGGCCAAGCCCCACCGGCGCGTTCTCCAGCACGCTGTCCAGCAGGGAGGCCGCGGCCCGGCCCTCCCGCCGCCGCCGCACCGCGAACAACGCCACCAGCGCGATGGCCCCCGCCAGGGACAGCAGCGAGGCGGCGGCGAGCCAGCGCGTTTCGGTCCGGGTGCGGCGGTCCCGCTTGTCCAGCCGGTTGGCGGCGGTCACCTGCAAGGCAGCGACCTTGACCCGGGCGACATCCATGAGCGCCTTGCCGCGGCCGGTGCTGATGGCGGCGACGGCGGCGTCCAGCCCTTCCGTGCGCCGGATGCGGACGCCGTTCGCGGCCATGTCCATCCTGGCCTGGGCGGCCTCCAGCAGGCCGTTCAGCGGCAGCCCCAGCTTGGCGAGCGCCTCCATCTGGCCCGGCAGCTGCGAGCGGGCCGCGTCGTACGGCTCCAGGTACTCGTCCTTGCCGGTCAGCAGGAAGCCGCGCTGCCCGGTTTCCAGGTCCTTCAGGGCGGACAGCAGCTGCGTCGAGGTGATGACCAGGCTGGTGTCGCGCCGGGTGCCGGCGGTCGAGCGGGACTCCACCGCCTGGCCGGCGGCGAACGTGCCCACGCAAAGGGCGACCAGCGCCGCGGCCAGGCCGAGTTCGCGCCCGTGCAGCAAGGCCCGCCAGCGGGCGGCGGACAGGAACTCGGCGGGCTGGGGGAATGCAGGCATGATGGACACCATGGCTCGAATGTTCCGTGGCCGGAGCCATCGTGGCAGGCCGCGCATCCCCCATACGCAGGACCCGGCCTTTCGATGCCGCGGCGTCGGAATCACCGCTTTGCGCCGGACGCGGCGAATATTTTTCGCTGACCAGACATTTGCGTGCCCATGTCATGATATGACAGGTTTGTTGTGGCTTGACCGCCGCAGCGCGCCATATGCGCCAATGACATAAGGTACGACCGGGAGGCCGGATTGGCCCAGTTCAAAGTCTACAAGAACCCTTATCAAGATGACGCCATCCTGCGCCGGCCGAAGCCGGAGCCTTGGCGACCGGAACCCACCGACCTTTCCGCCGCGTGCGGGATCATCGTGGGCGCGGCCCTGGGAGTTGCCGCCTGGGGCCTGGCGGCGCTGCTCTACTTCGCGCTGTGAGGCGGCGGCAGGCGGCGGCCTGCCTTTTCCACGCAGCGGACGACGCCGGCCCGGCGCGGGCGGAGCCATTGCGCTAAAACAACGTCAATCCCGCGCAAGCACCATTGATCAAGCAGAAATTGGCCCAGCCTGACGCGGACCTTGTGCGAGATGGTCCGGGCCAGGCTTCGCAAGCACCCCCGCCGGACGCCGCCGCCCGGCAAGCCCCGACGTCCCACGCCGGGTTCAACAGCAGCCTGCATGGCGCGCGCGGCCTGCTCGCGTTCCCGGTGTTCCTGTTCCACGTCGCCTGCTCCGGCGTTCAGGGGTTTGCCGGCCAAGGGGCCGGCCTGGCGCACGCCGCCATCATGCCGTTGCAGTTCGGCGTCGAGGTGTTCTTCTGCGTCAGCGGCTTCATCGCGGCCGGCGCGCTGCGGCGCGCGGCCGGGCCGGCGCAGTTCCTGCTGCACCGGGCGGTGCGCATCCTGCCGGTGCTGTGGCTGAGCCTGGCCGTCGTCGTGCCGCTCGGGCTGCTCACCAGGCAGGGGCCGTTCGCGGGCCGCGCCGCCTGGGCGTCCCGGCGCTCAGGGCGCGCGGGCGCCGATCTCGCCGGCCAGGGTGTGCAGGATGGCGGCGTCGGCCGTGGCGTCGAACTTGCGGGCGAAGAAGGCCGGGGTGGCGTGAATCCAGTCCAGGTCGGCCATCGTCAGCACCGTCGGGTGCGGCGCCGGCTCCACCAGGCGGATCGCGCGGCCGTAATGCGTGGCCTGCCGGTCGCGGAACGGGCCGTTCAGCAGCAGGGTCTGCGCCACCAGCTCGTCGCTGAGCGGACTCCACCGCAGGTAGCGGTCCATGTCCCGCCGCAGCGGTGAATGGCGCTGCCACTCGCAGAACGCGCGCGGCAGCACCACCCACTGCGACCCCTTGTGGTCCAGCTTGAAGGTCTTGGGCGGCTGGCGGCTGCCGGGCAGCGGCAGAATCTTCACCGGCGTCTCGATCACGCGGGGGCGGCGGCGGTGCCAGTCGGCCGCCGGCAGGTCGGCGAACGCCTTGGTCTCGACGTACACGTCGTCCGGGCGCTCGCGCAGCGCGGCGCGGAACTCGGCCAGCGGCCGGGTCGGGTAGCATTCGCCGCTGAGGTTGACGAAGTGGGACCAGTCCGCCCCGGCGTCGAGCAGGCGGGCGATGGCGTCCAGGCTGATGCGGCCGAGGCTCCAGCCGCCCCAGTTGGTGGGACGCGGGCGCATGACCTGGATGTTGGGGCGGCCGGCGACCAGCTTGCGCACCGCGGTCCAGGTGCCGCCGCGGCCCTTGAAGTTGAACAGGCTCTTGAGGTCCACGTGGACCAAGTAGAGGTCGTCCGGGTGGTAGATGGCGTTGAGCAGCCACTCGAACTGCTCCGGCTTGCGGTGCAGCATGATGAACCAGGCGATGGTCCCCGGCTTCATGGCGACGCCTTCACGATGGCGGCCTCACGCCCTGCACCAGCCTTGCCTTGAAGCTGCCGCCGCCGGTGCGGCGGATGTCGTAGTCCGTCGTCTTGCCGGGTCCGGCGAGGTGCACGGCGCCGATGGCGCGGTAGGGCGGGTATGGCTCGCACAGCATTCCTTCCGCATCGTTCCACATCGGCTGGCCGCGGCTGCAAATCCAGTTGTAGCGCGTCGGCAGCAGGGTCGCCTTCGTCGTGGGGCGGGACAGCACGCCGCCATGGACGACCTGGTTGAGCGAGAACTGGTCGTGCGGCGTGAACTTGCCCGTGCGCTTCCAGGCCGCTTGGTAGGCGTGCATCCACAGCTCCCACTGCGGGCTGTCGGCCCGCATGGCGAACAGCCCGGCGTTGAGGTGCGGGCGGGACAGCAGCCACGCCGCGTTGACCGGGCCGTAGCCGAGCAGCATGTGCTTGGCGAACCAGGCGTACAGCCAGCCCTGGAAGGCGTAGGCGCGCTCACGCTCGTGGGCGATGGCCAGGCCGGTGTCGAGCGCGCCCTGGCAGAACCCGTCGATCACCCACCAGCCTTGCAGCCAAACGTCCGAGTCGATCCAAAGATAGATGTCCCGGCCGGGGAAGTAGTCGCGCAGGAACGGGCGGGCGATGACGGCGAGGTCGTACGGCCTGAGCTGGCCCATGTCCACGCCGAAATGCGTGGTCGGCACCGCCAGGATCACGCCATGGTCCGCGAGCCAGGCGCGGTCCTCCGCCGTCTGGCCCACGTCCAGGCAGCCGATCTCGACCCGGCTGCGCTCCGGGAACAGCTCCAGCGAGCGGATCAGCCCCTGCAGCACCGGCATCACCTTGCTGTCCCCGGCGGTGATCAGGATCACCCTGGGCGCGGGCGCGGCTGGCAGGGCCGCGCCGGGCGCGGCGGGCGTCGCGGCGGCCACCGGGTCAGGCGCCCGAGAACCGCGGC
>CAXTNC010000099.1:0-11624 GCA_964245495.1 uncultured Acetobacteraceae bacterium
GCAGGATGCCGAGCGGGGGCAGAATGGCGCCGCGCAAGGCCTGTCGGCCAGCGGGGCCGCCGTTGGCGACCTTCAGGGCGGCCGCGGCGAACCGCGTCATCGTCGCCGCATCGCTCCTGGTTCCCTTGGCGGCGGCGCGGCCGGCGGCCAGCACGCTGTCGGCGCGGGCGCACTCGGCGCGGGCGTGCGCGCGCTCGCGGGCCAGCATGGCGGCCATGTGGTCCGCCAGCGCCTCGCCGTGCAGCCGGCGCGGCGGGTGCAGCACGCGGTACAGCTCCGGATTGTCGCTCAGCCAGTGCGGGTTGGCGCGCAGGAAGGCGGCCACGTCCTCGCCGTCCACGCGCGTCAGCTCGCCCCGTCCAGGGGCTTGATATGCGCGGCCGTGGTATCCACCCAAACGATCATGCGCTCGCCCTTCCTCGACCTCACCCTACCGGGCGCCGGCGCGGCCCGGAAGCGGGTTCACGTGCTGCTGCCCTACCCGCTCGCCGGGCCGTTCGACTACGCGGTGCCGGACGGCATGGACGTGCGGCCCGGCGACATGGTGCTGGTGCCGCTCAACCGCCGCGCCGAGGTGGGGGTGGTGTGGGACGCAGGCCAGGGCGACCCGGTGCCCCAGTCCAAGCTCAAGCCGGTGGAAGCGGTGCTGGACGCGCCCGCCATGCAGCCCGCCCTGCGCCGCTTCATCGACTGGGTGGCCGCCTACACCCTGGCCCCGCCCGGGGACGTGCTGGCCATGTCGTTGCGGATCAACGCACTGGCGCCCCCCGTGCCGCAATCCGGCTGGAGCCTGGCGGACGTGCCGGATGACGCAAGGCTGACGGACGCGCGCCGCCGGGTGGTGGCGCTGCTGTCGGACGGCGTTTCGCGCACCGGGGCGGCGGTGGCGCGGGACGCGGCGGTCTCGCCCGGAGTGCTGCGCGGCATGGCCGGCGCGGGGCTGCTGCTGCCGACGGTGCTGCCCGCCCCGCGCCCGTTCGCCGCGCCGGACCCGGCGTTCCCCGGCCCGGCGCTGTCGGCCGAGCAGGCGGATGCCGCGGCGGCGTTGCGCGGGGCGGTGCGGGACGCGGCGTTCTCCGTCTCGCTGCTGGATGGCGTGACCGGCTCCGGCAAGACGGAGGTCTACCTGGAGGCGGTGGCGGAGTGCGTGGCGGCCGGGCGGCAGGCGCTGGTGCTGCTGCCGGAGATCGCGCTGTCCTCCCAATGGCTGGAGCGCTTCGCCGCCCGCTTCGGCACCCCCCCCGCCGTGTGGCACTCGGATTTGCCGTCCCGCGTCCGGCGCACCACCTGGCGCGCGGTGGCGGAGGGCGGGGCGCCGGTGGTGGTGGGGGCGCGCTCGGCGCTGTTCCTGCCGTTTCCCGAGCTGGGCCTCCTCGTGGTGGACGAGGAGCACGAGACGGCGTTCAAGCAGGAGGACGGCGTGGTGTACCACGCGCGGGACATGGCCGTGGTGCGCGCCCGCCTGTCCGCCGCCCCCGCCGTGCTGGTGTCCGCCACGCCCAGCCTGGAGACGCTCGCCAACGTGGAGGCGGGGCGCTATCGCCGCCTGACGTTGAGCGCGCGGCACGGCGGCGCAACCTTGCCGACCGTGGAAACGCTCGACCTGCGCGACAACCAGCCGCCGCGCGGCCGTTTCCTGGCCGAGCCGCTGGCAGCCGCCATCCGCGACACGGTGGCGCGCGGCGAGCAGGCCATGCTGTTCCTCAACCGCCGCGGCTACGCGCCGCTGACGCTGTGCCGCACCTGCGGCCACCGGATGCAGTGCCCCAACTGCACCGCCTGGCTGGTGGAGCACCGTGCCCGGCGGCAGCTCGCCTGCCACCATTGCGGCCACGCGGAGCCGATCCCGCCCGCCTGCCCGGTGTGCGCCGCCCCCGACAGCCTGGTGCCGATCGGACCCGGCGTGGAGCGCATCACGGAGGAGGCCGCCGCGCTGTTCCCGGACGCGCGCACCCTGGTGATGGCCAGCGACACCATGCCCGGCCCGAACGCCGCCGCCCAAGCCGCGCGCGCGATCTCGGCCCGCGAGGTGGACCTCATCATCGGCACCCAGATCGTGGCCAAGGGCTGGCACTTCCCGCACCTGACGCTGGTGGGCGTGGTGGACGCAGACTTGGGCCTGGCCGGCGGCGACCTGCGCGCCGCCGAGCGCACGGTGCAGCTGCTGCACCAGGTCAGCGGCCGGGCCGGGCGGGCGGAAGCGCCGGGCCGGGTGCTGCTGCAAACCTTCAGCCCGGAGCACCCGGTGATGCAGGCGCTGGTGGGCGGCGACCTGGCTGCCTTCATGGAGCAGGAGAGCGCGGCCCGCCGCCCCGGCGGCTGGCCCCCGTACGGCCGGTTGGCTGCGCTGATCGTTTCCGCCGACGACCCGCAATCCGCCGACGAGGCCGCGCGGGATTTGGGCCGCGCCGCACCCCGGGCGGAGGGGGTGACGGTGCTGGGGCCAGCGCCCGCGCCGCTGGCGATCCTGCGCGGGCGGCACCGTCGGCGGCTGCTGCTGAAGGCGCGGCGGGACGTGGCGGTGCAGCCGCTGCTGCGGGCCTGGCTGGGGCAGGTAAAGGTGGGGCGAGGGGTGCGGGTGGACGTGGACGTGGACCCGGTTTCGTTTTTGTGAGCCTTGCCTTGACAGCAGCCTAGGCTAGGCTCCGTAAACGGTCATGACGCTCAACTGGATTGAAATCTCTGGCTTCAAGTCACTTGAGAAAGTCTCGCTCAAGCTGGGTCCGCTCAACGTCGTCATTGGTCCAAATGGCGCGGGCAAATCCAACTTAATCGGCGCGTTTCGGTTGCTTGGGCAAATCGTTCAAGGTCGATTGCAAGAATATGTCGCACGGCAGGGCGGAGCAGCGCGCATCTTGCACCACGGCCCCAAACGATCTTCGGAGCTGTCTATGCTGTTTGGTTTTGATCCGAACGCATACAGCTTTGCGCTTGCTATAACCATTAGTGACGAATTGATTTTCACTTATGAGCAGACCCATTTCAGCGGGAGATATAGCTCAGACATAAGAGAGAACCTGGGTGTTGGTCACAAGGAAGCATTGCTGCCGACAGCAGCGATAAACGCTCCAGGGCGGGTAGCAAGTTTTGTCATGCAGGCGGTCACAGGCTGGGTTCCATACCATTTTCACGACACCTCTGATAATAGTCCACCCAAGCTCACGCAGGATGTGTCGGACAATCACCGGCTTCGGGTAGATGGTGGCAATATCGCTGCCTTCCTGTTCTTGCTGATGCATCGCCATCCTCAAGAATACACAAGGATCGTCGAGCACGTTCGCCGTGTCGCACCGTTCTTCGCGGACTTCCAGCTCGCCCCGCTCGCGGCAAACTCAAGTAAAATCAAGCTGGAATGGCGACAGCTCAATTCTGACGCCTATCTTGATGGCTCGGCGCTGTCGGACGGCACTTTGCGCTTTATCTGCTTGGCAACGCTTCTGCTACAGCCAAGGCGGCTCATGCCGTCCCTTATTCTCCTTGACGAGCCGGAATTAGGTTTGCATCCAGTGGCCTTAACACTGCTCGTCGAGATGCTTCGGGGCGCGTCGATGCAACGGCAAATCCTGGCAGCGACGCAATCCGTCACTTTGCTGGACCAACTTACGCCCGACGAGGTCATCGTTGCCGAACAGCACGACGGAGCATCGACCTTCCGCCACCTGGACGAACCTTCGTTGGAGACTTGGCTGGAAGAGTACGGACTTGGAGAGCTTTGGCTGAAGAACGTATTGGGTGGCCGGCCTAAATGAGGCGCGTCCTGCTGCTGGTGGAAGGCCAAACGGAAGAGGCATTCAGCAACATCGTCCTCCGCAAGCACTTGGCTCCGCTCGGGGTGTTCATCGAGAGGGCGAGTTTGCTCCGCACCAAGGAACTGCCTGCTGGCAAGCCGTTCAAAGGGGGCGTGACAAGCTATGAGCGCATGGCAAGGGATGTCCGCAGATTGCTGACCGACACAGATGCCGTGGTCACGACGCTGATAGACTACTACGGCTTGCCCAACGACTTCCCGGCCATCGACGAGCAGGCAAGGACCCTCTCAGCCAGGCTCAAAGTTGCCGCTCTTGAGGCTGCCTTTGCCGAAAACATCGGAAATCCCCGGTTCCGGCCCTTTCTTATGCTGCACGAGTTCGAAGCATGGGTTTTTGCGGCGGCCGACCATGCCGAAGCCCATCTCGGAGTCCATGGTCTGTCAAACAAGCTTGCCGAAATGGTGCAGGAGGCAGGCGGCCCTGAGTTGGTGAACAATGGCCCTGCAACCCACCCCTCCAAACGCTTGGACGAACTGCTCCAAGGCTGGCGCAGGCGTTATGGCAAGGTGTCGGACGGCCCAGAGATACTGAGGAAAGCCGGCTTGGAAGCTTTCCGCTCAGCTTGTCCTCATTTCAACGATTGGCTTTCCTGGGTGGAGAGCCTCAGCCAAGCCTGAAACAGGCTGTCGCCTACTGAGGCTGCGCCACCGCGCACGCATGGTCCTGCAAATCCTCGCCATGCCCGTCCCCATCCTCCCCGATCCGCCCGGCAAGCAGCACGAACCCGTCCGCGCTGCCCAGGACGGCAAGCGTGCATTGGCCCATGGCCTCCTTGGCGCCCGGCACGCCGTCGGCCAGCAGCGTGAACGGGTCGGCGTCCAGCGCCGGCGTGTCCAGCCGCATCGCCTGGTAGCGCTGACCCGCTAGAGAAACCGGCAGCGGCGTCCAGTCCTGGCCGACCGGCAGGCCGCGCAGGCTTTCGCGCACGTCCGGCCGCACGCAATCGACGTGGACGTGCAGCTGGTTCTGCGACCGCGCGCCGGGCGGGTTGACCGCCAGCGCAATGGCGTCGCGCGGCAGGGCACGGCCAGCCCGGGCCTCGACGTAGCGGCGGGCCTGCCAGGCGGCGGCGAAATAGTTCGGCGCGTCCGGGGCCAGCAGCGCCGGGCTTTCGATGCCGGCGATGCGGGCGGTGGGAATGAGCAGGTATTGCGTCACGCCGTTGATGTCTTTCAGCACCGCCCAATCCGGCGTCACGGCCGCGCAAGGCGCTGGGTTTCCGGCCTGGGCGTGGGGGACGCACTGGCCGCTCACGATCTTCCACAGCGCGTCCGGGTCGGCTGCCTGGGCCACGGCCGCCGCGAGCAGGCTCAGCACGGCCGCACCGGCGAGAAGGGCCGCGCCCGGGCGCGGCATCAGCCGGCGCTCAGCAGCTCCACGTCGAAGATCAGCGTGGCGCCGGGCGGGATCACCCCGCCGGCGCCGCGCTGGCCGTAGCCGGAATCGGGCGGGATCACCAGCGTGCGCCGGCCGCCCACGTGCATGGTGGCCACGCCCTGGTCCCAGCCGGCGATCACCTGGCCGGCGCCCAAGGTGAAGCTGAACGGCTTGTTGCGGTCGCGCGAGCTGTCGAACTTCTTACCGGGCTTGCCCCCGTCATCCAGCCAGCCGGTGTACTGCACCGTCACCGTCTGCCCCGGCTGCGGCTGCGGCCCCGTGCCGACCACCTCGTCATGGTATTTCACGCCGGACGGGAACGTCACGTAGGATTGGGCGGAGGCGGGCAGGGTCATGGCGATCGACGAGGCTCCGAGCAGGGACAGGATGAAGCGGCGCATTTGAGGGTCATTCCTTCGCAGCGCAGCGATGCCTAGCACGGCGGCGGCCTGCGAACAGCCTGTTTGGCGGAACCCGGGTCGGCCAGCGTCGGGCATGTCGTGTTGCGCCGTGAAAACCCGCGTGGTAAGGCGACTTTCCCCCGGCCGGAAGGCCGGTTTCCCGTTTCTCCCAACCCTGGATGGACCCTTGCGTGGCCGCTGAAGGCACGATTTCCCAGGCTGTCGTGTCGCAGGCTGGCGGCCTGCCCGGGCGATACGCCGCCGCCCTCTACGACCTGGCCGACGAGCAGCGCGAGCTGGACTCGCTGGTGGACCAGATGCAGGCGCTCGGCCGCCTCATCGACGGGAGCGCGCCGTTCCGCCGCCTGCTGTCCTCCCCCCTCGTGGACGTGACGCAGGCGCGCGCCGCCGCCCAGGCCGTGCTGAGCGGGCAGGGCTTCGGCAAGACGGTGTGCGACTTCGTGGGCGTCGTTGCCAACAACCGCCGCCTGGGCGTGCTGCGCGCCATCGTCACCGCGTTCTCCACCTTGGTCGCCACCAAGCGCGGCGTGGTCACGGCCACGGTCGCCTCCGCCCACGCCCTCAGCCCCGTGCAGCGCGAGCAGCTGCGCGCCCGGCTGATCGAGGCCGGCTACGGCAACGTCAACATCCAGGAGTCGGTGGACCCGGCGCTGCTCGGCGGCCTCGTCGTGCGCGTCGGCGCCCGCCTGTATGACACCAGCCTGAAATCCCGGCTGCAACGCTTGCAATACGCCATGAAGGGAGCTGCATAAGCGCCATGGACATCCGCCCCGCCGAGATCAGCGAGATCCTCAAGCAACAGATCGCCTCCTTTGACCGGGAGCAGGACGTGGCCGAAACTGGCCAGGTGCTGTCCGTCGGCGACGGCATCGCCCGCGTGTTCGGCTTGCAGAACGTGATGGCGGGCGAGCTGGTGGAGTTCCCCGGCGCCGGGCTGCGCGGCATGGCGCTGAACCTGGAAACCGACAACGTCGGCGTCGTGGTGTTCGGCGACGACAAGGCGATCCGCGAGGGCGACACGGTCAGCCGCACCTCCCGCATCGTCTCCGTGCCCGTCGGCCGCGGCTTGCTGGGCCGGGTGGTGGACGGGCTGGGCGTGCCGATCGACGGCAAGGGGCCGCTCGCGGACGTGAAGGAGATGCTGGTCGAGCAGAAGGCGCCAGGCATCATCCCGCGCAAGTCGGTGCACGAGCCGATGCAAACGGGGCTGAAGGCGATCGACGCGCTGATCCCTGTCGGCCGCGGCCAGCGCGAGCTGATCATCGGCGACCGGCAGATCGGCAAGACCGCCGTGATCCTCGACACCATCATCAACCAGAAGGGCGCCAACGCCGGCACGGACGAGAGCAAGAAGCTCTACTGCGTGTACGTGGCGATCGGCCAGAAGCGCTCCACCGTGGCGCAGATCGTGCGCACGCTGGAGGAGAACGGCGCGATGGAGTACACGGTCGTCATCGCCGCCACCGCGTCCGACCCGGCGCCGCTGCAGTTCCTGGCCCCTTATACCGGCGCCACGATGGGCGAGTTCTTCCGCGACAACGGCATGCACGCCATGATCGCGTACGATGACCTGTCCAAGCAGGCCGTGGCGTACCGCCAGATGTCCCTGCTGCTGCGCCGCCCGCCGGGCCGCGAGGCGTACCCGGGGGACGTGTTCTACCTGCACTCCCGCCTGCTGGAGCGCGCCTGCAAGATGAGCGACGCGTTCGGCGCCGGGTCCCTGACCGCCTTGCCGGTGATCGAGACGCAGGCGGGCGACGTGTCGGCTTACATTCCCACCAACGTCATCTCCATCACCGACGGGCAGATCTTCCTGGAATCGGAGCTGTTCTTCCGCGGCATCCGCCCGGCGGTGAACGTGGGGCTGAGCGTCAGCCGGGTGGGGTCGGCGGCGCAGACCAAGGCGATGAAGAAGGTCGCCGGCTCCATCAAGCTGGAGCTGGCGCAGTACCGCGAGATGGCGGCGTTCGCGCAGTTCTCCTCCGACCTGGATGCCTCCACCCAGAAGCTGCTGGCGCGCGGCGCGCGGCTGACGGAGCTGCTGAAGCAGCCGCAGTTCCATCCGCTGCCGGTGGAGGTGCAGGCGGTGGTGCTGTTCGCCGGCGTGCGCGGCTACCTGGACGCGGTGGACGTGGGCAAGATCGGCGCCTACGAGCGGCAGATGGTGGGGGAGCTGCGCTCGCGCGACCCATCGGTGATGGACGCCATCCGGGCCGACCTGGACATCAAGCCGGAAACGGAAGCCAAGCTGCGGACGTTCCTGGATGG
This sequence comes from uncultured Acetobacteraceae bacterium, assembly GCA_964245495.1. GTDB lineage: Bacteria > Pseudomonadota > Alphaproteobacteria > Acetobacterales > Acetobacteraceae > LMUY01. The sequence continues at coordinate 7,877 of CAXTNC010000099.1, forward strand.
CTTCAGCAAGTCGTTCGCCGCCTAGCCCATGGCCAGCACCAAGGCGCTGCGCGCGCGCATCAACAGCGTCAAGTCCACCCGCAAGATCACCAGCGCCATGAAGATGGTGGCCGCCAGCAAGCTGCGCCGGGCGCAGACCCAGGCGGAGGCGGCGCGCCCCTACGCCGAGCGGATGGAGCGGGTGCTGGCCGCCCTTGCCGCCAGCGTGCAGGGCAGCCCGACCGCGCCGCGCATCTTGGCTGGCACCGGCGCTGACCGGGTCCACCTGCTGATCGTCATCACCGCCGACCGCGGGCTGGCCGGCGCGTTCAACACCAACGTCGGCCGTGCCGCGCGCAACCTGGCCCGGCGGCTGATGGACGAGGGCAAGACGGTCAAGATCATCACCGTCGGCCGCAAGGGACGCGACTACCTGCGCCGCGAGATGGCCGGCAACATCGTGGGCGACATCTCGTTCGCCGGCAAGAAGCAGGTCGCCTTCGCCGACGTGCAGGCGATCGGGCTGCAAGCGGTGGACATGCTGGGGCGCGACGAGTTCGATGTCGCCACCGTCGTGTACAACCGCTTCGTCTCGGTCATCAACCAGGTGCCGACCGAGCTGCAGATCATCCCCCCCACCATGACCGGCGCCGGCCCGGTGGAGCAGGGCACGGCGCAGGCGACGTACGAGTTCGAGCCGGACGAGGAGACCATCCTCGCCAAGCTGCTGCCGCGCAACCTGGCCATCCAGCTCTACCGCGCCCAGCTGGAAAGCGGCGCGGGCGAACACGGCGCGCGCATGACGGCGATGGACAACGCCACCCGCAACGCGGGCGAGGCGATCAACAAGCTGACGCTGAACTACAACCGCACGCGGCAGGCCAACATCACGAGCGAGCTGATCGAGATCATATCGGGCGCGGAGGCGCTTTAAGGCCAGGGCGCTGCCCTGGACCCGGCAGGGGATAGTCATCCCCTGCACCCCTGTTTATCAGGTGTCCAGAGGACGACTGTCCTCTGGTGGGGTCCAGGGGCGAAGCCCTTGGCCCAACCGGAGGTTAGTTTATGGCGAACAACAACGTAGGCCGCATTACCCAGATCCTCGGCGCCGTCCTGGACGTGCAGTTCGAGGGGGACCTGCCGTTCATCCAGAACGCGCTCATCACCAAGACAGCCGGCGGCACCCTCGTCATGGAAGTGGCGCAGGAGCTGGGCGAGCGGACGGTCCGCTGCATCGCCATGGACAGCACGGACGGCCTGGTGCGCGGCAACGAGGTGCTGGACACCGGGGCGCCGATCAGCGTGCCGGTCGGGCCTGAGACGCTCGGGCGCATCCTCAACGTGATCGGCGAGCCGATCGACGAGCGCGGCCCAGTGGGCGCCAAGATGCGTTACCCAATCCACCGCGCCGCTCCCTCCTTCGAGGACCAGTCCACCTCGGCCGAAATCCTGGTGACCGGGATCAAGGTGGTCGATCTGCTGTGCCCCTACCTGAAGGGCGGCAAGATCGGCCTGTTCGGCGGCGCCGGCGTGGGCAAGACGGTGCTGATCCAGGAGCTGATCAACAACATCGCCAAGGGCCACGGCGGCGTGTCGGTGTTCGCCGGCGTGGGCGAGCGCACCCGCGAGGGCAACGACCTGTACCACGAGATGGTGGACGCCGGCGTCATCAAGCTGGGCGAGGGCACCACGGAAGGTTCCAAGGTGGCGCTGGTGTACGGCCAGATGAACGAGCCGCCGGGCGCCCGCGCCCGGGTCGCGCTGTCCGGGCTGTCGCTGGCGGAGTACTTCCGCGACGAGGAAGGCCAGGACGTGCTGTTCTTCGTGGACAACATCTTCCGCTTCACCCAGGCCGGCGCCGAGGTGTCCGCCCTGCTGGGCCGCATCCCCTCCGCCGTGGGCTACCAGCCGACGCTGGCGACCGACATGGGCGCGCTGCAGGAGCGCATCACCTCCACCAAGAAAGGCTCCATCACCTCCGTGCAGGCGATCTACGTGCCGGCCGACGACTTGACCGACCCGGCGCCCGCCACCTCTTTCGCCCATCTAGATGCTACCACTACTCTGTCCCGCTCCATCGCCGAGCTGGGCATCTACCCGGCGGTCGATCCGCTCGACTCCACCAGCCGCTCGCTCGACGCCCGCATCATCGGCGACGACCACTACGACACGGCGCGCGAGGTGCAGCGCGTGCTGCAAACCTACAAGTCCTTGCAGGACATCATTGCCATCCTGGGCATGGACGAGCTGTCCGAAGAAGATAAGCTGGTGGTCTCGCGCGCGCGCAAAATCCAGCGCTTCCTGAGCCAGCCGTTCCACGTGGCGGAAGTGTTCACCGGCACGCCCGGGTTGTTCGTGCCGATCGCGGACACGGTGCGCTCGTTCAAGGCCATCGTGAACGGCGAGTACGACCATCTGCCGGAGGCGGCGTTCTACATGGTGGGGGCCATCGAGGACGCGGTGAAGAAGGCCGAGGGGATGAAGGAGAAGGCCTGATGCCGGTGGCGCTGGAGATCGTCAGCCCGGAGAAGCTGCTGTTGTCGCGCGACGTGGACATGGTGGTGATCCCGGCGTCCGAGGGTGACCTCGGCGTGCTGCCGAACCACGCGCCGATGATCGTGCTGCTGCGCGGCGGCACGGTGGCGCTGTACAGCGGCAACCAGGTGACGGACCGGCTGTTCGTGTCCGGCGGCTTCGCGGAGATCACGCCCGAGCGCTGCACCGTGCTGGCGGACGAGGCGCTGCCGGCCTCCGAGCTGTCCCGCGGCGAGGGCGAGCGCCGGCTGGCGGCGGCACAGGCGGAGTACGACGGCACGGACAAGATGGACGTGGCCGCGCTGGACGACGCGATGGACCGGATGCAGTCCGCCCGCGCGATGATCGAGGCCGCCGCTGCCTGATTGTGCCAGTGTTGATTGTGCCAGCCTTGATTGTGTCAGCCGCGTGAACGCGGCATGACGGGCGCACAGGCAGGTCGGGACCCGGTATGAAGCATTGGCAGATCGAGGATGTGGCCTGGAGCCGGTTCGACCCGGCGAAGGTGGACCCGGAGATCGTGAAGCTGGTGAAGTCCGCGGCCATGGTGGAGCGCAACGGCACCGAATACGCCGTCTATCTGTGCCGGGTGTTCCACGAGGACGCCGCGTTCTGCCAGGCATCGGACAACTGGGCGGTCGAGGAGGTGCAGCACGGCGACGCGCTGGGCCGCTGGGCGGAGCTGGCCGACCCCGGCTGGAGCTTCGCCCAGTCATTCGACCGCTACCGCACCGGCTACAAGCTGCCGCTGGACGCCGAGGGGTCGGTCCGCGGCTCCAAGACGGGCGAGCTGATCGCGCGCTGCATGGTGGAGACGGGCACGTCGTCGTACTACTCCGCCCTGGCGGACGCGACGGCGGAGCCGGTGCTGGAGCAGGTGTGCCGGCTGATCGCGGCGGACGAGTACCGCCACTTCAAGCTGTTCTACGACCACATGCGGCGCTATCTCGCGCGCGAGAAGATCGGCGTGCTGAAGCGCCTGCGCATCGCCGCCGGGCGAATCACCGAAACCGAGGATGACGAGCTGGCCTACGCCTACCACTGCGGCAACGAGCCGGTGGACATGCCTTACAAGCACGAGCGCTGCATCGCCGGCTACATGGGGCGGGCGATGGGGTTCTACCGCTACCAGCACATCGACCGCAGCATGGGGATGATCCTGAAGGCGGTCGGGCTGCCGCCGCGGGGGCGGTTGTCGGTGGTGGGGGCCAAGGTGTTCTGGCGGGTGCTGCAG
>CAXTNC010000100.1:0-11523 GCA_964245495.1 uncultured Acetobacteraceae bacterium
AGGCCGGGCCTGAGCGTCAGGCCGGGTCGAGCAGCCGGGAGTTGGCGGGATAGGGCAGCGCGATGGAGCGGGCCAGTTCGCCCATGCCGTTGGCGTCGGCCCAGAGCCAGAAGCGCGCCGGGTCGGACGGGCCGGGCAAGGCCGGGTTGAGCGGGGCGGCGAGGAACAGCCGCCGCAGCAGGGCGAGGCGGGCGGTTCGCACCTGCGCCGGGTCGGCGTCGAACGGCGGGGTGCGGGCCGGCACGAAGCGCTGCTGGCAGAACCAGCTGGCCGCCAGGGCGAACGCCCAGGAGGCGCAGCTTGGCAGGTCCGGGACGCCTCCCAGGGCGTCGAACAAGCTGCGGCCCATCAGCAGGGGCGCGTCCGGGGCGATGCTTTGGGGCGACGCGGCCGCGAGGTCGCCTTGCCGCGCCGCGGCGCTGAGCCAGAACGGCCCGTTGCCCGCGGGCAAGGCCGCGGCGGGTGCGCCGGCATGGACCAGCAGCAGCGCGCCGCCCCCGGCCATGCGGCTGCCGAGGTTGAGGCTGCGGCACGGGCCGCGCCGCACCCGGTTGCGCCGCACGGCCCAGCGGGGGAACAGGTCGGCCGCCACCAGGGCCGCCTCCTCGGCGGTTTCGTCGTCCGAGGCGTCGTCCACCCAGCAAACCTCGTCCGCCCCCTGCGCCGCCAAGGCCCGCAGGCACGGCGTCACGGCGGCGGCGTCGTTCCGGCTGGCCACGATGGCGCTGAGATTGGGGGCGCTGAGCATGGGCATGTCAGCCGTGCTGCCCGATGGCCGCTGCTGGCGCAACCTGTCCGGACGCCAACGGCCGCGGCGGGGCCGGCTGGCCTGGCGGGCCTTTGCGCGGCCAGCCGCGGCAGCTTCGGCCGCGTGTGCGCTGAAGCATCCGTGTGCTACTACCATGGTGTGGCCTCAAAAACTTCTCCCGTTACAATTTTTTCAAAATTCCTGATTGAACGCGCATGGCTGCATTGTTACCAGTTCATGACAGTCTGGTTCCAATCAGGTCAAAGGCCTTATGCACCCACCACTGCGTGTGACAGTGATCATCCCGACGTACAACCGATGCAACTACATAGAAGAATCGTTGCGAAGCGTTCTTCGCCAAACGATGCCCCCGTTCCAAGTCATCGTCGTGGACGACGGCTCGACCGATGCCACCAGGTCAGTCCTGGCGCCGTTCCTGGGCAGCATAGAATACGTTCACAAGCAGAATGCCGGCAAGTCGGCGGCGTTGAACACGGCGCTGCCGCGGGCGCGGGGGGACGCGATCTGGATCTTCGATGACGACGACCTGGCGGAACCGAACGCGATCGAGACGCTCAGCCAGGAGCTTGCGCGGGATCCCAGCATCGGCTTCGTGTGCGCCAAGCACAGCGAGCTTTCCTTCGACCGGCGGGGCAACCGCAGGCTCACGGCCCGCGACGCCTCCCTCAACGAGGCGATCCACCGGGCCGTCCTGCACCGCTGCGCCGTTTTCCAGGGCGGGATGCTGGTCCGGACGGAATGCTACGCCGCGGTGGGGCCGTTCGACGAGACGCTGGTGCGGGCGCAGGACTACGACATGCTGCTGCGCCTGGCCCGCAAGTTCCAGGGGGCGGAGGTCAACAGCGTCCTGTTCCATCAGCGGGTGCATCCCGGGTTGCGCGGCTCGGCGCGCTCGCCGGTCCGGCGCCACGAGCAGTTCCGGGTCCAGCGCCGCTACGAGCAGATGATCTTCAAGAAGGTCTACGACGAGTACGCCTTGCAGGAGTTCGGGCAGCCAGGCCATCCGGCCGGCGGCGAAGGGCAGGCGGACCTGCTGATCGAGCGGGCGACGGTGATGGGCCGCAAAGGGCTGTGGGGCCTGGCCGAACAGGACATGCGCGATGCGCTGCTCGTCGCGACGCTGTCGAGGATGCCGGCATGGCCCGCGGACAGCCAGAACGCCCTGGCGGCGATGTTCAACGACACGAGCGTCGGCCTGAGCGAGTTCGTCAAGGCCGAGGGCTTCCACAGGCTGCTGCGGGAAACGGCGTTCTCCCCGCTCACCCAGGCGATGCGCCGCACCTTCTCGGCGTCCTTGCGCGCCCGGGCGGGCAGGGCGCTGCTCGGCAGGCAGGCCTACCTTGCAGCGGCCCTGCTTGCCGCCCTGTTGTGCATCGTGTTCGCGCGGCTCGGCTTCATCGCAGCCCTGTGCCGCCTGCTGCTGGGCGCCAGCGACCGGCTGCGCGCGGGGCCGCCCAGGCTTCCTCCGGGACGCGCGCGGCCACGCTTCCCGACAAGTTGTGAGCGCGTCCTCCGCCTTCGACGCGCCTGCGGACGAGCTGCGGCGGCGGACCACCTCCGGCGTGCTGCAAACCGGCCTGTCGCAAGGCGTGCGCCTGCTGCTCCAGCTCGCCTCCGTCGTTCTGCTGTCCAGGCTGCTTGCGCCCTCCGAGTTCGGCCTGCTGGCCATGGCCAGCCCCGTCGTGGCGTTCGCGTCCCTCCTCGGGGACCTCGGCCTCGCGCAGGCGGTCGTGCAGAAGCCGAAGCTGGGGCAGGCGGAGGTCAGCGCGCTGTTCTGGATCAGCCTCGGCGCCGGCGCCGGCTTGGCCGCCGCCCTGGTTGCGGCGTCGCCAGCGGTCGGCGCGTTCTACCGCGAGCCGCGGGCCGCCGCGCTGACCGCCGCGATGGGCGCCCCCATCCTGGTCGGCAGCGCCGGGTCGCTGCACGGCGCCCTGCTCAACCGGCGCATGCAGTTCCGCGCCATGGCGGTCATCGACGCGGCGGCGGCGCTGGGCGGGCTTGCCGTTTCGGTGGCCTTCGCGCTGGCGTGCCCCAGCGTCTGGGCGCTGTACGCCGGCAGCCTGGCCGCCTCCGCCATCCCCGCGGCCGGTTGCTGGATCGCGTCCGGCTGGCGCCCCTCCTGGCCCCGGCGGCAGCCGGGGCTGGCCGTGGCGCTGGGGTTCGGCGCGAACGTCACCGGGTTCAACGTCGCCAACTTCTTCTCGCGCAACCTGGACAACGTGCTGATCGGCCGGCGCTGGGGCGAGGGGCCGCTCGGGCTGTACGACCGGGCCTACAAGCTGCTGCTGCTGCCGTTGCAGCAGGTCAACGGCCCGGTCGCCAAGGTCATGCTGCCCGTGCTGGCGCAGATGTCCGGCGAGCCCGAGCGCTACAGCCGGGCCTTCCTCCGGGTGCTGGCGCAGATGCTGCTCGTCACCCTGCCGGGGGTGGCCTTCATGGTGGGCACCGCCGACCTGCTCGTCCCCCTGCTGCTGGGCCGGCAATGGGCCGGCGCGTCCGGCATATTCACCGTCCTCGGCATCGCCGGCTTGGTGCAGGCCCTCAACAACCCGACCGGCTGGCTGTTCATCAGCCAGGACCGGACGCGGGACTACATGCGCTGGGGCCTGTTCAGCTCCGCCACCTGCATCGCCAGCTTCCTGGCCGGGCTGCCGTACGGGCCGGCCGGGGTGGCTGCCGCCTATGCGGGGGGCGAGTGCCTGAGGACGCCCCTGCTGTGGTGGCACGTGACCCGGCGCGGGCCGGTCACCTTGGGCGCCGCAGCCTGCACCGTGCTGCCGCACTACAGCGGCGCGGCGGCCTCGGCCGCCGCCGTCATGGGGGCGCGGGCGCTGCTGCCGCTGGCGCCGCTGCCCATGCTGGCCGCCTGCCTGGCGGCGTCCTTCCTCGCCTCCGCGGCCGTGGTCGGGCTGTTCCCGCGGGGGCGCGAAACGATCGGGCAGACGATCGGCCTGGCGCGGCGCCTGCTGCTCCGGTCCGCCGGGTGACGGACGCGCGCCGCCCCATGCGCATCACCGTGGTCGCCGACGTGTTCCCCGCCCTCTCCGAAACCTTCGTGCTCGACGGGGTGATCAGCTTGATCGAGCGGGGCCACGAGGTCAGCATCATCGCCGACAAGGCGCGGGACGAGCCGGCCGTGCACGACGACGTGGCGCGCCACGGCCTGCTGGGCAGGACCCGCTACCTCGTGCTGCCGCGAACCCTGCATGGGCGGCTCGCCGTGCTGGCCCATGCCGCGCGGCACGGCCGGCTCCGGCTGGCGGGCACCGCCCTGGCCCTGCTCCGGGCGCGCCGGCAGGTGGGCGAGGCAGGCGGCCTGAGGATGCTGGCAGCCGTCCGGGCGCTCGCCGAAGCGCCCCGGCCGGATGTCGTGCTGTGCCATTTCGGGCCGAACGGCGCCATGGCGGCGCGGGCGCTGGATGCGCTGGGCTGGGCGGCGCCGGTGGTCACCATCTTCCATGGCTTCGACCTCAGCCGGCTGGTCAAGCAGCGCGGCCCGCACCTGTACGGCCACCTGTTCCGCCGGGGGCGCCTGTTCCTGCCCGCGTGCGAGGCGTTCGCCGCCCGGCTGCGCGCCATCGGCTGCCCGCCCGAGCGGATCAGGGTGCAGCGGATGTGCGTCGACCTGCCGGGGCTGGACGCGCTCGCCGCCTCCCTGGGCGGCGCCCCGCCCGCCGCGGCGTTCACCTTCGTGGGCGTGGGGCGGCTGGTCGCCAAGAAGGGCTTCGCCCATGCGATCCGCGCCTTCGCCCGCGCCTTCGGCCACCTGCCGCCTGGCCAGGCCCGCCTGCGCCTGGCCGGGGACGGGCCGTTGCGCGGCGAGCTGGAGGCGCTCGCCCGGCAGGCTGGCGTGGCCGGCCGGGTCGAGTTCCTGGGTCCGCTCCAGCGCCGGGCCGTCGTGGCGGCCATGCTGGCGGCCGACGCCCTGGTGCAAGCCTCCGTCACGGCGGCGGACGGCGACATGGAAGGCGTGCCGCTCGTCATCTCGGAGGCCATGGCGCTCGGCAAGCCGGTGCTCGCCACCCGGCACGGCGGCATCCCGGAGCTGGTGCTCGACGGCGTCACCGGCCGCCTGCTGGACGAGGGCGACGAGGCGGGCCTGGCGGCGGCGATGGCCTGGATGGCCGCCAACAGGCCGGCGGCGGCGCAGATGGGCCGGGCCGGCCGCGAGCGGCTGCAGGCCGGCTTCACGGCCGGGTGCTGGAACGGCCTGCTGGAGCAGCGGCTGTCGGCGGCCGGCGGCGGCTGAGCCGGCGGCGCGGCGGCGATGCCCAAGCGTCGTCCCGCATTGCGCTCCGCCGTGCGGCATTCGATGATGCGCCCGGCGCCGCGCGGACCCAACTGCGCGGCCGAAGCAAGCCACAGGAGGAAGCATGGCACGCATAGCCCTGGTCACCGGCGGGACGCGCGGCATCGGCGAGGCGATCAGCACGGCGCTGCACGCGGCGGGGCGCGCCGTCGTCGCGAGCTACGTGGGCAACGAGGACGCCGCCCGCCGCTTCAGCGACGCCACCGGCATCGCCGTCATCAAGTTCGACGCGGCCGATTTCGCGGCCTGCGAGGCGGCGGTGAAGCGGGTGGCCGAGCAGCACGGGCCGGTCGAGATCCTGGTCAACAACGCCGGCATCACCCGGGATGGCACCATGGCCCGCATGTCGCGCGACATGTGGGACGCGGTGATGGACACCAATCTCGGCTCCTGCTTCAACCTGTGCAAGCTGACCTTCGACGGGATGCGGCAGGCCAAGTTCGGCCGCGTGGTCAACATCGGCTCCATCAACGGCCAGGCCGGGCAGTACGGCCAGGTGAACTACGCGGCGGCCAAGTCCGGCATCCACGGCTTCACCAAGGCGCTGGCGCAGGAGGGGGCGCGGTTCGGCATCACCGTCAACGCCATAGCACCCGGCTACGTGGACACGGAGATGGTGCGCGCCGTGCCGGCCGACGTGCTGAGCAAGATCGTGGCGCGCATCCCGATGGGCCGGCTGGGTCACGCCAGCGACATCGCCCGCGGCGTGGTGTTCCTGACCAGCGACGACGGGGACTTCATCACCGGCTCCACCCTGTCCATCAACGGCGGGCAGCACATGTACTGACGGTCACAAACCGCACCGGCCGGGCAACCGGCCTTGCCGCCGCGGCGTTCCGCGCCGGTCATCACCGAGGAACGTTGCTCCATGGCCAAGAAGCCGACGATCAAGCCCTACACCGGCCCGTCCGGCGGCTGGGGCTCCATCCGCTCCCTGGGCAACATCATGGCCCGCGAGGGCATCCCGGTCAGCGGGGCGCTCGCCTTCACCCGGCAGAACAAGACCGGCGGGTTCGACTGCGTGAGCTGCGCGTGGCCCAAGCCGGCTGACCCGCACCCGTTCGAGTTCTGCGAGAACGGCGCCAAGGCGACCGCCTGGGAGATCACCACCAAGCGCGTCGGCCCGGACTTCTTCGCCGAGCACACGGTGGCCGAGCTGCGCGAGTGGCGCGACCACGACCTGGAGAAGATCGGCCGCATCACCCACCCGATGCGCTACGACGAAGCTAGCGACAAATATGTGCCCGTCGCCTGGCAGGATGCGTTCGACGCGATCGGCGCGGAACTCAAGACGCTCGATCCGAAGCGGGTGATCTTCTACACCTCCGGCCGCTCGTCGCTGGAAACCTCATACATGTGGCAACTCTACGGGCGGCTGTACGGCACCAGCAACTTCCCCGACTGCTCCAACATGTGCCACGAAACCACCTCCGTCGCGATGCCCAAGAGCATCGGCGTGCCCAAGGGCACGGTGACGCTGGAGGACATGGCGCTGGCGGACTGCATCATGATCTGGGGCCAGAACCCCGGCGCCAACAGCCCGCGCGCGCTGAACGACTACCAGGCGGCGCACCGCCGCGGCGTCCCCATCCTGACCTTCAACCCGCTGCGGGAGCGCTCCTTGGAGCGGTTCGCCTCGCCGCAGCACCCGACGGAGCTGCTGCCGGGCCGCAGCACGCCGATCAGCTCCCAGTACAACCAGCTCAAGGCGGGCGGCGACCTCGCGGCCATGACCGGCATCTGCAAGGCGGTGCTGGCGCTGGACGACGAGGCGGTGGCGCACGGCAAGCCCCGCGTGCTCGACGTGGCGTTCATTGCGGAGCACACCCACGGCTTCGAGGCGTTCGCCGCCTTCCTGCGCGGGCGCGAGTGGCCGGCGCTGGAGCTGCACTCCGGCCTGACGCGCAACGCCATGGAGGCGACGGCGGCCATCTACTGCCGGGCGCGCCACGTGGTGGCGATGTGGGGCATGGGGCTGACCCAGCACGTCAACGGCGTCGAGAACGTGCAGATGCTGCTCAACCTGCTGCTGATGCGCGGCAACATGGGCAAGCCCGGCGCCGGCGCCAGCCCGGTGCGCGGCCATTCCAACGTGCAGGGCCAGCGCACCGTGGGGATCACGGAGAAGCCCGAACTGGCCTCGCTCGACCAGCAGGCCCGCCAGTTCGGCTTCGAGCCGTGCCGCGAGAAGGGGCTGGACACGGTGGAAACCTGCGAGGCGATGCTGCGCGACGACGTGGACGCCTTCCTCAGCCTGGGCGGCAACTTCGTGCGCGCCGTGCCGGACACGGACGACATGGAGCCGGCGATGAGCCGCATCGGCCTCACGGTGATGATCTCCACCAAGCTTAACCGCAACCACCTGGTGCACGGCAAGCGCGCCTACATCCTGCCGCCGATCGGCCGCATCGAGATCGACCGCCAGGCGACCGGGCCGCAGGCGGTGAGCATGGAGGACAGCACTTCCTGCGTCACCGGCTCGCGCGGCCTGCGCACCCCGGCCAGCAAGGCGCTGCTGTCCGAGCCGGCGATCGTGGCGGCCATGGCGAAGGCCACCCTGGCGCCGAACCCCAACGTGCCATGGGACCGCTGGGTGGCCAACTACGACCTGATCCGCGACTCGATCGAGGAAACGTTCCCGGAGAAGTTCAAGAACCTGAACGAGGCGATGTGGGAACCCGGCGGCTACCACATCCCCTCCAAGGCGCGGCAGCGCATCTGGGCCACGGAGAACGGCCGCGCCAACTTCATCGTGCCCAAGAGCCTGCCGGAGCACGCCACCGAGCCAGACGACGAGCGGGACGTGCTGACGCTGATGACCTTGCGCAGCAACGACCAGTTCAACACCACCATCTACGGCTACCACGACCGCTTCCGCGGCATCAAAGGCACCCGCATGGTGCTGCTGATCCACCGCAACGACATGGCCCGGCTGCAGCTGAGCGAGGGCGACATCGTAGCGCTGCACACGGTGGCAGAGGACAAGCCGCGCACGGTGGAAGGGTTCCGCGTGACGCCGTACAACGTGCCGGAGGGCTGCGCCGGGGCGTACTACCCGGAGTGCAACCCGCTGCTGCCGATCTGGCACAAGGCGGTGGGCAGCAACACGCCGGCGGCCAAGTCGATCCCGGTGCGGGTGACGCTGCTGGCGGCGGCGGAGCGGACGGGGGTGATGGCGGCGGCTGAGTAGGGGCCACATCTATGGTGTAACCCGGCCGTCTTCTGAATGGGTCCGGTGAAGGCGTGCAAGGCGGTTTACCGTTACTACTGGCTAATTGGTCCAATGCAGGCTGGGCTGCCAATTGACTACAAAGGTATAGCTTCCAAGAGCTGACCCAGTCGACAGATGGTCGTGGCGCGCAAGTTCGCCGGATACATCATTTGCTGTAGTAGCGAGGGCTGGACCAAGCAGGCTTGTTCCCTGTCTTACCGGAGCAACTATGTCTCTGCTGGTGCAGGAGACCAGCACTGCCACCATGCAGCTTGCCTCTCACCGGGGCAGCCGCACTACCATCGGCACGGTGCAGAACGGCGTGGTGCGCTGCTTCAACAAGACGACGCTGATAAACTACACGGCAACAGGAGACTCAGTAGAGGTGGCGCTGCCCTTACAATTCCTTTTTAAGCACGGTCTGGCGTAGGCAAGTAAGAGGATGCCAAATTGCTCTGGCACCCTCGCCGGCAAATAGGCTTAGAGCCTGTTATGGACCTCACTGCTTTCTCAAAGGCAGGTTTGCTGAGCTTTGCCTGTTTGATGCTGTCATCCCTCCGCAGCCTTTCCACGTGCAAAGCGCGCACGCGGAACCTTTAGCTGCTCCGCCCGGGCTTGACCGGGCATCCACGCCGATGGAACGGCAACGGCCGGGATCGAGCGCGCCTTCATAGGCCGGCGATGGCGGCAACCCCGTGGATGCCCGGGTCAACCCTCCGCAGCCATTCCACTTGCTTCGCAAGCGGAACCTTGAGGCTGCTCCGCCCGGGCATGACAGAGCATTTGGCCAGCATTGGCCCGAGAAACTCACAGCGCGAGTCCATAACAGCCTCTAGCTTAGCTAATGGTTCTCTGGTAGCGCCCAGCGAAGAGAAACCCACTCAAGTAGTAACCAGAATCCACCGCCGACTAGCATCAAAACCAATGCGGTAACAGGAACACTGGTGGCAAAGCCGGCTCTGACGCCGAGGTGGACGACAATAGATACAGTTGAGATTATGTAGCACAGGAAAGGCCACCGTAGAGGCGAAGGGTAGGGCATTTCTGACCGAGAAATTTTACGCATAGCGTTAACGTTCCATGCGAATGCCAGAACTGAGATCAGGGTGGCTACTTCGCCTGCCATTTTCGTGGTCTCAAATGTTGTGAACATACTACAGGCTAGTAGAGCGCCTATAATGAACACTAAAACGGCCTCCCAAGGCCGGACGTGGTAAAAGCCATGCTTTGCATGAGGCAAATTGGCCATCACAAACCCTTTCACAACCATAGCGCCTAAACATGCGTCAAGTGAAGTGGGAAAACTGGAGTCATCGCGCCGCTTGCATGCGCTAGAGCCGACGTTGCCGAAGCCAGCATATTTGTCGAGGGGGCGATTTTTGGCGCAAAGCTGAGAGAAGCAAGAGTAGTTGCGGCTGGCAGTTTTGGATTGGCTCCCAGCAAGGACGTCGTAGCCGTTGGAGCGATTGCCTGCGCAGGAAGGTTGGCCGCAGCCAGCAAACTAGTTGGCAAGGTCTTTGCAGCCGTGCTGGCCGAGGCGGAAGCAGGGGACGCAGGCGACACAGGCGTTAGGGGAACTGTGAAGATTGGCGAGCCGCTTGCACTCTTGGAAAACGATCCTCCGACTGCGGTTAAAAGATTGGCAGGCTTGTTGTGAATGCCAATGGAGTCGGCGACGAAGCTGCTACCTACCTGATCGAACCAAGCCGCAATCGCTCTTTCCGCTTGAGCAGCGAATCGCCCAATATCGTTAAAGAATGTCTGAGTATTAGCATCATGTGGGTATGGTCCTGGTCCGGAGGTGTTTAGCCCATCCCACTTATTGAGCTGATCCGCAATCCCAAAGGCTGCACCAGTGGCTGCAGCAAGAACAGTTAAGATTGATCCAACAACAACTGCGCCAACTGCAAGGGCTGCAACAGCAGCAACAACCAACGCAAAGCCAGCAACGAAGGCGACTACGCCACCCTAATTACTACCAATCAGTTCTTGTAGACCAAGCACCGGATCACCTCCGCCGTTGCTTGGCACAGCGCCAGCATCCTGCCCAGCAATTACTTCAAACTGCTGCACGCCCTGTGCGACATCCCCGACAGTGCCGCCACTGGTTTCCTGGGCCACTTGGTATTGCTCTACTGCTTCTATGCCTCCTAATTGATTGTTGGTGTTAACGACATCGGCCGCATTGAAATTGTCGGCTATACCGCCGAGATTGCCTGGGTCGCCTTGATATCCAGTGTATTGATCCGTGCCATAGCCGCCTTCATAATTGTATCCCCCAGAGACGTTTTCGCCCGAATATATAATAGAGTAGTTGGCACCGAAGTTCTGATCATACACTTGCGCTGGGACGGAAGACACACCGTTGTCGCTGGTGTCATCTAAACCAGTAATGCTGCCGACGCCGTTGGCTACGGGTGTCCCACTCGGAAGAAATGCCGTCGGTGTCCCCCCCCCCAACGGACGCCGGCGTGATCGGCGCAAATGCCGCCATGGCCGCCGATTGGTCGCCGTTCAGCAGGTTGGTTTCAGTCGCGTCCATCACGGTAGCCATCAGTCCATTTCCTTGCTGGTTGTTTGTCGCCTTGGAACGCTATGGCAATCATAAATCCGGAGTCAACCAGCTTCATGCTAAGTATAAATGTTAAGACAGGCGGAATTTCCTGACCAGTTCCGCCGCTTGCTTGCCAGGCTGGAAAACCTTGGCCGCGAGCGTCGGGACCTTCAGGCCGCGTTGCTCCAGGGCAGCCAGCCAGCCGGTCGCTGTCAGGCCGGTCTTCTCGTTTGGCGCGCGCTTGTCCAAGTTGACGCCAGCACCGCCGCTCTCGGTTCGACGCCCCCGCTACGGACTGCCCGAGTCAGTCCGGCTCGACGGCCGCGATGCGGTAGAGCGTGGCATCGCCGTCCAGTCTCGCCACGGACACCACCTCATGCCAACGGCCGCTTCCGTTGACCTGTTCCTTGTCATGCCCGGGCTTGACCCGGGCACTCACGCGGATGCGACGGATAACGTCGGCGAGCGTAACAACATACTCTTTCCACTCTTGAGACTTCCTTGCGCTGCTTCGGCGTGGGTGGCCAGGTCAAGCCCGGGCATGACGTTGGAGATTATGTGAACAGGTCAAGGCAAAGGGCCGTTGATATCACCCGGACGCACGACGCCGGCGGCCAGGCGATAGAGCGGCTCGTCCTCGCTGCCCAGCTCGCGCAAGGCCCAGCCTTCGATCTTGACCA
>CAXTNC010000101.1:0-11210 GCA_964245495.1 uncultured Acetobacteraceae bacterium
GTGGAAGGCGCGGGCGGGTCTGACTGGGTGCTGATCGACGCCGGGGACATCGTGGTGCACCTGTTCAAGCCCGAAGCGCGGGAGCTGTACGCCTTGGAGAAGATGTGGGGGCCGGAGCTGGACGAGGTCGCCGCGGAGCCGGCGGCATGACTCCGGAGCGCGTGGGCGACTATCCCCGCCCGCCCCGGTTGGAGCGGGTGCCGGAACGCATCCGCATCGTGCTGGGCGGCGAGACGATCGCGGACACCACGGCGGCCTGCCGGGTGCTGGAGACGACCCATCCGCCGACCTACTACCTGCCGCCCGACGCGTTCCTGCCCGGCGCCCTGGTCGCCAGCCCGCGAACCTCGTTCTGTGAATGGAAGGGCCGTGCCCGCTACTGGAACGTCCGCGGCGGCGGGCGCACCGTGGCCGACGCCGGGTGGAGCTACCCGGAGCCGACCGGCGCCTTCGCGGCGTTGCGGGACCACGTGGCAGTTTATGCCGCGCCGATGGATGCCTGCTTCGTGGGCGACGAGCGGGCCAGCCCGCAGCCGGGCGGCTTCTACGGCGGCTGGGTCACGTCCAACCTCCAAGGTCCCTTCAAGGGGTCGCCCGGGACCGAGTTCTGGTAGGGCGGCGGTGCGGGCGCAGGTCCACGGCCGGCGCCGGCACGGTGTCCGCGTAGGCCTGGCCGTTCCATACCCAGCGGTCCGTGTCATTCACCAGCAAGTCATGCATGCCGCGGTGCTGCGCCTGGTCCACCACCACGCCGCCGCTCACCGCGTCCAGCACCTTGGTCCAGCCGGCCTTGCCGGGCAGGTAAACCGAGACGGAGCACCCGGCGGACCCGCAGGCCCGTTCCGATTGCACCTCCACGAACAAGGCCGGACCGATCCCGGCAGTGCCCAGGGGTTGGCTGCCCAGCAGCAGCAGCGCCTTGGGGCCGCCGTCGCTGACATCGGCCGCGGCCACCTGGCGGGCGGTGCGGTCCAGCGGCGTGCCGGGCCGGGCTGTCAGCACCACCTTGCCGGTCGGGATGGCGGGTGCTGCGGCAGCCAGCAGCAGGGCGGCGAGCGGGGCAAGACGGCGCACGGGGCAGTTCCTCGTTGTGATGCGCCCGCTATGTCCCGAACCGGCCCGGCGGCGCAACACGGGTGCGGCTGATCGCGGTGGGCAAGCTGCGCGCCGGGCCGGAAGCGGAGCTGTTCGCCCGCTACAACGCCCGGCTGCGCCCGCCCATGCAGGTCACGGAGGTGGCGGACGGCCGCGGCGTCCCGGCGGAGGCGAAGCGGCGGGAAGCGGAGTCGCTGCTGGCCGCCCTGCCCGTCCAGGCCTTCGCCGTGGCGCTGGACGGCGGCGGCGCGGCGCCGGACAGCGTGGGCCTGGCCGCCTTGCTGGAACGCTGGCTGGGCCTGGGGCGCCCTGTCTGCTTCCTGATCGGCGGGGCGGAGGGGCTGGACGCCGCCGTGCTGGACCGTGCTGACGCCACCCTGTCCTTCGGTGCGGTGACGTGGCCGCATTTGCTCATGCGGCCGATGCTGGCGGAGCAGGTGTTCCGCGCCCGCTCGATCGCGGCCGGCCACCCATACCACCGTGCCGGCCGGCCTTAGCTGTGCGCGCCAGACTTAGCCCGAGGCGCGAGCAGCGTCCTGCCCCGGCAAGGGGCGCGCCGGGTTGACTTGGTGCTGCGCCGCTTTCCGGGCATCCAGCATCGCCAGGAAGGCTTGCTGGATGGCACGGACGGCGGGGTTCCGGTAGCTGAAGCAGCCGTCAAGCTCGGGGTGGACGAGCATGGTCGCGTTGGCCTCGAAGACCAGGACGCGGCCATCTTGCGCGATGCCGAAATCGACGCCGGCATAGTCGAGACCCAGGCGCGCGCCGATCTGTTCCAACGCGGCCATCGCCCGCGTGCCGATCGCGGCGGCCGGGTCGGCGAGGAAGCGGCGCTCCTCGTCGCGCCTTGCCGGGTCACGCTCCATGCCGGCAGTCCAGTGATGCACCAGCCAGGTTGGCGAGATGGCCAGGTGGTAAGGATACGCCTGCCCATCGACGAAGATCATCCGGTATTTGCGGTACCAGCCATCGGCGGAAACGAAGTCCGCGAACTCCGTGACGTAGGCCGGCCCTGCCGCGCAGGCTGCCAGCTCGGCAGGGCCGCCGATCTTGCTCAGGTCCTGGCCGCCGTGGGAGCCGAGCGGGCGGAGCAGCACCGGGTAGGCCATCGCAGCCGAAGCGACCGCATCCGCGACGCCGCCCTGCGCCGGGTCATGACGGAGCACGGGCGGCACGATGACGCCCGGGATGCCGGCCAGGAGCGTCGGCAGGTCGGAGCGCCGCATGACGGCCACCCGGTCCGGGTCGTTCAGCAAGCACGCGCCCTGTTGATGCAGCCAACGGGCGATGTCCGGCCGGATCGCCGGCGCGAGGTCGGGATCGCCGACCGCGTTGAACACCAGGTCATGCCGCGGCAGCGCGTGCTGCTGGCCTGGAGTGGCATATTCGAAGTACCAGCGGATGCCGGTGATCTCGGCGCGCGGCATCAAGTGGTGCAGCGGCACGTTGGCGGCGTCGGCCGCGCTGAGCACGAGGACCGAGTGGCGGGGCCGCAGCGCGGCATCGACGAAGACTTGCTGCTGGCGGTAGGCCGCGTCGCGGTGGGCGGCTGCTGCGGCCGGATCGGCCGCGGCCAGGACGCTGGACAGGTTCTGGTGGGCGGTGATCAGGCCAGGGTGCAGCGCCAAGGCGGCCCTGCACGGCTTCTCCGCCTCGGCCAGCCGGCCCTGCCGCACCAGGATCGAGCCCAGGTTGGCCTGGGCCTCCTTGCAGCGCGGATTGAGCGCGCAGGCCCGGCGCAGCACGCGCTCGGCGTCGTCAAGGCGTTCGAGTTCGGCGTAGCTGGTCGCGATGCTGACCAGGATCATCGGTCGGTCCGGCGCCAGCGCCGCGGCGTGCTCCAAGTCCCGCAGCTCGTCCCAGTGCCGGCATTGCAGCTTGCGGGCTGCGGCGCGCGTCAGCCATGCCTCCGTCAGCGAGGCGTCGCGGCTCAGCGCGTCATCGCATGCCGAGACTGCGCCTTCCACCTCGCCAGCGTCCAGCAACGCCTGCCCAAGGTCGGCGTGCACGGAGGCGAGACCCGGATCAGTCCTGAGGAGCGAGCGATACAAGGCGATGCTCGGGTCGGACAGGGCGCTCATGCCGGAAGCCGCCCGCTCAGGCCGTCACGTCCAACAGCCCGGAGGCGCTGGACGACCCGCTGGGCGTCGCCGTCGTGGACACGGACACGACTGCGCCAGCCGCGTTCGTGACCGTCGTGGTGGTCGAGCCGTTCGCGTTGGTGACGGTGCTCGTGGTGTCGCCGCCGGACGACCCGCCGCCTGCTTTGGCCGGCCCGGCAGCGCCGCCTTCATGGCCCTTGGCGCCCGAGGCCGGGCTGCCGACCGGCAAGGACGCGCTCGCACCGATGCTGGAAACTCCGCTCATCCCACCCTGCTCCTTGCCGTCCGCCCTGTGCCTTGCGCCGCGCGACGGTATGTCGTTGGAGTTAACGAAAGGCTACGACCCGCAACGGTGGCAGATGCGGCCACCATCGCCCATCCGGAGAGATCGCCCATGCCCGTCGCCATGCTCATGATCCTGGACGGCTGGGGCTGGCGGGAGGACCGGCGGGACAACGCGGTGCGCCAGGCCCGCACCCCCAACTACGACCGGCTCTGGGCCGCCGGCGCCCACGCCTTCCTGCGCACCTCCGGCGCCGATGTCGGCCTGCCGGACGGGCAGATGGGCAACTCGGAGGTGGGCCACCTCAACATCGGCGCCGGCCGGGTGGTGATGCAGGAGCTGCCGCGCATCGCGGGCGCCATTGCGGACGGCTCGCTCGCCCAGGCCCCGGCGCTGCGTGGGCTGATCGAGGCGCTGCGCCGAAGCGGCGGCGCGTGCCACCTGCTGGGGCTGGTGTCGGATGGCGGGGTGCACGCGCACCAGGACCATGCGGCAGCGCTGGCCCGCATGGTGGCGGCGGAGGGCATCCCAGTGCGGGTCCACGCCTTCACCGACGGGCGGGACACGCCGCCGCGCAGCGCCGCCGGGTTCGTGGCGGCGCTGGAGGCGGCGCTGCCGGAGGCGGCGCAGATCGCCACCGTTTGCGGCCGCTACTACGCACTCGACCGGGACAACCGCTGGGAGCGGGTGAGCCAGGCCTGCGCCGTCATCGCCGGCGCGGGAGGCCGGCGCTTTCCCACCGCCGCTGCCGCCATCGCGGATGCCTACGCCGCCGATGTCACGGACGAATTCATCCTTCCCGCCGCCATCGGCGGCTACCGCGGCATGGCGGACGGCGACGGCCTGCTGTCGTTCAACTTCCGCGCTGACCGCATCCGCGAGCTGCTGGCCGCCCTGCTCGACCCGGCGTTCGACGGCTTCCCGCGCACCCCGCCGCACTTCGCCGCCGCCGTCGGCATGACGCGCTACAGCGACCACCTGGCGCCCCTGATGGACGCGCTGTTCGCCCCGCAATCCATGGCCGCCATCCTGGGCGAAACGGTCAGCCGCGCCGGCCGCCGCCAGTTGCGCATGGCCGAGACGGAGAAGTACCCGCACGTCACCTACTTCCTCAACGGCGGACGCGAGGCGCCGTTCGACGGCGAGGAGCGCATCATGGTGCCCTCCCCCAAGGTCGCCACCTACGACCTGCAGCCGGAGATGAGCGCCCCCGAGCTGACCCGGCGCGCCGTGGACGCCATCGGGACGGGGCGGTTCGACCTGGTGGTGCTGAACTTCGCCAACCCCGACATGGTCGGCCACACCGGCAGCCTGCCCGCCGCGGTCGCCGCGGTCGAGGCGGTGGACGCAGGCCTGGGCGCCATCGCGGAGGCCGTGGCCGCGCAGGGCGGAACCCTGCTGGTCACTGCCGACCATGGCAACTGCGAGCAGATGCGCGACCCGGCCACCGGCGAGCCGCATACTGCCCACACCACCAACCTGGTGCCTGTCGTGCTGGCCGGCCGGCCCGGGACGGCCCTGCGGGACGGCCGGCTGGCGGACCTGGCGCCGACGCTGCTGGCGCTCATGGGCCTGGAACAGCCTGCCGAGATGACCGGACAATCTTTGCTGAGTATCTAGGCAACTTCAAGCCTCAATGCTTGCTTTGTGAGCATCTCTGGAGTTTTCTGCTTCATTTTCGGCTGCGACGGTTTCGCATTGCACAAGCCCTCGCTATAACTGGGGTCATGAGCAATGACATCGCCCGTCGGGTCGTCGTGGTCGGCGCCGGCCCCGCTGGGGCGCGCTGCGCCGAACGGCTGGCCAAAGGCGGCGCCGCCGTCAGCCTGATCGGCGCGGAGCCGAGCCATCCCTACAACCGGGTGGCGCTCAGCCAGCTCCTCGCCGGCGACCTGGATGAGGCAGCCCTTACCACGCATCCCCCGGCCCACCTGGATGAGCACCGCATCGCCTGGCGGCCGGACACCACCGTGGACGCGCTGGACCGGGACGGGCGGGAGGCAGTGCTGCACACCGGCGAGCGCCTCGCCTACGACGCCCTGGTGCTGGCAACGGGGGCGAATCCGGTGCGGCTGCCATTGCCGGGCGCCGACCGCCCCGGCGTGCTGATGTACCGCACCCTGGGCGACGTGCGGCAGATGATCGCGTGCGCCGCTTCCGGCGGCGGCGCGGTGGTGATCGGCGGCGGGCTGCTTGGGCTGGAGGCCGCGGCCGGGCTGGCGCGCCGGGGCATGTCCGTCACCGTGCTGCACGCCACGGACCGGCTGATGGAACGCCAGCTCGACGGGGGCGCCGCCCGGTTGCTGCAGCGCCGCCTGGCGGGCCTCGGCATCGCCGTCGTGACGCAAGCCCGCACCATCGCCATCGAGGAAGACGCCGTGCTGCTGGCGGACGGGACCCGCATCCCCGCGCGCATCGTGGTCATGGCCGTGGGCATCCGCCCCCATGCCGAGCTGGCCCGCGCCGCCGGCCTGCCGGTGAACCGTGGGGTGTTGGTGAACGACGCCATGTGCACCGCCGACCCGGCGATCTATGCCATCGGCGAGTGCGCCGAGCACGGCGGCCAATGCGTAGGCCTGGTCGCGCCCTCTTTCGCGCAGGCGGAGGTGGCCGCCGCCGCCATCCTCGGTGGCATGGCGCGCTACGTGCCCGTGTCCGACGCCACGGCGCTGAAGGTGGCGGGCGCCGGCGTGTGGTCGGCGGGCGAGATCGACGGCGCGGAGTCAATCATCCTGGACGATGGCGAGGCTGGCCAGTACCGCCGCCTCGTGCTGCGTGACGACCGTCTGGTGGGGGCCATGCTGTATGGCGAAACCACGGACGCACCCTGGTATCTCAACCTCATCAAGGAAGGGCGGCGGATCGGCCCGGCACGCGACAGCTTGCCGTTCGGACCCGCCTTCATGCCTGCGGAGTGGGCCGCATGACCGATCAACCGTTCTCGACCGAGCAGCAGGAATACCTCAAGGGCTTCATGGCCGGGGTGGACGCCAAGCGCGGCCCGCTCACTGGCGGCGGGGCGGCTGCCGTGGAAGCCGATCCCAACGATTTGCAGCGCATCGCGCAGGACAAGCAGATCGCGGCCGGCAAGAAGCTGGTGCCGGAGGAGGAGGCCAAGCGGAAGAAGAACCCGCTCGACCGTTTCGGCGAGATCAGCGCCCTGGCGGAGGAAGGCAAGTTCCCCAAGGGCACGGACGTGTTCCTGACCAAGTACCAGGGCCTGTTCTTCGTGGCGCCGGCGCAAACCAGCTTCATGTGCCGGCTGCGCATGCCCGGCGGCATCATCAGCTCGTTCCAGTTCCGCGGCGTGGCGGACATCGCGGCCGAGCTGGGCGGCGGCTATGGCGACATCACCACCCGCGCCAACCTGCAGATCCGTGAGATCGGCGCCGCCGCCGCGCCCGAGGTGCTGACCCGGCTGGCCGACATCGGGCTGACCTCCCGCGGCTCCGGCGCCGACAACGTGCGCAACGTCACCGGCAGCCCGACGGCCGGCATCGACGTGCAGGAGCTGATCGACACCCGCCCGGACGCGCGGCGCATCCACCACCACATCCTGAACCACCGCGAGCTGTACGGCCTGCCGCGCAAGTTCAACATCGCGTTCGACGGCTCCGGCACGGTGCCGGTGCTGGAGGACACCAACGACATCGGCTTCACCGCCGTGCAGGTGGCAGCCGGATTCGGCGTGCAGCCGGGCGTGTACTACCGCCTGGCGCTGGGCGGCATCACCGGCCACAAGGACTTCGCCCGCCAGACCGGCGTGGTCGTGACCCCGGCGGAGACGACGCCGGTGTGCGACTCGATCCTGCGGGTGTACATCGCCAACGGCGACCGCACCAACCGCACCAAGGCGCGGCTGAAATACGTGCTGGATGCCTGGGGCTTCGACAAGTTCATGGCCGCCGTCGAGGAGGACCTGGGCCGCAAGCTCACCCGTGTGCCGCCGGAAGCCGTGCTGCCGCCGCCGGAGCAGTCCCGCAGCGCCCACATCGGCGTGCATCCGCAGAGGCAGCCGGGCTTGTCCTACGTCGGCATCGTGCTGCCGGTCGGCCGCATGACGACGGAGCGGATGCACGGCCTGGCCGCAGTAGCGGATCGCTTCGGCTCCGGCACCCTCCGGCTGACGGTGTGGCAGAACCTGCTGATCTCCGACATCCCGGACGAGCGGATGCCGGAAGCCCTGGCCGCCATCGAGGCGCTCGGCCTGCGGCACGACGCCGGGCCGCTGCGCACCGGGCTGGTGGCGTGCACAGGCAACGCCGGGTGCAAGTTCGCCGCCTCCAACACCAAGGGCCACGCCTCCGAACTGGTGGATTGGCTGGAGCAGCGCATCGAGGTCGACACCCCGGTCAACATCCACCTCACCGGTTGCCACCATTCCTGCGCGCAGCACTTCATCGCCGACATCGGCCTGCTGGGCGCCAAGGTGGACCGCGGCGAGGACGTGGTGGAGGGCTATGATCTCCATGTCGGCGGCGGCGCCGGGCCGAACCAGGCCATCGGCCGGCTGATCCGCCCCGCCGTGGCGATGGACGAGCTGCCGCCGCTGGTGCTCAACCTGCTGGCCGCCTGGAAGGCCGAGCGGGGCGACGGCCAAAGCTTCCAGGCCTGGTCCGCCGCCAAGAGCGAGGACGCCCTCTCCGCCGTGCTGTCCGGATCTGACGCATGAATGCGATGTCCGGCGGGAGCAGCCCGCTCATCCCAGAGAACGCCCCGTTCAACGCCGCGCAACGCTCCTGGCTCAACGGCTTCCTGGCCGGGCTGTATGGCGGCAGCGCCGGCGGGGACGCCGGCATGTCGATGGAAGGCTCCGTCGCTGCGGCCGAGGAGGATTTCCCCTGGCACGACCCGGCGCTGGAGATGGACGAGCGCCTGCAGCTGGCCGAGGGCCGCCCGTTCGAGCGCAAGCTGATGGCGGCGATGGCGCAACTCGATTGCGGCCAGTGCGGCTATCTTTGCCAAAGCTACGCCGCGGCGCTGGCCAGCGGCAAGGAAACCTCCGTCTCGCTCTGCGTGCCTGGCGCCAAGCCGACCAGCAAGAAGGTCAAGGAGCTGCTGGCCGAGCGCCCGGCCGATGCCGTCGCCATGGCCCCGCCCCCGGTGGAATCCGCCTCCCCCGTCGTGCCGCTCGGGATGCCGGTGCGGGTGCTGGCGTCCGACCGGCTCACCGGCGACGCCTCCGCCAAGGACGTGCGCCACGTCAAGATCGACCTGTCCCCCTCCGGCCTGACCTACGAGCCGGGCGACTCCATCGGCATCTGCGCGCCCAGCGACCCCGAGCTGGTCGAGGCTTGCCTGCGCGCCCTGGCCGCCGCCGGGGACGAACTGGTGCATTGCCCCGACAACACCATGCGCACCGCCCGGGACGCGCTGGCCTGGCAGGTGGACATCGCCCGCCCGATGGACCGCGCGCTCGACCTGCTCCTGGCCTCCGCCACCGACCCGGCGGACGCCGCGGGGCTGCGCCGCCTGGTGGAGGGCGAGGACGGCGCGGAGCCGGAGCACGCCGACCTGCTGGACCTGCTGGAAGCATTCCCCTCCGCCCGGCCCCGGCTGTGGGACTTGGTGAAAGCGCTGCCGGCGCTGAAGCCGCGCCTTTACTCCATCGCCTCAAGCCTCCAAGCCGAGCCAGGCCAGGTGCACCTTTGTGTCGGCGTGGTGCGCGCGGAGCGGCGGGGCCGGGTGCGCCACGGCATCGCGTCCTCGTTCCTGGCGCACCGCGCGGCGGTGCATGGGCAGATTCTGGCCAACATCCAGGCCAGCCATTTTCGCCTGCCTGCCGACCCGGCGGTGCCCATCATCATGGTCGGCCCCGGCACCGGCATCGCCCCGTTCCGCGCCTTCTTGCAGGAGCGCGCGGCGGGGGAACACAAAGGCCGCTCCTGGCTGTTCTTCGGCGACCAGCATGAAGCGACCGACTTCCTGTTCGCCGATCAGTTGAAGGCCTGGTTGGCGGCGGGCACGCTGTCCCGGTTGGACACGGCCTGGTCCCGTGACCAGGCGCAGAAGGTGTACGTGCAGGACAAGATGCGCGAGCACGCCGCCGAGCTGTGGCAGTGGCTGCAGGAAGGCGCGCACTTCTACGTCTGCGGCGACGCGATGCGCATGGCCAAGGACGTGGACGCAGCGCTGCGTGAGATCGCGGTGAAGGAAGGCGGCATGGACGAGGCCGGCGCCAAGGAGTGGATCACCGGCATGGCCAAGCAGGGCCGCTACCTGCGTGACGTCTATTAAGCGGGTGCCGCGATAGACACTGACGCCGCATCCATCCGCACCACCTGCCCGTACTGCGGGGTGGGGTGCGGCGTGCTGGCCACGGCCACCGGCCCAGCATCCGCCACCGTCGCGGGCGACCCGTTGCACCCGGCCAACTACGGCCGGCTCTGCGTCAAGGGCACGGCGCTGGGCGAGACGCTGTCCCACCACAACCGGCTGCTCCGCCCCGAGATCGACGGCGTGCCTGCGTCATGGGACGCAGCGCTGGACCGCGTGGCCATGGCCTTCCGAGATGCGATGGCCGAGCACGGCCCGGACAGCGTGGCGCTTTACGTCTCCGGCCAGTTGCTGACGGAGGACTACTACGCCGCCAACAAGCTCGCGAAGGGCTTTCTCGGCACCGGCAACATCGACAGCAACTCGCGCCTGTGCATGTCCACCCCCGTCGCCGCGCACCGCCGCGCGTTCGGCGAGGACATCGTTCCCGGCATCTATGAGGACCTGGAACTGGCGGACCTGCTGGTGCTGGTGGGCAGCAACACCGCCTGGTGCCATCCCGTGCTGTTCCAGCGCATCGCCGCCGCCCGCGCCGCCCGCCCGGAAATGCGCGTGGTGGTGATCGACCCGCGCCGCACCGCCACCTGCGAGGGCGCCGACATGCACCTCGCCCTGGCGCCGGGCACCGATGTGGCGCTGTTCGCCGGCCTGCTGCGCTACCTGCACCGCAGCGGCCGCACCGACCGCGCCTACGCCGCCTTCCTGGACGACGTGGAGGACGCGGTGGCGGTGGGCGGCACGGTGGCGGAGGTGGCCGCTGCCTGCGGCCTGCGCCAGCCGGAGGTGACGGCGTTCTTCGAGCTGTTCGCCCGCACCCCCAAGACCGTCACGATGTTCAGCCAGGGCGTGAACCAGTCCAGCTCCGGCGTGGACAAGGCGAGCGCCATCCTTAACGTCCACCTGCTGACCGGCCGCGTCGGCAAGCCCGGCGCCAGCCCGTTCAGCGTCACCGGGCAGCCCAACGCCATGGGCGGGCGCGAGGTCGGCGCGCTGGCCAACCTGCTGGCCGGCCACCTGGAGTTCGGCCGCCCGGGAGACCTGGCGCTGCTGCGGGAGTTCTGGGGCGCGCCCAACCTCGCCACCGCGCCGGGCCTCAAGGCGGTGTCGCTGTTCGAGGCGGTGGCGAACAGGCAGGTGCGCGCGCTGTGGGTCATCGGCACCAACCCGGCAGTGTCGATGCCGAACGGCGAGCGGGTGCGCGCCGCGATGGCCGGGTGCGACTTCCTCGCCGTGTCCGAGTGCGCGGCCAACAACGACACGGTGGAATACGCCCACGTCCGCCTGCCTGCCCTGGCCTGGGGCGAGAAGGACGGCACCGTCACCAACAGCGAGCGCGTCATCAGCCGGCAGCGCGCCTTCCTGCCGCCCCCCGGCGAGGCGCGGGCGGACTGGTGGATGGTGGCGCAGGTGGCGGCCCGGCTCGGCCACGGCGCGGCCTTTGCCTGGCGCAGCCC
>CAXTNC010000102.1:0-10772 GCA_964245495.1 uncultured Acetobacteraceae bacterium
GGGCTGCGTCTTGTCTTCCATGCCCCGGGAGATGGGCACGGCGCGGCGCTGCGGCTAGTGGGACTGGGCGAGCTTCTGCTCCACCGCGCCGCGCCAGGCTGCGTCTGGTGGGGCGGCGGCGAGGGCGCGGCGGAACAGGGCGGCGGAGGCCTCGCTCACGCGGCCTTCCGCCTGGCTCGTGGCGTCCGCGACGCGGGCGGCCAACAGGGGGTCGAAGCGCAGCGCCAGGGCCTTGCGCCATTGCTCGGCGGCCCCGGCGAGGTTGCCGCGGCTGGCCTCCAGGTTGCCAAGCAGCAGCTCGCCTTGCCGGGCGCGCTCCGAGTGCGGATCGACGCTGGCGAGCACGGCGCGCAGCTGCTCCACCATGGCGTTCTCGTCGGCCATGGCCTTGTCGGCGCCCTTCATGCGGCCGGCGAGCGGCTGCGCCGGCAGGTCCGGACGGCCGCCGACCAGGTACAGCCCGAGCGCGGCCATCGGCACCAGGGCCAAGCCGGCGACCAGGGCGCGGCCGTTGGACCTGTCCTGCGGGACGTCGCCGGTTTCGGACGCGGCGAGCAGGCGGCGCTGCACTTCCAGCAGCGCGGTCGCGTGGTCCGAGGGGGAAATCCGCCGCTCCTCGAGGTCACGCGCGAGTTCGCCGATCTGCGCCCGGTACAGCGCCAGCGTGGCGGCCTGCCGGCCTTGGACGCGGACCCGGCGGCGCAGCGCCAAGCCGGCCGGCCCCAGGGCGCACAGGGCCAGGACGGCGGCGGCGAGCCAGATCACCGCCGGGTCAGTTCGGCGATGCGGGCGCGTTCGCCGTCGGAGAGCGGGGCGGCCGTCACGGCCCGGCCGCGGCGGCCCAGGGCTGCCATGCCGAGGCCCAGGGCGACCGCCAGCACGGGGGACAGCCAGAGCAGGGCGGTGACGGCGTTGAACGGCGGACGCAGACGGACGAAGTCGCCGTAGCGGGCGACTATCCAAGCGGTGATCTGGCTGTCCGTGTCGCCGGCCGCCACGCGCTGGCGCACGATGCCGCGCAGGTCGCGCGCCAGGTCTGCGCCGGAATCCTCGATGCTTTCGTTCTGGCACACCAGGCAGCGCAGCTGCTTGCCGATCTGCTCCGCCCGGGTTTCCTGCGCCGGGTCCCGCAGCATCTCCGCCGGGTCGCTGATCGCGTGCGCGGGGGCGGCCAACAGGCCCGTGGCCAGCAGGATAACGGGGATCAGGCCAGCGCGCGCCATGCCGGCTGCAACCTGTTCTGTATGGTGTCGGCGTCCAGCGGGCCGGCCCAGTGCCAGCGCACGACCCCTGCCCCGTCCACGATGAAGCTTTCCGGCACGCCGGACAGGCCGAAGTCGATGCCGACCCGGCCGCCCTGGTCCTTGGCGATGCGCTGGTATGGATTGCCGTTGCGGCTGATGAACTGCGCGGCCTTCTCCGGCGCGTCCTTGTAGGCGATCGCCCAGATCGGCAGGCCGGCCCGGCTCAGGGCGAGCAACGCCGCGTGCTCCTGCGCGCAGGGCAGGCACCAGGAGGCGAAGAAGTTGAGCAGCAGCGGCTTGCCGGTGGCAAGGTCGGCGCTGCTGAAGCCTTGGCCGGGCGCCTGGGCCGGCAGGTCGAACTCAGGCGCCTTCTGGCCGGTGATCGGGCTGGGAACGCCGCGGGGGTCGAAGGTGCCATGTTCCATGCCGCGCAGCATGGCCCAGAACGCCCCGCCGCCGATCAGGGCGATGCCGAGCGGGGCGGTGAGCAGGAGCTGGCGGCGGTCCATCAGGCAGACACGCCGAGCGGCACCGTCCGGCGGGCAGGCGCGCCCACGCGCAGCCGACGGTCCGCCAGCGACAAGCCGCCGCCCAGCGCCATCACCAGGCCGCCAAGCCAAATCCAGGGGGCCAGCGGATTGTAGTGCAGCCGCATGACGGCGGCGCCGTCGCGCTCCTCGCCCAGCACGGCGTAGATGTCGGCCATCCCCGTGGTGTGGATGGCGGCCTCCGTGGTGGTGACCTGCTGCACCGGGAAGGTGCGGCGGGACGGGTGCATGTCCAGGTCGGCCTGGCCGGGGCGGACCACGCGGATGTTGGCCACCCGTTCCGTGTAGTTGGAGCCGCCGGCGTCGGTCAGCGAGTCGAGCGCCCAGGTCATGCCGGCAGCCTGCACCTGTTCGCCGGGGTGGATCAGCACGACGCGCTCGGCGGCCAACGACATGCCGGCGATGCCCGCGACGGTGACGCCCATGCCGGCGTGGGCGAGGGCCGCGCCGAACGCGGACAGCGGCAAGCCGCGCAGGCGGGCGGCACTGTCCCGCAGCGGAAGGCGGAACAGGCGAGTGCGCTCCACGATCTCCGCCCAGGACCCCACGACCAGCCAGGCAGCGCCGGCAAACGCCAGGGCGGGCAGCACGGGCAGCCGGGTCAGCACAAGGAGGCCGAAGCCGACCGCGATGGCGGCGGCCCACCACAGGCGGAGCAGCGCGGGCGCCAGGGCGGCGCGCTTCCACGGCAGCACGGAGCCGACGGCCATGGCGGCGAACACGGGGATGGCGAGCGGCAGCACGGTGGCGTTGAAGAACGGCGCGCCGACGCTGAGCTTCTGGCCGAGCACCAGGTCGGTGAACAGCGGGTACATGGTGCCGGTGAGCACCACGGCGGCGACGGAGCAAAGCAGCACGTTGTTCAGCACCAGCGCGCCTTCGCGCGAGACGGGGGCGAACAAGCCGCCGGCGGCCAGGCGGTGGGCGCGCAGGGCGAACAGCAGCAGGCTGCCGCCGATGACGATGCCGAGCAGGCCGAGGATGAACACGCCGCGCGCCGGGTCGTTGGCGAAGGCGTGGACCGAGTTCAGGATGCCGGAGCGCACCAGGAAGGTGCCGGACAGGCTGAGTGAGAAGGTGGCGATGGCGAGCAGCACCGTCCAGATCTTCAGCGCCTCGCGCTTCTCGACCACGATGGCGGAATGCAGCAGCGCGGTGCCGGTCAGCCAGGGCAGCAGGGACGCGTTCTCCACCGGGTCCCAGAACCAGTAGCCGCCCCAGCCCAGCTCGTAGTACGCCCACCAGGAGCCGAGCGCGATGCCTGAGGTGAGCAGGCACCAGGATGCCAGTGTCCATGGGCGGACCCAACGGCCCCAGGAAGCATCGACCCGGCCCTCCAGCAAGGCGGCGATGGCGAAGGCGAACGGCACGGCGAAGCCGACGTAGCCGGCATACAGGATGGGGGGGTGAAAGGCGAGGCCGGGGTCCTGCAGCAGCGGGTTCATGTCCCGCCCGTCGATCGGGGCGGGCCACAGCCGCACGAACGGGTTGGAGGTGAACAGGGAGAACAGCAGGAAGCCCACGGAGCAGCCGCCGAGCACGCCGATGACGCGGGCGCGCAGGGCGCCGGGCAGCTCCCGCCCGAACCCGGCCACGGCGCCGCCGCACAGCGCCAGGATCAGCGCCCACAGGATGATGGAGCCCTCATGGTTGCCCCAGGTGCCGGTGACCTTGTACAGCAGCGGCTTCAGGCTGTTGCTGTTCTCCGCCACGTTGAGCACGGAGAAATCGTCCGACACGTTGGACCAGACCAGGCAGGCGGCGGCCGTGGCCAGCGCCAGCAGCTGGCCGGCGGCGATGCCGGGGGCGGCGGCGATCATGCGGGCATCCCGCCGATGCGCGCCCCAAAGGGGCAGCACCGCCTGGGCAAAGGCGATGGCGCAGGCCAGGGCGAGCGCGAAATGGCCGAGTTCCGGGATCATGCGTCGAGCTATCCAGCTGCCTTGGTGGCCATGGCGTTCCACGTCGCGGCCGGGGGCGGAGGGCCTTTGGAAGGGTCCCACATGCCCGCCTTCTTCAGCGCGTCCGCCACATCCTTCGGCATGTAGGTTTCGTCGTGCTTGGCCAACACCTCCGAAGCGCCGAACGTGCCGTCCGGGCGGACGCGCCCCAGCGTCACGACGCCTTGGCCCTCACGGAACAGGTCGGGCAGAATGCCGGTGTAGGCCACCTCGACGCTTTCCCGCCCGTCGGTCACGCGGAAACGGGCGACCGGCTGGCCGTCCTCCGAGACGCGGCGGACCGAGCCGGCTTCCACCAGGCCGCCGAGGCGCAAGGAGCGGCCAGGCAAGCCTTTCTCGGCCATGTCGGAGGGGGCGACGAAGAACACGATGTCGTTGTTGAAGGCGGCGAGCGACAAGGCGGTGGCGGAGCCGAGGCCGAGGCCGCAGGCGACCAGGACGGCCACGCGCCGGTGCTTGCGCTTCATCGTCCCGCCCGCTGGCCGAGGACGGCCAGGCGGCGCCGGGCCAGGGCGAGGCGGCGGCCTGCGGCGAGGGCAAAGCCCAGGGGAATGGCGACCGCGAGGGCGTAGGAGGAGGCGACAAAGGCGAGATGGGTCATGACGCCGCCTCGCCGCGGGCGAGCAGCAGGCCGCGGACGCGCCGCTCCATGACGGCGGCGCGGGTGCGGGCCACCGTGATGGCGGCGAAGGCCAGGGTGTAGCCGGCGGCGCACACCAGCAGCGGCCACAGCATGTCCAGCGACATGGTGGGCGCGCCGGTGAGGGTGATGGTGGCCGGCTGGTGCAGGGTGTTCCACCAGTTCACGCTCCACTTGATGACCGGCAGGTTGACCACGCCGACCAGCGCCAGGATGGCGCCCGCCCGGTGGCCGCGCTGCGGGTCGTCGAAGGCGCGGACCAGGGCGATGTGGCCGAGGTAGAGGAAGAACAGCACCAGCACGGAGGTCAGCCGCGCGTCCCACACCCACCAGGCGCCCCACATCGGCTTGCCCCACAGGCTGCCAGTGACGAGGCAGAGCGCGGTGAACCCGGCGCCGACCGGGCCGATCTCGGCCGCTGCCAGGTCCGCCAGCGGATGCCGCCAGACGATGGACGCGAGGGAGCACAGGGCAAGGCAGAGATAGCCGAAGGAGGCGAGCCAGGCGGAGGGAACGTGGACGTACATGATGCGGACGGCGTCGCCCTGCTGCCAGTCGGCCGGGGCGCGGAACAAGCCCCAGTACAGCCCGGCGGCCGTGACCAGCAAGGCTGCGAGGTTGAGCCAGGGCTGCACGGCGCCGGCCAGCCGCAGGAACTGCCCGGGGTTGGCGAACCGGTGCAAGGCGTTGCCAGTCCGAGGCGTGACGAGGGCGGTTGCTTCCACGTTCCCAAGATAGCACGCAGCCTGCCACTGCAAACCCCGCGGAGTTCCACGGCCTTGATGGATGACGTAGGATCAAGGCCCCATGAAGGAGGGCTGGCCATGTTCGCCATCATCTGCACCGACAAGCCGGACAGCTCCGCCCTCCGCCTGGCGACCCGCCCGGCGCATCTGGACTATGCCGCCGCGAACGGGATCGTGTTCGGCGGGCCGTTGCTGGACGAGGCGGGGCAGCCTTGCGGCTCCCTGCTCGTCATCGAAGCCGAAAGCCACGCCCAGGCAGCCGCCTTCGCGGCGGCAGACCCCTACGCCAAGGCGGGCCTGTTCGCCGAAACCACCATCCGCGGCTTCCGCACCGTGTTCAAGGACGGCGCTGCCGTTTGATGGCCACCTGGCTGGTGAAGTCCGAGCCGCACGCGTTCAGCTGGCGCCACCATGCCGCCCGCGGCGTGGAACCCTGGACCGGCGTGCGCAACCACCAGGCCAGGAACAACCTGATCGCCATGCGCCTGGGGGACCGCGCGTTCTTCTACCATTCCACTTCAGGCAAGGAGATCGTGGGCGTGGTCGAGGTGGTGCGCGAGGCCTATCCCGACCCGACCGGCGAGGCATGGGCGTGCGTCGACCTGAAGGCGGTCGGCCCGTTCCCGTTCCCGGTGAGCCTTGCTGCCATCAAGGCAGAGCCGGCGTTGGCCGCAATGGCGCTCATCCGGCTGTCCCGCCTGTCCGTGGGGCCGGTCAGCGCCGCGGAGTGGGCGCATATTTGCGGCCTGGGGGGCTTCAAGGGCTGAGCGCAGGCGGATAGCTTGCCCGCAAAGAAGAAGGGGAGTGAGCATGACCGAGGCCAGCCTGTTCCACGTCAAGCCGGCGTTCGCGGACGCGGCGCACGTCAACGGCGAGCGCTACCGGCTGATGGCCAACCATGCCCGGCGCGACCCTGACCATTTCTGGGCGGAGGAGGCCAGGCGGATCGCCTGGATCACGCCGCCCACCGTCATCAAGAACACCAGCTTCGAGGGCGACGTTTCCATCAAGTGGTTCGAGGACGGGCGGCTCAACGCTTCCGCCGCCTGCCTGGACGCCCACCTGGAGGCGCGCGGGAACCAGGTGGCGATCATCTGGGAAGGCGACGAACCGGGCAGCCACAAGACGGTCACCTACCGCGAACTGCACGAGCAGGTGTGCCGGCTGGCCAACGTGCTGAAAGGGCGCGGCATCGGCAAGGGCGACCGGGTGACGATCTACCTGCCGATGGTGATCGAGGCGGCCGTCGCCATGCTGGCCTGCGCGCGGGTGGGGGCGGTCCATGCCGTGGTGTTCGGCGGCTTCTCGCCGGACAGCCTGGCCAACCGCATCCAGGACTGCGGCTCCACCCTGCTGATCACCGCCGACGAGGGCCGCCGCGGCGGGCGGAGGGTCGCGCTGAAGGCCAACGCGGACCAGGCGCTGCGCCAGTGCCCGACGGTGAAGGACGTGCTGGTGGTGGCCGTCACTGGCGGCCCCGTCCCCATGCGCGAAGGTCGGGACCACGGTTATGCGGCGCTGCTGGCCGCCGCGTCGCCGGAGTGCGAGCCGGAGCCGATGGAGGCGGAAGCGCCGCTGTTCATCCTCTACACCTCCGGCAGCACCGGCAAGCCGAAGGGCGTGCTGCACACCACCGGCGGCTACATGGTGTGGGCCAGCTTCACCCACGAGCTGGTGTTCGACTACCACCCCGGCGACGTGTACTGGTGCACCGCGGACGTCGGCTGGGTCACCGGGCACACCTACATCGTGTATGGGCCGCTGGCGAACGGGGCCACCACGCTGATGTTCGAGGGCGTGCCGAACTACCCGGACAGCTCGCGCATGTGGCAGGTGGTGGACAAGCACCAGGTCACCATCTTCTACACCGCGCCGACGTTGATCCGCTCCTTGATGCGCGAGGGCGACGCCCCGGTGAAAGGCACCAGCCGCGCCAGCCTGCGGGTGCTGGGCAGCGTGGGCGAGCCGATCAACCCGGAAGCCTGGCTGTGGTACCACCGCGTGGTGGGCGGAGAGCGGTGCCCGATCGTGGACACCTGGTGGCAGACGGAAACGGGCGGCATCCTGATCAGCCCCGTGCCCGGCGCCACCGCGCTCAAGCCCGGCTCCGCCACCCTGCCGCTGCCGGGCGTGCAGCCGGTGCTGGTGGATGCGGAAGGCCGCGAGCTGGATGGGGCGGTCGAAGGCAACCTGTGCATCGCCGACAGCTGGCCGGGCCAGATGCGCTCGCTGTACGGCGACCACGAGCGGTTCGTGCAGACCTACTTCACCACCTTCCCGGGCAGGTACTTCACCGGAGACGGCGCGCGGCGGGACGCGGACGGCTACTGGTGGATCACCGGGCGGGTGGACGACGTGATCAACGTGTCCGGCCACCGCATGGGCACGGCGGAGGTGGAGTCCGCGCTGGTCGGCCATCCCAAGGTGGCGGAAGCGGCGGTGGTCGGCTTCCCGCACGACATCAAGGGCCAGGGCATCTACGCCTACGTGACGCTCAAGGCCGGCGAGGAGCCGACGGAGGCGCTGCGCAAGGAGCTGATGGCCTGGGTGCGGCACGAAATCGGGCCGATCGCCTCGCCCGATGCCATCCAGTGGGCGCCGGGCCTGCCCAAGACCCGCTCCGGCAAGATCATGCGCCGCATCCTGCGCAAGATCGCCGCCAACGAGACGGAGGGCCTGGGGGACACTTCCACCCTGGCGGACCCGGCGGTGGTGGACGACCTGGTCCAGAACCGGGCGGGCTGAGCGATGGACCTCTACGGCTATTGGCGCTCCGCCGCGAGCTACCGGGTGCGCGTGGCGCTCAACCTGAAAGGGCTGGAAACGCACGAAATCCCCGTCAACCTGGACGCGGGCGAGCAGAACGGGGCCGCCTACCGCGCGGTGAACCCGCAGGGCGGGCTGCCGGCGCTGGTGGAGGACGGGCAGCCGCCGCTCACCCAGTCGCTGGCCATCCTGGAGTACCTGGAGGAGACCCACCCCGAACCGGCGCTGCTGCCCGCGGACCCGCGCGGGCGCGCCCGGGTGCGCTCGCTGGCCGCCGGCATCGCCGCGGACAGCCACCCGCTGATCGTGCCCCGGGTGCGGCGCTACCTGGCGGAGCAGGAGGGCTTCGACGCGGCACACTGGAAGGCGTGGCAGACGCAATGGTTCGGCGAAGGGCTGCGGGTGCTGGAAGCCCGCCTCGCCGCCGACCCGGCGACCGGCGCGTTCTGCCACGGCGACGCCCCGACCTTCGCCGACCTGTGCCTGATGAGCTGCCTGATGGGGGTGCGCGTGTTCAAGCTCGATGTTGGCCCCACGCCGACGATCGACCGCATCGCCGCATCCTGCCGGGCGCTCGACGCGTTCCAGCGCGCGGAGCCGGAGCGGCAGCCGGGCGCGCCTGCGCCGTAACTGCGGCCACCCATGCAACCGCGACTGCGAAACGACGTTCGCGGGAGTGGAACACGGAGCTTGCCATGCCGAAGCCGAATGAAACGCGCGCCTCAACCATTCCAGCCCGCTCGCCCGCTGCTGGCCTGTTCGGACTCGCCGTTGTGATGGCCGCCGCAGGCTTGATGCTGAGTGCCTGCAACACGACGGCCGGCGTTGGGCAGGACGTGAAGTCCACAGGCGCCGCGATCAGCCGGGGTGCCAATGACGTGAAGTCAGGCTTATAGGCACTGGCTCGCCTTTCATCCGGCAGCACCGTGATGAATGGCGAGCGTTGCACAAGCTGCTAACAAATCATTAGAATTGTCCGTCGAAAGACTTTCAACGATTGAGCATCATGTCAGGAACAACCAATGCCGCGTGCCCTCATCGCCATCAATGCAGCTTTTGCCATGGCCGTTCCTGTATTAACCAGCGGTGTCGTGCGGGCAGCGCCGATTGTCTACGTGGAAACTGCGACCGTCAGCGGCAGCCTCAGTGGTGCACCCTTTACTGAAAAGGTCCTTACCCTGACTTACGCCGGCGACACATCTGATATCAGCAGCCTGATCGCGGGCCTTCTCCAAGAAGCAAACGGCGCCGCATCGTTCAGCATCGCCGGCGTCGGTGCCGGCGCGTTCGACGGCGGCTTGGCGATGTCCCTGTCCAACAATGCACGGGGCGCTGCGGGATTTGTCGCCAACACCATCAACCCCCACCAGAATTCGAATTCGCCGCTCGGGCCGAGCGGATTTGCGCAAGGAGTCATCCTTGCAACCTACGACCCGGCGGTCTTCACTAGCTACGACCTGACCACGGCGATTGGCCCCGTCACAGGTCCGGCCATCTTCGACGAACACGCGAGCTTGGGGCCAGTGATCTTTCCCACCACCGCAGGCGACCTTTTTCTGACCTCAGCGGCCAGTGACGTCACGTACGCAGCGACCCTGGTGCCCGAGCCGGCAAGCCTTGCAGTAATCGGCGTCGCACTGTTCGGCCTCTGCCTGGCTTATCGCCGTCATACGGCTGTTGGCTGAATCGTCAGCAGCCCTGTTCAATGGCATAGGCTAGGTTTCTGGCAACGTCAGGAGCGACCGCCTTTTCAAAGCGCGCCCTGCACCCATGCCCTCAACTGGCTCTTCGGCCGCGCGCCGACCACCGTGTCGGCCGGCTTGCCGTCCTTGAACAGGATCAGCGTCGGAATGCCGCGGACGGCGTAGGCCGTTGGCGTCATCGGGTTCTCGTCGATGTTCACCTTGGCGATCTTGACCTTGCCCTGGAACTCCGCCGCGATCTCCTCCAGCGCAGGGCCGATCGCCTTGCACGGGCCGCACCACTCCGCCCAGAAATCGACGATCACGGGGCCGGAAGCGTCCAGCACGTCCGTCTTGAAGGTGGCATCGCTGACGGCGACGGTGTTCTGGCTCATGCACTCTCTCCCTGGACTGATCCTCAAGGTGGGCTTTGCTGCCGAGTCGATCAAGCGCGGCCTGGTTAGGTGCAGATGGGCGCATGACCGTCCAGCAGGTCGTCCGGCATCGGCATCACGGTGGCGGTGCGGGTCCACACCAGGGCGCAGCGGACGGGGCGGTCCGGGAACACCTGGCGCAGCAGCGCCCGGTAGGCGGCGAGCTGGCGCAGGTAAAGCACCGGAGTGGCGGCAGGGTCCTCGGGCGCGTCCCGGCCGGTCTTGAAGTCGGCGAGCAGCACCGCGTCCGGCAGCACCGCCATGCGGTCCACCACGCCGGAGATGACGACGCCGCCCACCTCCCCGACCAACGGCTGTTCCGCTCGGCTGCCGGGGGCGAACAGCGGCGCCAGTTTGGGATGGCCTGCGATGCCCAGCACCTCGGCCGCAATCGTGGCGGGCGCACCCACCAGGCGCAGGTAGGCTGCGATCGGCTCCTCTCGCCCGGCCGGCTCTGCCGGGACGTGCTGCAACAGGCGATGGATCAGCGTGCCGCGCTCCAGCGCCCCTCCGCTGCCCGCCAGGGGTGAGGCAGACGGGGGCAACGGTCCAAGATGGATGTCCACCGGGCGGCTCGGGGCCAGGGGCACGGGGCGAGGTGGCTCCACCGGCGCTGACGCAGCAATCCAGGCGGGGGGCGAGCCGGCCCAGTCGGGCAGCGCTGGGTGCTCCGTGGACACGGCCGGCAACGGGGCGGCGGGGGGTGCAAGCTGCTCCGTCTCCCACGCAAGGGCTGCGCCCTCCCATGGGT
>CAXTNC010000103.1:0-10671 GCA_964245495.1 uncultured Acetobacteraceae bacterium
AAGGGGAGGGCGCGGCGATGCCGCAGGCGGCGCAGGCTGACGCTGCACAGGACACCTGGTTCAACATCCTGCGTCAGCTTCGATACGACCCGTTGATGTCGATGTAGCCGTGCGTCAGGTCGCACGTCCAAACTGTCGCTTGGCCCTCGCCCAAGCCAAGATCGACCGCCACCGCGACCTCGCGGCCCGCCATGTGCGCCACCACCGGCGCCTCGTCGTAGCCTGGAACCACCGTGCCCTCCCGCGCCATCCAGGTGCCGCCGATGCCGACCGAGAGCCGGTCCCGGTCCGCCGGCTCGCCCGCCTTGCCCACCGCCATGACGATGCGGCCCCAGTTGGCGTCCTCCCCGGCGATGGCGGTCTTGACCAGGGGGGAGTTGGCCACCGCCATGCCGACCCGCTTGGCCGAGCCGTCATCCACCGCGCCCGTCACGTCGATGCGGACCAGCTTCTGCGCGCCCTCGCCGTCCCGCACCACTTGCAGCGCCAGGTCCAGCAGCACGGCATCCAGCGCCTCGGCGAACCCGGCCAGGTCCCCGGCGGGGTTGCCGGCGGCGCCGGTGGCGAACAGCAGCAGCGTGTCGCTGGTGGAGGTGTCGCTGTCCACGGTGGTGCGGTTGAAGCTGCGCTCCGCGCCTGCCGCCAGCATGGCTTGCAGCGCGTTGGCCGGGATGGCCGCGTCCGTGAACACGAAGCACAGCATGGTTGCCATGTCGGGCGCGACCATGCCGCTGCCCTTGGCGAAGCCGGCGATCCGCACCTGCGCGCCGCCGATGGACGCCGTGCGGACGGACGCCTTCGGGAAGGTGTCGGTGGTCATGATGCCGCGCGCCGCCGCTTCCCAGCCGTCCGGCGACAAAGCGCCGTGCAAGGCTGGCAGCGCCGCGGTGATGCGCTCGTGCGGCAGCTGCTGGCCGATCACGCCCGTGCTGGCAAGGAACACCTCCGCCGCCGGGCAGCCGAGCAGGGCGGCGGCGGCGTCCGCGGTGGCCTGCACGGTTTCCCGGCCCTGCGCGCCGGTGAACACGTTGGCGTTGCCGGCGTTGACCACCAAGCCGCGCGCCCGCCCGCCAGCCAGGGCGTGGCGGCACCAGTCCACGGGGGCGCCGGGGCATTTGCTGCTGGTGAACACGCCGGCCACCGCCGTTGCGGCCGCCAGCTCCACCATCACCAGGTCCGTCCGTCCCTGGTAGCGGATGCCAGCCGCCGCCGCCGCCAGCCGCACGCCGCCGAGCGGGGCCAGCCTGGGCAACGGCACGGCCAGCGGCGAGATGGAAAGGGCCATCTGCGGCTTTTGGGCTACTTGGGAACCGCGGGCGTGGCGCCTGGGGTGGGCGGCAGGTC
Organism: uncultured Acetobacteraceae bacterium; assembly: GCA_964245495.1. GTDB lineage: Bacteria > Pseudomonadota > Alphaproteobacteria > Acetobacterales > Acetobacteraceae > LMUY01. The sequence continues at coordinate 1,345 of CAXTNC010000103.1, forward strand.
CGTCGTGGGCGTGGCCGTCGGGTCCGCCGGGGAGGCGCCGGCCATCATCGGCGTGCCGTCCATGTTGAACTTCTCGATCGTCAGGCCCTGCTTGGCCTTGTCCAGCTCCTGGCGCACGCCGGCCTGGATGATCTGCTGCCGCAGTTCCTCCTTGGACTGGTCGAAGCTTGCCGGCGGGGCGACGCGGTGCTCATCGACCTTGATGACGTGCCAGCCGAACTGCGTGTGCACCGGCGTTTGCGTCACCTGCCCCGGCTGCAACGCGAAGGCGGCGGTGGCGAACTCCGGCACCATGTCGGCCTTCTTGAAGAAGCCGAGGTCGCCGCCGTTCTGCGCCGCCGGGTCCTTGCTGTCCTTCTTGGCCAGCGCGGTGAAGTCCGCGCCGTGGTTCAGCTGCTCGATGACCTTCTTCGCCTCCTCCTCGCTGTTGACCAGGATGTGGCGGGCATGGATCTCGTCCTCGCCGGGCTTGTTGGCCACCTCGGCGTCGTACTTGGCGTGCAGCGAGGCGTCCGTGACGGAAGGGCCGATGTCCCGGCTCAGGATGGCGTTCTGCAGCACCGTGTCCTTCGCCCGCGCCATCGCGCGTTCGACTTGCGGGTCCTTGCTCAAGCCTTCCTTGTCCGCCAGCACCACGAGCGCTTCGCGGTCCACCATCTGGTCCAGCAGCATAGGGTAGAGCACCTGCGGCGGCATGGAGCGAACTTCGTCCGGCAGGCTTTGCGCCGCTTCGGACACGTCGCTCAGGTGCAGCTCGCGGCCGGACACGATGGCGACAACCGGGTCCGCATGGGGCGCTGCGGCCGACGGGGCAGCGGGCAGGGCTGGCGCGGCGGGCGTGGCAGGCTGCGCGAAGGCGGCGGTTGGCAGGGCGGGCGCGCACAGCAAGGCAGCTGCGACGGCAAGCGACAGGCGCATGGGTGACCTCGGTCCAGGGCTGCCCGGTTATGGCCCAAGACGCCAGGCTCGCCAAGTTCCCAGGGTGTTGCACGGCGGCAACAGGCGAGGGCCGCCAGCGGCCCGCGTTGACCGGGGCGAGCCTCCCACCTATTTCAGGACGCTCCCGACCGACACCGGAAATCCCATGTTCGCCAGCCTCGCCCGCAGCATCTTCGGCAACGCCAACGACCGTTCCCTCAAAGGCTACCAGCGCCGGGTGCCGGAGATCAATGCCCACGAGCCTGCCATGCAGGCGCTGAGCGATGAGGCGCTGCGGGGCAAGACGGGTGAGTTCCGCCAGCGCCTGGCCGAGGGCGTCACGCTGGACCAGCTGCTGCCGGAAGCCTTTGCCGCCGTGCGGGAAGCCGCGCGCCGGGTGCTGGGGATGCGGCACTTCGACGTGCAGCTGGTCGGCGGCATGGTGCTGCACGACGGCAAGATCGCCGAGATGAAGACCGGCGAGGGCAAGACGCTGGTGGCGACGCTGCCGGTGTACCTGAACGCGCTGCCCGCCAAGGGCGTCCATGTCGTCACCGTCAACGACTACCTGGCCCGGCGCGACGCGGAGTGGATGGGCCAGCTTTACGGCTTCCTGGGACTGTCCACCGGCATCATCGTGCACGGGCTGGACGACGGGCAGCGCCGGGCCGCCTATGGCGCGGACATCACCTACGGCACCAACAACGAGTTCGGCTTCGACTACCTGCGCGACAACATGAAGTACCGGCTGGAGGACATGTCCCAGCGCCCGTTCGCCTACGCGATCGTGGACGAGGTGGACAGCATCCTGATCGACGAGGCGCGCACCCCGCTCATCATCTCCGGCCCGGCGGAGGACAGCTCGGACCTGTACCGCCAGGTCAACGCCGTGGTGCGGGATTTGGTGAAGGACCCGGCGACCTACGAGAAGGAGGAGAAGTTCAAGACCGTCACCATGACGGAGGCCGGCACGGAGCAGGTGGAGGCGCTGCTGCGCGAGGCGGGGGTGCTGACCCAAGGCGCGCTCTACGACATCTTCAACGTGGCCGTGGTGCACCACGTGCAGCAGAGCCTGCGCTCCCACACGCTGTTCGCGCGCGACGTGGACTACATCGTGCAGGCGGACAAGGTCGTCATCATCGACGAGTTCACCGGCCGCAAGATGGAAGGGCGGCGCTACTCGGACGGGCTGCACCAGGCGCTGGAGGCCAAGGAAGGCGTGACGGTGCAGGCGGAGAACCAGACGCTCGCCTCCATCACCTTCCAGAACTATTTCCGGCTGTACCCCAAGCTGTCCGGCATGACCGGCACGGCGCTGACGGAGGCGGACGAGTTCGCCGAAATCTACAAGCTGGACGTGGTGGAGATCCCCACCAACGTGCCCGTCACGCGGGCGGACAGCGACGACGAGGTGTACCGCTCGGCGGCCGAGAAGTACGAGGCGGTGGCGACGCTGATCGCCGAAGCGCGGGCGCGCAACCAGCCGGTGCTGGTCGGCACCACCTCCATCGAGAAGAGCGAGATCATCAGCGAGCTGCTGATGCGCAAGCAGGTGCCGCACGCCGTGCTGAACGCCCGCTTCCACGAGCAGGAGGCGCGCATCGTCAGCCAGGCCGGCGCGCCCGGCGCCATCACCATCGCCACCAACATGGCCGGGCGCGGCACGGACATCAAGCTTGGCGGCAACCTGGACATGCGGCTCAAGCTGGAGCTGGAAGGGCTGGAGGAGGCTGAACGCGAGGCGCGGCAAGCGGCCATCACGGCCGAGGTCGCCGCGGCGCATGACGCGGTGAAGGCCGCCGGCGGCCTCATGGTGATCGGCACGGAGCGGCACGAGAGCCGCCGCATCGACAACCAATTGCGCGGGCGCTCCGGCCGCCAGGGCGATCCGGGCGCCAGCCGCTTCTTCCTCAGCCTGGAAGACGACCTGATGCGCATCTTCGGCTCCGAGCGGATGGGCGGCATGTTGCAGAAGCTGGGGCTCAAGCCCGGCGAAGCCATCATCCACCCCTGGATCAACCGTGCCCTGGAGAAGGCGCAGAAGAAGGTGGAGGCGCGCAACTTCGACACGCGCAAGAACGTGCTGAAGTACGACGACGTGATGAACAGCCAGCGCAAGGAGGTTTATGGCCAGCGCCGGGAGTTCATGCTGGCCGAGGACGTGACCGAAACGGTGGCCGACATGCGCGCCGAGGTGATCGACGCCGCCGTGACCCGGCGCATCCCGGCCAAGGCGTTCAGCGAGCAGTGGGAAGCCGCCGAGCTGGCGGAGGATTGCCGCCGCCTGCTGGACATGAACGTGCCGGTGGCCGAGTGGGCGGCCGAGGACGGCATCGACGAGGAGGTGGTGCGCGAGCGCATCCTGGCCGCAGCCGAAGCGCAGCTCGCCGCCAAGACAGCGCAGTTCGGCCCCGACTTGATGCGCTTCGTTGAGAAGTCGGTGCTGCTGCAAACCCTGGACTCGGTCTGGAAGGAGCACCTGCTGGTGCTGGACCAGCTGCGCCAAGGCATCCATTTGCGCTCCTACGGCCAGCGGGACCCGCTGAACGAGTACAAAAGCGAGGCCTTCGCGCTGTTCAACGCCATGCTGGACGACCTGAAGCAGCGCGTGACCGCCACCGTGTCAGGCCTGCAGCTGCAGGCCGAGCCGCCGCCGCCGCTGCCTCCCATGATGTGGGAGAACCACCCGGAGGCTGTGCTGGACGCTCCCGCCTTCACCATGGCCGCAGCCGAGCCTGCCGAGGTGCTGACCTTGCCGGCGCGCGACGACATCGTGGTGTCGGACGACCCGGCGACCTGGCGCAACGTGCCGCGCAACGCGCTCTGCCCCTGCGGCTCCGGCAAGAAGTTCAAGCACTGTCATGGGCGCTCTTAGGCTTTCGAGGCGGGACTTGACGCGAAGCCAGCAAGCTGTTGCCGGAGCAGAGCGTCTGTCCCGCCTGTAGAAGCCAACTTGGCGATCTTCCCGTTCATGCTGGCATGTGTCTTGCCTAGTAGCGCCTTGGCTTGCCCAGGTCCGCGACGCAGTCGGATTCCGGCGTGGCGCAGCTCCGGGGTCAGCCAGGGAAGTAGTCGGCAACTGACAGGTAGCGCTCGCCCGTGTCGTAGTTGAAGCCCAGCACCACCGCGTCCGGCGGCAGCTCCGGCAGCTTCTTCGCGATCGCCGCCAGCGTCGCGCCGGACGAGATGCCGACCAGCAGGCCCTCCTGCGTGGCCGAGCGCCGTCCCCACTCGCGCGCTTCCTCCGCCTCCACCTGGATCACCCCGTCCAGCACGTCCGTGTGCAGGTTGGCCGGGATGAACCCGGCGCCGATGCCCTGGATCGGGTGCGGCGCCGCTTCGCCGCCCGAGATCACCGGGGACTGCGACGGCTCGACCGCGAACGCCTTGAGCTGCGGCCAACGGGGCTTGAGCACCTCCGCGCAGGCAGTGATGTGCCCGCCCGTGCCGACTCCGGTGATGATGGCGTCGATGCCGTCCGGGAAGTCGGCCAGGATCTCCTCCGCGGTGGTGCGGACGTGGACGGCGATGTTGGCCGGGTTCTCGAATTGCTGCGCGATCCAGGCGCCCGGGTTCTGCCCCGCCAGTTCGTGCGCCCGCGCGATGGCGCCCTTCATGCCCTGCGCGCGCGGCGTCAGGTCAAACGCCGCGCCGTAGGCCTGCATCAGCCGCCGCCGTTCGACGGACATCGAGTCCGGCATGACGAGCACGAGGCGATAGCCTTTCACCGCCGCGACCATGGCCAGGCCGATCCCGGTATTGCCCGAGGTCGGCTCGATGATCATGCCGCCGGGCTTCAGCTGCCCGCTGGCCTCCGCGGCCTCCACCATGGCGAACGCGACCCGGTCCTTGACCGACCCGCCCGGGTTGCTGCGCTCGGACTTGATCCAGACCTGCGCGTCGGGAAACAGGCGGGACAGGCGGATGTGCGGTGTTTGGCCGATGGTGTCGAGGACGCTGTCTGCTTTCATGGTGGCGGCTCCCTGGCCCGTGTTGCCCGCCAGCATGGACTGCCGGGCGCACAAGGCAAGCCGGCGGGCTGCTGTCTCAGTCCTGGCCGTCCAGCGACCGGCCCAGCCTGGCGTGCTTGCCGTCGATCTCCGCCATCTGCTTGGCGAAGGTCTGCATCGCCGCGTCCTGCGTTTGAGCGGCCTCCTTCTCGTCCTGCTTCCCGTCCTCGTCGTTGGTCCGGTTGGTTTCCGCGATGTAGGCCTGGTCGAACTCCCGGCCCTTCAGCCCTTGCAGCTGCTTCAGCCGGGGCTTGTCGCTGTCCTTCATGGAGCCGGGCAAGGAAACGCCCTTGCTTTGCGCCAGCTCCGCGAGCCGCTGGTCCATCGTTTCGTGGTTCATCGCGACGATCTGCGCGTAGCCCCGGATGTCGGGCCGCTTCGACGTGCCGTCGGCGAGGCGGGCGATGGCCACCTCGTAGGCGGCGCCCTGCGCTTGGTCCTGCATGTAGGACCGGTCGGCGTCGCCGACCGGTTGCGCACGGGCCTGGACATGGGCGGCCACCGCCAGCAGCAACGCGGTGATGAGCTGGAAGCCTCGCATCCTGGTCCTCCCGGGCGCGGGCCGGGACAGCCCGCGGCGCGTGCGCTCAGCGTGCAGCGCCGGCGTTGGTGTCATCACTGTGGCGTGAGTTCATCACGGCAGCCATTGCACCTGGCCGATGCGGTCTGCGCCGCCCGCAACCATCGCCAGGCGATCAAAGCCCAGCGCGATGCCGCTGCCTGGCGGCATCCCGTGCTCCAGCGCGGCCAGGAAAGCCTCGTCCAGGCCCCAGCCCGGCCCATGGATGGCCTCTCGCCGGGCACGGTCGGCGGCGAAGCGGGCGCGCTGCTCGCCAGGGTCCGTCAGCTCCTCGAAGGCGTTGGCCAGCTCCATGCCGCAAACGAACAGCTCGAAGCGCAGGGCCTGCCGGGGGTCCGCCGGGTCGCGCCGGGCCAGGGCGGCCTGGGCAGCGGGCCAGTGGGTGAGGAAGGTGGGCCGGGCGCGGCCGAGATGCGGCTCGACCCGTTCCAGCAGGAGGCGGAAGAACAGGTCTTCCCAGGCCTCGCCCTCCCGCAACCGCGCGCCTGCCTGCGCCGCCAGGGCGTTCGCGTTCCCGGCCGTGCCCAGCACGTCGGCCCCTGCCCAGCGCGCGAACGCCTCCGCCACCGTCAGCCGCTCGAACCCGGCGAGCGAGGTTTCCACCCCGCGGCAGCGCACGGCGGGGGACAGCACGGCGCGCAGGAACGCTTCCACCTCGTCCATCAAGTCCGCCAGGGCCGCGCCGGGACGGTACCATTCCAGCATGGTGAACTCGGCGGCATGGGTGCCGCTGCCTTCCTCGTTGCGCCACACCCGGGCCAGTTGGAAGATCGGCCCGGCGCCGGCCACCAGCAGCTGCTTCATGGCGAACTCCGGGCTGGTGTGCAGCCACAGCGGGGTGCGCGCGCCGTCCGTGCCCACCCGCTCGGTGCGGAAGGCGCGCAGGTGGACTTCCTCGCCGGGCACGGGGACGGCGTACGGCGTTTCCACCTCCGCATAGCCGCGCGCGTCGAAGAAGGCGCGGGTGGCCTGCGCCAGGCGGGCGCGGCGGCGCAGGAAGGGCAGGCGGGCGGCGAACTGGTCGGGGCGCCAGCTTGGTTGCGGCATGGAGGCTCCGGGGCTACACGCCGCCACCATGCCGGATGGCTCCCTCCCGCCACAAACGATCCGCGACGCCGCCGGCCTGCTCGCCGCCGGGCTGGCCGCGCCAGGGGACCGCGCCGTGCTGGACCGGGTGGGCGAGCGGTATGCCGTCGCCATCCCGCCCGCGCTCCTGGCGCTGATCGCGCATCCGGACGACCCGATCGGCCGCCAGTTCGTCCCCCATGGGGACGAGCTGCGCACCGCTCCGCACGAGCGCATGGACCCGATCGGCGATGACGCGCTGTCCCCCGTGCCCGGCATCGTGCACCGCTACGCCGACCGCGCGCTGCTGAAGCCGCTGCTGGTCTGCCCGGTGTACTGCCGCTTCTGCTTCCGGCGCGAGCACGTCGGCCCCGGCGGCGGCCTGCTGACGGACTCGCAACTGGCCGCGGCGCTGGACTGGCTGCGGGCGCACCCGGCGGTGACGGAGGTGATCCTGACCGGCGGCGACCCGCTGCTGCTGTCCCCCCGCCGGCTGCGCGCCATCCTGGACGCGCTGGGAGACATGCCGCACGTGCAGACCTTGCGCATCCACACCCGCGTGCCGGTGGCCGACCCGGCGCGGCTGCACGCGCTCGCCCCCGTGCTGGAGACGGACAAGCCGCTCTGGCTCGTGGTCCACGCCAACCACGCCCGGGAGCTGACGGCGGACGCCGTGGCCGCCCTGCGCGCCGTCAGCCGCCGGGGGGTGCCGCTGCTCGGCCAATCCGTGCTGCTGCGCGGCGTGAACGACAGCGCGGACGCGCTGGAGGCGCTGTTCCGCGCCATGCTCGCGGCCCGGGTGAAGCCCTACTACCTGCACCAGCTCGACCCGGCGCCGGGCACCGCGCGGTTCCACGTGCCGATCGCGGAAGGCCGCGCGCTGCTGGCGGCGCTGCGCGGCCGGGTCACTGGGCTGGCTTGGCCGACCTACGTGCTGGACATCCCGGGCGGCGCCGGCAAGGTGCCGATCGGGCCGGATTACCTGGAGGGCGGCGCTGTCCGGGACCCGGCGGGGCAGGCCCACGCGCTTGCTGCGGCGGACGCTGCGGGCTAGACCTCCGCCCTTCCCATTCCGCGCGAAAGCCCGACGAACCATGAAGCAGCAGGCCAACCTGATCCGCGCCGGCCAGGTGATCGAGCACGAAGGCAACCGCTGGACGGTGCTGAAGCAGCAGATCATCACGCCGGGCAAGGGCGGGGCGTTCATCCAGGTCGAGATGCGCAACATGAAGACCGGCAACAAGACCAACGAGCGCTGGCGCACCGCCGACACGGTGGAGCGCCTGATGACCGACACCAAGGACTACACCTACTCCTACACCGATGGCGACAACCTGGTGCTGATGGACCCGCAAACCTTCGACCAGGCGATGATCCCGGTAGAGATTCTCGGCGACCAGGTGGCTTTCCTGCAGGACAACATGAAGGTGGAGGTCGATACCGTGGAGGGCGAGCCGGTCGGCATCCACCTGCCCGCCACCGTGATCCTGACGGTGGAGGAAGCCGACCCGGTGGTGAAGGGACAGACCGCCGCCAGCTCCTACAAGCCGGCCAAGCTGTCCAACGGGGTCAAGACGCTGGTGCCGCCGTTCATCGAGTCGGGCGAGCGCATCGTGGTCAAGACGGAGGATGGCAGCTACGTGGAGCGGTCGAAAGGCTGATGGCCCTCCAGCTTTCCCCGCACATGACGGTGATGCAGAACGCCGTGCAAAAGGCGTCCCGCCGCCTGGTGCGGGACTTCGCCGAGGTGGAGCAGCTGCAGGTCAGCGTGAAAGGCCCCGGCGACTTCGTGAGCCAGGCCGACCTGCGCTCCGAGCAGACGATCCGCACCGAGCTGGAGCGCGCCCGCCCTGGCTATGCCTTCCTGTTGGAGGAAGGCGGGGCTGTCGGCAGCCCGAACTGGTCCTGGCGCTGGATCGTGGACCCGCTGGACGGCACCACCAACTACCTGCACGGCGTGCCGCACTGGTGCATCAGCGTGGCGTTGGAGCGCCGCAATGAAACCGTGAGCGAGATCGTCGCCGGGTGCATCTACAATCCGGTGAACGACGAGATGTTCTGGGCCGAGAAGGGCGTCGGCGCGTTCCTCAACGAGCGGCGGCTGCGCGTGTCGGGCCGGCGCGAGATCAAGGATGCGTTGTTCGCCACCGGCATCCCGTTCGCCTCCGTGCCGGCGCCGCGCCGCCTGGCTTTCGCCCGCACGCTCGGCACGCTGATGCCGATGGTGGCGGGCGTGCGGCGCTTCGGCGCGGCGGCGCTCGACCTCGCCTGGGTCGCGGCCGGGCGGTATGACGGCTACTGGGAGCTGGGGCCGAAGCCGTGGGACGTGGCGGCGGGGATGCTGATCGTGCGGGAAGCCGGCGGCTACGCCACGGATGCGGCCGGCGCGGAGCCGGTGATGAACGTTGCCGGCGTGGACATGGTGGCCGCCAACCCGCACCTGCACCCCAAGCTGCTGGAAGTGGTGGCTGAGGGCGTCGCGGCCGCGCGCCCTGCTTAGGACGTTGGCGGTGTGGGCGGCGCAGGCTACGCTGCGCGCGTGATCCGGCACGTCCTCCCGATCGTCCTGCTCTTGCCGGGCGCCGCGTTGGCGCAGGTCAGCGTCAACCCCGGTGCGCTCGATCAGCTGCAGCCGGCCGCGCCGGCTCCGGCGCCCCCGTCCGCCCCTGCCAAGCGGGCAACGCCCCGTCCGCCCGCTGCTCGCCCCCAGCATCCGGCGGCCCGGTCCTCCGCTCACCCTGAAGCTGCCAAGCC
>CAXTNC010000104.1:0-543 GCA_964245495.1 uncultured Acetobacteraceae bacterium
GGCGGACCCGGACGACGAGCCGGGCATCGGCCCGGTGGTCTGGGGCAGCGCCGGGGCCATCGCCGACCGGATCGTGATCAAGGACCGGACGTCGTTCCTGTATCAGGAGGGCCAGTCGGTGTTCCGCTGGGCCACCACCGAACTGCACCCGACCGCGCTGGAGGCCTGCAAGCAGGCCGGGGTGAAGGTCGAGGACCTCGAAGCGTTCGTCCCGCACCAGGCCAACCTGCGCATCATCGAGGCGCTGGCCCGCAAGATCGGCGTGCCGCGGGAGCGCCTCGCCGACGACATCCAGCACGCCGGCAACACCTCGTCGGCATCGATCCCGCTGGCCCTGGCCCGGATGACGGAACGTGGTGAGCTTCAGTCCGGCAGCCCGGCGCTGCTGGTGGGGTTCGGCGCGGGCATGTGCTACGCCGCGCAAGTGATCACGGTACCCTAGCCGGGCTTCCGGCCAGCATGGACGAAGCTGTGCGGCAACAAACCAAAGTGATGGGAGATAGCAGAGAGATGGCACTGACCGAGCAGGAGATCCTCGCGGGT
>CAXTNC010000104.1:553-1074 GCA_964245495.1 uncultured Acetobacteraceae bacterium
GTCCTTTGTGGATGACCTGGACATCGACTCGCTGTCGATGGTCGAGATCGCCGTCGCGGCGCAGGACAAGTTCGGCGTAGAGATCCCCGATGACCAGCTCAAGGACCTCAAGACGGTCCAGGACGTCATCAACTACGTGCACAAGAACGCCAGCTGACGCATCTGTCAGCCAAGCGGGACGACCCGCCGGTGCCTGATCACCAGGCCCGGCGGGACGAGAACTGAGGAGCCGATCACAGTGGGCACAGACGACAAGACCGTCGTCGTCACGGGACTGGGCGCAACCACACCTCTCGGCGGCGACGTCGCATCAACCTGGGCAGGAATGCTGGCCGGGAAAAGCGGAGTCAAGGCGCTGACCGAGGACTGGGCGAAGGACCTGCCCGCGCGGATCGCGGGGGTCGCCGCCGTCGACCCCGCGCAGCTAGTGGGCCGGGTCCAGGCGCGCCGGATGGACCGTTGCGAGCAGTTCGCGGTGGTCGCCGCCCGGGAGGCGTGGGCCGACGCGGGCTCGCCCGAGG
>CAXTNC010000104.1:1084-10371 GCA_964245495.1 uncultured Acetobacteraceae bacterium
GACCAGCGGGATCGGCGGAATCGGTTCCACCCTGGCCGCCTACGACGTGCTCAAGGAAAAGGGCTGGCAGCGGATCGTCCCGTTCACCGTTCCGATGCTGATGCCGAACGGCTCAGCCGGCCTGATCAGCATCGAGCTGGGGGCCCAGGCCGGGGCGCACTCGACGGTGAGCGCCTGCGCATCCGGGGCCGAGGCGATCGGTTGCGGCATCGACATGATCAGGGCGGGCCGGGCCGACGTGGTGGTCGCGGGCGGCACCGAAGCGGCGATCATGGCCCTCAACCTGGGCGCGTTCGCGGTGATGCGGGCGCTGTCGCTGCGCAACGACGAGCCGGAGCGGGCGTCCCGGCCGTTCGACAAGGGGCGGGGCGGGGTGGGGGGGGGGGGAGGCGGCCGGCTGGGGGGGCGGGGGGCGGGCGGGGCGGCGGGCATCACCACCGGCGGCAGCGGGGTCACCTCCACCACCAGCACCGGGTCCGGCACGACCACCAGCACCACCAGCACCGCCGGCAGCACGGTCGTGACCGGTGCCAGCGGCCTGGGCAGCCGCAGCCGCTACGTGGACAGCCGGCAGTACAGCCTGCAAGGCGCGGTCAGCTACGAGGCGGATTTCTGGGGCAGGAACCGCGCAACCTACAACGCCGCCCAGGCCGCCGCCCTGGCCAGCCGGTTCGACCAGGAAACGGTGGCGCTGACGGTCGTCACCTCCGTCGCCATCACCTACTTCCAGGCGCTCGGCGCGGCGGACCGCCTGGCCGTGGCGCAGAGCAACCTCAGGATCGCGCGCGACACGCTCAAGGTGTTCCAGGCGCGGGTGGAGTTCGGCACCGGCACGGCGCTGGACGTGGCCCAGCAGGAGGCGCTGGTGGCGGGCGAGGCCGCGCTGATCCCGAGCTTCGAGAGCCAGGTGGAGCAGCAGGTGATCGCGCTGTCCACCCTGGTCGGGCTGCCGCCGGAGCAGATCACCGTCACCGCCAACACCTTGTTCGACCTGCCCACGCCGCTGGTCGGCGGCGGCCTGCCCTCCGAGCTGCTGGCCCGGCGGCCGGACGTGGCGAACGCCGAGGCCAACCTCCTCAGCCAGAACGGCAACGTGCGCGCCGCCCGCGCCGCGTTCTTCCCTTCCGTGCAGCTCACCACCCAGGGCGGCATCGAGAGCCTGGCGCTGTCCACCCTGCTCGGCCCCGGCAGCCTGCTGTTCAGCGCGGCGGCATCCGTCACCCAGACCATCTTCGACAACGGCCTGAAGCAGGGCGACCTGGACCAGGCCAAGGGGCGCTTCGCCGAACTGGTGGCCAATTACAGACAGGCGGTGCTGCAAGCGTTCCAGGACGCCGACACCTACCTGGTGGCGGTGCGCTACGCCGCGCAGCAGGAGGCGTTGCAGCGCCAGGCGGTGGCGGTGGCGCAGAAGGCGGAGGAGATCGCGCGCGCCCAGCTGGCCGCCGGCACGGTCGACATCACCACCGTCATCAACACGCAGACCACGCTGTTCAATGACCAGGACACCTTGGCGCAGGTGCGGCTGTTGTATTTCCAGTCCCTGATCAACCTCTACAAGGCGCTGGGCGGCGGATGGGCGCTGCCCCGCGCCACGGGGACCACATGACCTTGCGCCGCTCCCTCCTGCTGCTGACCGTGCTCGCCGCCGCCGGCGCGGGCGGCTGGTACGAGTTCGCGCGCCAGCCGGCGCCGAAGGACGAGCGCCACCGGGCGCGGGCGGGCAGCGCCGAGGGCGACCCGGTCCCCGTGCTGGCCGCCGCCGCCAGGCTGGGCGACGTGCCGGTGTTCCTGGACGCGCTCGGCACCGTGCAGGCGTTCAACACCGTCAGCGTCAAGGCGATGATCGACGGCCCCTTGCTTCAGGTTGCCTTCAAGGAGGGCCAGGACGTGCGCGCCGGGGACGTGCTGGCCCGCATCGACCCGCGGCCCTACCAGGCGGCGCTCGACCAGGCCACGGCCAAGAAGGCGCAGGATGAGGCGAACCTGGCCAACGCGCGGGTCGACCTGGTGCGCTACCAGAAGCTTGCCGCCACCGCCTACACCTCGGCGCAGACCTCCGACACGCAGAAGGCCACGGTGGCGCAGGACGAGGCGCTGGTGCGCCAGGACCAGGCGCAGATCGACACGGCGCGCACCAACCTGTCCTACACCGCCATCGCCAGCCCGCTGGACGGCCGCACCGGCATCCGCCAGGTGGACCAGGGCAACATCGTCCACGCCGCGGACGCGACGCCGCTGGTGGTCATCACCCAGCTGCAGCCGATCTCCGTCGTGTTCACCCTGCCGCAGCAAACGCTGGGCGCGGTGGCCGCCGCCATCCGGGCCGGCGCGCCGCAGGTGCTGGCGTTGCCGCAAGGCGTCGCCAACGAGGGGCAGGCGGTGCTCGACCGCGGCCAGGTGGCGGTGCTGGACAACACGGTCGACCAGGCGACCGGCACCATCAAGCTCAAGGCGACCTTCCCCAACGCCTCCCTGGCGCTGTGGCCCGGCGGCTTCGTCAACGTGCGGCTGCTGGTGGACACGCAGCGCAACGTGGTCAGCCTGCCGCCGACCGGGGTGCAGCGCGGGCCGCTCGGGGCCTACGTCTACCTGCTCAAGCCGGATGACACGGTGGAGCGCCGCACCGTGCAGGTGGGGCACGAGGACGAGGCCGCCTCCGTCATCACCGCCGGGCTGCGGCCGGGCGACCGGGTGGTGACGGACGGCGCATCCCGCCTGACGGACGGGGCGAAGGTGCGGGTGCAGGACCCGGCCGTGCCGCCCGAGGCCGCGGCGCAGCCAACACGCGCCCGCACGCCAGGCTGACGCGCGCGTGAACATCTCCGCCCCCTTCATCGCCCGCCCGGTGGCGACCGGGCTGCTGGCGCTGGCGGTGCTGCTGGCCGGGCTGCTGGGCTACGGCGCGCTGCCCGTCTCCGCCCTGCCGCAGGTGGACTTCCCCACCATCGAGGTCAGCACCCAGCTGCCCGGCGCCAGCCCGGACGTGACAGCAACCCTGGTCACCGCCAGCCTGGAGCGCCAGTTCGGCCAGATCACCGGGCTGTCCAGCATGGAAAGCGTCAGCAGCGAGGGCACCAGCCAGATCACGCTGCAGTTCAACCTGTCCCGCTCCATGGATGGCGCGGCGCAGGACGTGCAGGCCGCGATCAACGCCGCCGAGGGCACGCTGCCCGCCACCCTGCCCTACCCGCCAGTGTACTCGAAGGTGAACCCGGCGGACGCCGCCATCGTCACCCTGGCGCTCACCTCGGACGGCATGCCGCTGGACGGCGTGGCGGACACGGCGGACACGCTGCTGCAGCCCAAGCTCAGCCAGATCACGGGCGTGGGCAAGGTGACGGTGCAGGGCGGGCTGCGCCGGGCCATCCGGGTGCGGATCGACCCGGCGCGGCTGGCCGCCTACAACCTGTCGATGGAGGACGTGCGCACCGCCGTGTCCGCCGCCAACGTGAACGGCGCCAAGGGCGGGTTCGACGGCAAGGCGCAGGCCTTCGGGCTGTCCACCAACGACCAGCTGCTGGACCCGGAAGCCTATCGCCAGCTGGTCATCAGCTACAAGGACGCAGCGCCGCTCCGCCTGCGCGACGTGGGCAGCGTCGAGGCCGGCATCGAGAACACCCGCGTGGTGTCCGCGCTGAACGGCCACCCGGCTGTGATCCTGGACATCCAGCGCCAGCCCGGCGCCAACATCGTGCAGACCGTGGCCGACATCCGCGAGGCGCTGCCCGCCCTGGAGCGCGCCCTGCCCGCCGGCGTCGCGCTCTCGGTGGTGACGGACCGGACGGAAACTATCCGCGCCTCCGTGGCGGACGTGCAGTGGACCCTGCTGCTGGCGATCGCCCTGGTGATCGCGGTGATCTACCTGTTCCTCGGCTCCTGGCGCGCCACGGTCATCCCGGGGATCGCGCTGCCGCTGTCGCTGGTCGGCACCTTCGGGGTGATGGCGCTGCTGGGCTACGCGCTCGACAACTTGTCCTTGATGGCGCTGACCGTCTCGACCGGGTTCGTGGTGGACGACGCCATCGTCATGATCGAGAACGTGGTGCGCACCATCGAGCAGGGCGTGCCGCCGCTGGAGGCGGCCTACCGCGGCGCCAGGCAGATCGGCTTCACCATCGTCTCGCTCACCGTCTCGCTGGTGGCCGTGTTCATCCCGCTGCTGTTCATGACGGGCGTGGTGGGACGGCTGTTCAACGAGTTCGCGGTGACGCTCGCCGTGTCCGTGGTGGTGTCGGCGGTGGTGTCGCTCACGCTCACGCCCATGATGTGCGGCCGGCTGCTGCGGCCGCTGCACGCAGCCAAGCCCACGCTGGCGGCGCGGGCGTTCGACGCCGGGTTCCGCCGGCTGGCCGGTGGCTACCGGCGCACGCTCGGCTGGGCGCTGCGGGCGCAGGGACTGGTGCTGCTGATCGCAGCGGGCACGCTGGTGGGCACCGTGCTGCTGTACATCGCCGTGCCCAAGGGCTTCCTGCCGGCGCAGGACACGGGCGTGATCGTGGCGGTGACGCAGGCTGGACAGGCGATCTCGATTCCCGCCATGGGCAAGCTGCAAGCCCAGTTCGCCGACCTGGCAGGGCGCGACCCGGCGGTGGCCAGCGTGACGTCCTTCGTGGGCGCAGGGTCCATCAACCCCACGCCCAACTCCGGCCGGCTGACCATCGCGCTGAAGCCCCGCCCGCAGCGGGACCCGGTGACGGCCGTGCAGGCGCGGCTGCAACGCGCGGCGGACGCCATCCCCGGCCTGTCCGTGTTCACCCAGCCGGTGCAGGACATCCAGATCGGCACCCGGGTCAGCCGCACGCAGTACCAGTACACGCTGGTCGATACCGACGCCGCGGAACTGGCGGAGTGGGCGCCCCGCCTGCTCGCCCGGCTGCAAAGTGCCCCAGGGCTGCGCAACGTGGCGACCGACCAGCAGGACGAGGGCCTGGTCACCCACGTCACGGTCGATCGGGAAGCCGCCCAGCGCCTGGGGGTGTCGATGCAGACGATCCAGGACGTGCTGTACGACAGCTTCGGCCAGCGCCAGGTCAGCACCATCTTCAGCCAGGCCAACCAGTACCGCGTGGTGCTGGAAGCCGAGCCGGCCTGGCAGGCGGACCCGGCCTCCCTGCTGCGCCTGCGCGTGCCCGGCGTGCTGTCCGCGCAGGGGCAGAGCACCACGTCCGGCGCCACCGTCTCCGGGGCGGCGCAATCGCTGATCCCGCTTTCGGCGGTGGCCGGCATCAGCCAGGGCGTGGGGCCGCTCGCCATCACGCACGAGCAGCAGTTCCCCTCCGTCACGCTGTCGTTCGATCTGGCGCCCGGCACGTCCCTGGGGGATGCGGTGAAGGACGTGGCGGACGCGGAGCAGGCGCTCGGCCTGCCGGAAACGGTGACGGGCAGCTACTCCGGCGAGGCCGCCGAGTTCCAGCGCTCGCTCGCCTCTGAGCCATGGCTGATCCTGGCCGCGGTGGTGGTGATCTACATCGTGCTGGGCGTGCTGTACGAGAGCACGATCCATCCGGTCACCATCCTGTCCACCCTGCCGTCGGCCGGCATCGGCGCGCTGCTGGCGCTGATGGCGTGCGGGCTGGACCTGTCCTTGGTGGCGCTGGTCGGCATCGTGCTGCTGATGGGCATCGTGAAGAAGAACGCCATCATGATGATCGACTTCGCGGTGGAAGCGGAGCGCGAACGCGGCCTGTCGCCCGAAGCCGCGATCGAGGAAGCCTGCGCCTTGCGCTTCCGCCCCATCATGATGACCACTGCCGCCGCCCTGCTGGGCGCGCTGCCGCTGGTATTGGAGCATGGAACCGGCTCCGAGCTGCGTTTCCCGCTCGGGGTGACGATCGTGGGCGGGCTGCTGCTGAGCCAGCTGCTGACGCTTTACACGACGCCGGTGATCTACGTGACGTTCGAGCGGCTCCGCCTGCGGTTCGCCCCGCAGCTTCGCCCGGCGGCGGCAGAGTAGTCCGGCAACCGGGGGAAGCGTGCTAGGATGCCGCTGACGCAAGACCAGGAAGAGGTCAAATACCTTAAAGAGATGGAGAAGCTGGACGTGGACGTAGATCATGCCCGCCTGAATATGACTAAGCTGAACAGCGACATGCGCTGGGAGAGCTTCAAGTTCGGCGTCAGCGCAGCGGTTGCGATCGCTGTGGCGGTCGGGTCCGGCGTCGGCTTGGCAAACTATCTCGGCCGCGGTTCGCAGACGGAAACCCAAGCGGAAATCAAGCAGTTGCAGGCGCTTGTCGCCCAACAGGCAACCAGCTCCGCCGCGTTGCAAGCCGAGATCAGGGCCAGGCAAGCCAGCCCCACCATCTACTTGCTGCAGCCGGGCCAGGCGCCTGCCGCTATCCCCCCGGCGCCGGACAAGCCGAGCCCGTAGGGTTGGCCTGCGCTCCGTGAACTTCTCCACCCCCTTCATCCTCCGCCCGGTCGGCACCGCCCTGCTGTCGCTCGGCCTGCTGCTGGCGGGCCTGGTCGCCTACCAGTTCCTGCCCGTGGCGCCGCTGCCGATGGTGGACTTCCCCGCCATCGTCGTGTTCGCCGGACGCCCCGGCGCGGACCCGGAGACGATGGCGACCTCCATCGCCGCCCCGCTCGAACGCCGCCTCGGCGAAATCCCCGGCGTGAACGAGCTCACCTCAACCTCCTCGCTCGGCTCCACCGCCATCGTGGTCATCTTCGACATCGGCCGCTCCATCGACGGCGCGGCACACGACGTGCAGACCGCCATCAACGCCGCCACGTCCGACCTGCCCTCTGACCTGCCGATCCGGCCGTACTACCGCAAGTTCAACCCGGCCGACGCGCCGATCATGACGCTGGCGCTCACCTCCAAGACGCTGTCGCCGGGTCAGGTGTACGACGCGGCGGACACCATCCTCGCCCAGCGCCTGTCCCAGCTGGACGGGGTGAGCCAGGTGCAGATCAACGGCGCGGAGAAGCCCGCCGTGCGGGTGCGGCTGAACCCCGGCGCGCTGCGGGCGGCGAGCCTGTCCGGCCAGGACGTGTTCACCGCCATCCGCAACGCCAACGTGACGGAAAGCACCGGCAGCTTCGAGGGCGCCGATCGCGCCCGGGACATCGCCGTCAACGGCCAGATGCGCCGCGCCAGCGACTACGCAGGCTTGGTCATCAAGTCGCAGAACGGCTCCGCGCTGCGGCTGTCGGACGTGGCGAGCGTGGTGGACGGCGTGGCCAACAGCCGGCTCGCGGCCTGGGACGGCACGATGCCCGCCATCCTGCTCGGCATCACCCGGCTGCCCGGGGCGAACGTCATCGAGACCACCGACCGCATCAAGGCGGAGCTGCCGCACCTGCTCGCCTGGATGCCGCCGGACATCGACCTCAAGATCATCGCCGACCGCACCAGCACCATCCGCGCCAGCGTCATGGACGTGGAAAGGACGCTGCTGATCTCCATCGCGCTGGTGCTGGCGGTGGTGCTGGTGTTCATGCGCCGCCTGGTGCCCACGCTGGCCGCCGCCGTCACGGTGCCGCTGTCCATCGCCGGCACGCTGGCCGCCATGTGGAAGCTCGGCTACACCTTGGACAACTTCTCGCTGATGGCGCTGACCATCTCGGTCGGCTTCGTGGTGGACGACGCCATCGTCATGATCGAGAACATCGCCCGCCACGCCGAGATGGGCGAGCCGCCGCTCCAGGCCGCCATCCGCGGCGCGCGGCAGATCGGCTTCACCGTGCTGTCCATCTCCATCTCGCTGGTCGCGGTGTTCATCCCGCTGACCTTCATGGGCGGGCTGCCGGGCCGGCTGCTGCACGAGTTCGCCGTGGTGCTGACGGTGGCCATCGTCGTCTCCGCCGCCGTCTCCCTCACGCTCACGCCCATGATGTGCGGCCAGATCACCGGGCTGCGAGTCGCCCCGCCGCGCTGGTGGCGCCGATTCGACGCGGCGGTGGAACGGGCGCTGGCCGCCATCCTGCGCGGCTACGCCCGTTCGCTGGACTGGGCGCTGCGCTGGCGGCGGCTGATGCTGCTGGTGACGCTCGGCTGCGCCGTCGGCACGGTGGGGCTGTGGTGGGAAGTGCCCAAGGGTTTCCTGCCGTTGCAGGACACCGGGCTGCTGCAAGGCAACACGCAGGCCGACCCGTCCACCTCCTTCGCCGCCATGTCGGCCAAGCAGGGCCGCGTCGCCGAGGCCATCCTGGCGGACCCGGCGGTGCAGAGCGTCGGCTCGACCGTGGGCGTGGCCAACGGCTTCTCCTCGCTCAACCGCGGCCAGCTCACGATCCAGCTCAAGCCGATCGCCGAGCGCCGGATCGGCAGCGAGGCGGTGATCGCCCGGCTGCGCCCCAAGCTGCAAGCCATGCCGGACATCCAGACCTTCCTGTCCTCCGTGCAGGATCTGCGCGGCGGCGGGCGCAGCGGCGGCAGCCAGTTCCAGTTCGTGCTGCTGGACCAGGACCTGGCCGAGCTGCGCACCTGGACGCAGAAGCTGGAAGCCGCCTTGCAGCACGTCGCCGGCATCGAGGACGTGAGCAGCGACCAGGACAAGTCCGGCCCGCAATCAAACGTGGTGATCGACCGCGACGCCGCGGCCCGGCTGCAGCTTTCCACCACCGCCATCGACAACGCGCTCAACAACGCCTTCGCCCAGCGGCAGATCTCCACCATCTACACCGACCGCAACCAGTACAAGGTCGTGCTCGAAACCGACCCGGCGCTGCAAACCGACCCGTCCATGCTGCAAACCGTGTACGTCGGCGCACCCGGCGCCACCCAGGTGCCGCTGTCCGCCGTGGCGCATTTCGAGCGCGGCACCGCGCCGCTGGCGGTGGAGCACCAGGGGCAGTTCCCCTCCAGCTCCATCAGCTTCAACCTGCTGCCCGGCACGTCCCTGGGCCAGGCCACGGCGCTGGTGGAGAACACGGCGCTGGAGCTGCGGATGCCGGAAGGCGTGCACACGGACTTCGCCGGCAACGCCCAGTTCCTGAAGAAGTCCCTGGCCTCCGAGCCGGCGCTGGTCGGCGCGGCCCTGCTGACCATCTACATCGTGCTGGGCGTATTGTACGAGAGCCTGCTGCACCCGCTCACCATCCTGTCCACCATCTTGTCTGCGGGCTTGGGCGCGCTGCTGGCGATCCTCGTCACCGGCGGCGAGCTGTCTCTGCTAAGCGTCATCGGCATCCTGCTGCTGATGGGTATCGTGTTGAAGAACGCGATCATGCTGGTGGACTTCGCGCTGGAAGCGGAGCGCGAGCACGGCATGGCGCCGGAGCAGGCGATCCGCGCCGCCTGCCTGGAACGGTTCCGCCCCATCACCATGACCACGCTG
>CAXTNC010000105.1:0-7258 GCA_964245495.1 uncultured Acetobacteraceae bacterium
AGGCATGGTAGGCGCGGATCGCCAGCAGCCCGGCATACTCCCCCTGCGACCCGGCGTTGGGCTGCAACGACACGGCGGCAAAGCCGGTGGCCGCCGCCAGCCAGCCGGCTAAGCGCTCGATCACGATGTTGTAGCCGGCCGTCTGGTCCGCCGGCGCGAAGGGGTGGATGTCGGCGAAGCCCGGCAGCGTGACCGGGATCATCTCCGCCGTCGCGTTCAGCTTCATGGTGCAGGAGCCGAGCGGGATCATGGAGCGGTTCACCGCCACGTCCCGGTCCTCCAAACGCTTGAGGTAGCGCAGCATCTCGTGCTCGGAGCGGTGCGCGCCGAACACCAGGTGCGGCAGCAAGTCGCCCGTGCGCAGCAGTTCCGCCGGGATGGACGGAGGCGCGCCGGCCAGCTCCGCCCCCAGCAGCCCGGCCAGCGCTGCCAGCTCCGCCACCGTCACCGTCTCGTCCAGCGCGATGGCCACGCCCGTGGCGTCCAGCCGACGCAGGTTGAACCCGGCGTCTACCGCCCGCGCCATCAGCCTGTCCGCGTCCGCCACCTCGAACGCCACCGTGTCGAAGAAGCTGTCATGCCGCAGCGGCAGCCCCGCCCGCGCGCCGGCTGCCGCCAGGGCGCGCGCCTGCAGGTTGGCGCGCCGCGCGATGCGGGCCAGCCCGTCCGCGCCGTGCCAGACGGCGTACATCCCCGCCATCACCGCCAGCAGCACCTGCGCGGTGCAGATGTTGCTGGTCGCCTTCTCGCGGCGGATGTGCTGCTCGCGGGTTTGCAGGGCGAGCCGCAGCGCCAGCTGCCCCGCCGCGTCCTGCGAGACGCCGACCAGCCGGCCGGGCATGACGCGCTTGAACTTGTCCAGCGTGGCGAAGAACGCCGCATGCGGCACGCCGAAGCGCTGCGCCGAGCCGACCACCACGTCGGCTCCCATCTGGCCCGGCGGCGTCAGCAGCACCAGGCTCAGCAGGTCGGCGCACACGATCGCCAGCGCGCCCGCCTCATGCGCCGCCGCGATCTCGGCGTGCAGGTCCCGCAGCGCGCCCGAGGTGCCCGGGTATTGCAGCACCACCGCGAAGGGCTGCGCCGCGCCGATCGCCGCCGTGTCGCCGGGCGCGAAGGGGTGCAGCGCCCAGCCGAGCGGGGCGGCGCGGGTTTGCAGCACTGCCGCTGTCTGCGGATGCAGGTCCGCGCACACGGCGATGCTGGCCGACTTGGTACGGGAGGCGGCGTGCGCCATCGCCACCGCTTCCGCCGCCGCGGTTGCCTCGTCCAGCAAGGAGGCGTTGGCGATCGGCATGGCGGTGAGGTCGCAGATCATGGTCTGGAAAGTGAGCAGCGCTTCCAGCCGGCCCTGCGCCAGCTCGGCCTGGTAAGGCGTGTAGGCGGTGTACCAGCCGGGGTTCTCCAGCACGTTGCGCCCGATCACCGGCGGGGTGATGGTGCCGTGATAGCCTTGCCCAATGAGCGAGCGCAGCCGCCGGTTCTGTCCGGCCAGGCCGCGCAGCTCCTCGATGGCGGCGGCTTCCGGGATCGCGTTCGGCAGCCCGATCATCGGGGGTGTGCGGATGTCGCCGGGCACGGTCTGCGCGGCCAGCGCCGCCAGGCTTTCGGCGCCGACCGCGTGCAGCATGGCGGCGATGTCGGCCTCGGTGGGGGCGATGTGGCGGGAAACGAAGCTGTCCTCCAGGGCAGCCAGTTCGGCAAGCGCGTCCATCACGCCGTCTCCGCCACCAGCGCGTCGTAGGCCGCCTGGTCCATCAATGCCTCGAACGACCCAGCATCCGCCAAGGCCAGCTTGAAGAACCAGCCCTCGCCCGCTGGGTCGCGGTTCACCAGCGCCGGGTCCTCCGCGAGCTTGCCGTTGATCTCCGTCACGCGCCCGGCCAGCGGCGCATACACGTCGCTCGCCGCCTTCACCGACTCAACCACGGCCACCGCTTCTTCGGGCGCCACCTCCCGCCCCGGCTCCGGCAGTTCGACGAACACGAGGTCTCCCAGCGCGTCCTGCGCGTGGGTGGTGATGCCGACGGTGGCGATGCCGCCGTCGAGGCGCACCCATTCGTGGTCCTTGGTGTAGCGGATCATCGTGCTGGTTCCTTCAGCGGGCGTAGCGGTGGGGGACGAACGGCAGGGCAGTGACGCGGGCGGGCAGCCGCCTGCCGCGCACCAGCAGGTCCACCGCCTGACCGGCCGTGGAAAGATCGCGGCGGACGTAGCCCATGGACACGGGGCCGTTGACCGTGGGGCCGAACCCGCCGGAGGTGATGCTGCCGGCCTCCGTGCCGTCCGGCGCCGCAATCAGCGTCTCCGCCCGGGCAGGGGCGTTGCCGTCCGGGCGAAGGCCCATGCGCAGCCGCGTGGGGCCGTGGGTGAGCTGGTCGCAGATGGCGACCGCGCCGGGGAAGTCGCGCGCCTCGCGCCGGCGCTTGGCCACCGTCCAGGCCAGGTTGGCTTCGACGGGGGTGGTCAGCTCGTCGATGTCCGGGCCGTAAAGCGGCAGGCCCGCCTCCAGCCGCAGGCTGTCGCGCGCGCCCAGCCCGGCGGGGCCGACCTCCGGCTCGGCCAGCAGCCTGGTCGCCAGCGCCTCGGCGTCCGCGCCGGGGACGGAAATCTCGAACCCGTCCTCCCCCGTGTAGCCCGAACGGCTGACCCAGGCGGGGATGCCGGCGAGGCTGACCGTGGCCACACCCATGAACGGCAGCGCCGCCGCTTCCGGGGACAGCCGGGCCATGACAGCGGCGGCGGCCGGGCCTTGCAGCGCCAGCAGTGCCCGGTCGTCGTGCCGCTCGGCCGTGACGTGCGGGATGCGGGTGGCGAGGTGGGTGGCGTCAGCGTCCTTGCGGCTGGCGTTCACCACCAGCAGCAGCCGGTCCCCGTGGTTGGCCACCATGAGGTCGTCCAGGATGCCGCCGGCCTCGTCCAGGAACAGGGAATAGCGCTGGCGGCCCGGCTGCAGGCCCAGCACGTCGCTGGGCACCAGGGTTTCGAGGGCTGTGGCGGCTTCGGGGCCGTGCAGGCTGATCTGGCCCATGTGGGACACATCGAACAAGGCGGCGCGCTCGCGGCATTGCGTGTGCTCGGCGATCACCCCGGCGGGGAACTGCACCGGCAGCTCATACCCGGCGAAGGGAACCATGCGCGCGCCCAGGCGGAGATGCAGCGCGTGCAGCGGGGTGGTGCGGACGGTGTCCGCATCGGGGTCCTCGAAATCGCTCGGGATGAACTCGGACATCGGCAGGCTCCGCACAGGTGGCCGCTCGCAAGCTGGATTGCCTGCAAGAACGGCCCCCCTCTGTCGCGGTACCTGAGAGATTCGGGCGCGGCGCGCGCGTCCCTTACTCCGTCGGTGCGGCCCTGATCGGTGGGCCGGCTTTCCAGAGACCCTGGCGCCGTGCGGTCCTTTGTGCCTGAGCGTTTCCGGGGGCCGGTTGCGCCTTCGGCGGCAGCATCTGCTGCACTCTCCCGCACGGGTGGTTCGGGTTTTGGCACTCTGGCGGAACAGCGGGGCACGCGCAACTGCGGTGCTGACGGGAGAGCCGCACCAGATCGGCCGCAAGAGCCTTGAAACCGGTTTTGGTCATCGCTCCAGATTGACGCTGCATGGACGAACTGGTTTATCTCCCGATAAGTTGACGGGATATTAGCGATGCCCAAGGCATTCACATGGGCCATTCCAGGCAAGAGCGGCTATTGGGCGACGCCGGGCAATTGGACGGACAACACCGACAACACGACGGGCGCCTCGGCGCCAGGCTCCACCGATACCGTGTCGCTGGAGGGCGGGGCGGGCTCGGCGTTCCAAATCATAGCCGGCCCGGGTTCGGCCGGCCAGTTGACGGCATTCGGCAACATCGCGCTCGACGGCCAGGTCACGGCGACGCAACTCTACATCGGCGAGTTTCCAGCGCTGAGTTTCCCGGCGGGCCTGGACAACAGCGATGCGCTCGACATCGA
The DNA here is from genome assembly GCA_964245495.1 of uncultured Acetobacteraceae bacterium. Classification (GTDB taxonomy): domain Bacteria; phylum Pseudomonadota; class Alphaproteobacteria; order Acetobacterales; family Acetobacteraceae; genus LMUY01. Next base: position 3,955 of record CAXTNC010000105.1, read on the forward strand.
CCAAGGCGCGGCCTTGCTCGTGACGGGCTTTGCAGCCCTCGAAAGCAACCTCGAGATCAATGGCGGGGCTTTGGTGTCGAACTCGTTCAGCGTGCTGGACGGCTCTAGCAACACGCCCAGCGGCGCAGTCAGCGACGACGTCGTAGTCGTCAACGGCGGCAAGCTGGATGCCGCGACGGAGTTGAGCTTCTCAGCCGGCAGGCTGGTCGAGGACAGCACCGGGAGCGTGGAGGTCGGGACGGCGGGTGGCGCCGCGAGCGGCATCGTGACCGTGGATCCCGGGGCCGTCCTCAACGTCGGCGGCACGTTCTCGCTGGCTCAGGACGTGACCGATAATGGCGACGTGGTGCTTGCCAGCACCGCAGCGCTGAGTGGCGGAGGCGCCGTGACCGGCAGCGGCATGCTGGAGACGGCGGCGAACGCCCAGGCCACCATGACCAAAGCCGTCTCTGGTTTGTCACGAGTCCACCTCGCCCAAGGCTCCAGCCTCGGCATCATCGACGCATCCATCGCCTCCACCAGCGCCATCGTGCTCGATGCCGGGTCAAAGCTCACCGTCGGCTCACTGTCCAACGACGGCCCGGTCACGCTTGGCGCAAACGCGTCGCTCACCTCGGGCGATGTCACCGGCAACAGCACGATCGCCGTCGGCATGGGCGGCACCCTGACGATCTCCGGAACGCTGTCCGGCCTGAGCGGCGTCACGATGGGCGTCAATTCGGTGCTCAACCTGTCCGGACAGGACACCAACGTGCCGATCGACCTTGGCACGCACGGCGACATTGCACTGAATATCTCGGCAGGCTCCAACATCGGCGGCCCCGTCACCGGGTTCGATGCCTCGGACTTGATCGAGAATGTCCCGACGGTGAACAACCGTGACCTCATCAACCGGGTGACCTACACGGCTGGCGCCGCCGGCGGGCCTGGGACCCTGACCTTGCTGAACGGGTCCACTGCCGTTACCACGATTTCCCTTGCCGGCAGCTACGCGGGCCAGCAATTCCTGACCAATTTCGCCGGAATCAACTACGGCTCGACCGACATCACGTTGCCCGGCGCCTTCATCAACGGCATCGGACCCGGCGCCCAGACCGTAACGGGCAGCGCAAACCGCCTGTTCTCGCTCGTGACCGGCGGCGGCACTTCGGGCGCATTGACGCTGACGGCAAACCTGGCGTTGAGCGGCGCCTACGCCGCATCCAGCCTGTCCACGGTCGCCAGCGCCGTGGGCACCGATGACACGACCGACATCCTGGCCAACAGCTCGCTCACCGTGTCAGGCAACGCCACGGTGGCGACCAGCGTGCAACTGACGGATGCGGGATCGGCTTTCACCGTGGGCAGCCTGCTGACCCTCGGCGGTGATCCCGCCTACGAGCCGCAGGTCGTGCTTGCGGACAGTTCGCGGCTGCGCGCCGCCAACCTCACCATCAGCGGCAGCACGGGCCAGTTCACGTCTGGCAGCAACACAGTCCCGGACCTCGCGGTTCTCGGCGAGAGCGCGGTGGAGCTGGGCACCCTCAATCTCGCAACCGCCGGCACGCTCGCCATCGACCCGGGCGCGACGCTCACCCTGGCCATCTTCGGAGGCGACGTCGTCGTCCCCACCCTGATCGATGACGGGCTGCTGACGATGGCCAACTCGTCTCAAGGGGTGCAGAACAACGCCTACGAGTCCAGCATCACCTTGGACACGAACATCACCGGCACCGGCGCCGTGCAGGCGAAGGGCTCCCTGCTCATCACCGGCAGCGTCAGCGGCGTGGCATTGGCCACCGGGCCGAACGGCAGCCTGACCGTGGACGGCAACGTGTCGGGGCTGCAAAGCTTCTCCATCGGCCAGTCCTCCTCCGTGGACCTTTACGGCCTTTCCGACACGCAAGCGCTCGAGGTGGGCGCATCCGCCAGCCTGAGCGTCGGCGGCCTTCCCGGCACCGGGGTGACCACCGGCCTGGCGTCCTTGACGCTGGACAGCGGCGCGTCCGCCAAGTTCGGCGGGCCGGTCAACAGCGTCGGGCCGATCACGGTTGGGAGCCAGGGCAAGCTGGAGTTCGACAAGGGCGGGTCAGGCAGCGGCATCATCGCGCTCGGGGCCACCGCGGCGCTGTCGGATATCGGCACGCTGAACGGCTGGAGCGGCATCACGCTCGCATCCCAAGACGTCATCTAGACCTATGATGGAAGCGTCATCGCGCCGGCCATCAGCGGCTTCGATGCGAGCGACCAGATAAGCCTCACATCCGACACGTTCAGCTCTGGCGGACACTACTACACCGGGGCCACCTGGACCCCTGGATCTAATGGAAGCGGCACCCTGACCCTGACCGAGGATGGGCAGGTCTTGCAGACCTACACGCTGTCAGGCCCGCTCGCGGCGGGCTATGCGCAGCAGACCTTCATCACTTATGCTGGCAACTCCCTGTTCTCGTCGATTGACGGGACCGGCCTCAGTATCGTGGACCTCGGCACAGACACCCAGGATGGGCTGAATGGCGCGACGCTCAACGGCGCCAGCGGCTCCGGCTTCATGCTGCTGACCGGCACCGGCAGCCAGTCCTCCCTCAGCATCAGCAACGACGTGGCGATTGCGGGCAGCTTCACCCTTGGAAGCGTGCAGTTCGGGTCGGGCGCTGCGGACCGCATCAGCGACGATGCGGTGCTGGTGGAACAGAATAGCCAGGTTTCTGCCACCAGCGCCACCGTCAACGATGTCGTGGAAGTCACCGGCCAAGGCGCCATCCTGAACGTTGCTGGAACGCTGGCCCTCAATGACGCGACAGCCAGCAACGGCCTGATCGCCCTCAACGGAGCCGTCATCCAGGCGGGTTCCACGGCGACGTCAGCGGCTAATAGCTTTGGCGCAACTAACGTCGCCGTTGACAGGACTGCCTCGATCGAGATCGGCCATGCCGGCAACGCCGCACTCGGCAAGCTGACCGTCGATGCCGGATCAACGCTGCACACCTCCAGTCAAGTGGAGTTTAGCCTCCAAGGCGGCATGGTCTTGAATGGCGTTTGGGCCGCTGACAGCACCGCTTCCAACCTGTCTGAGTCGGCAGGGAGTATTTCTGCCAATTACGTCTACGGCGGTTCCGTTACGGGAACCGGCTCGCTCCAGATCGCTGCGAACACGTTCGTCACGACCCTCCAATCCGTATCCGGCTTGTCCTCCGTGTCCGTCGCAGGCGGGGGCGGGCTGTCGATCGACGGCAACCTGCTCGGCATCGGCGCCGTGACCATCGGCGCAGGTGGTTCGATCACCGTCGGACAGATTGCCACGTCCAGCTTCAGCGCCGGCAGC
>CAXTNC010000105.1:7358-10363 GCA_964245495.1 uncultured Acetobacteraceae bacterium
GCGATGTTCCTGGACGGCGTGCTGATCCCGGCGCGCTGCCTGGTGAACGGCGTCACGGTCGTGCAGCCTGCGGCGGGGGCCGAGGTGCATTACGTGCACGTCGAATTGGCCGAACACAGCATCATCTGGGCAGAAGGCGCGGCTTCGGAGTCGTTCGTCGATGACGACAGCCGGGGCCGGTTCCACAACGCGCACGAGTTCGCCGCCCGCTATCCGGATGCATCCCCTGCCCCGGCGCTCTACTGCGCGCCGCGCCGGGAGGAAGGGTTCGAGGTCGAGGCTGTCCGGCAGCGCTTGGCCTCCCGGGAAGTCGCCTAGCGGCAGCACGGCGCCACTGCGGGACGATGCGATGCTAGTGGTCCGTGCTGTTGCAGGGCGTGTTCGGAGAACTGCGCTTCTTTGAAGCGGGAACGGCCACGGCGTCATTGACGACGGGCCGCCGCAGCGGCGACACATCCTTGCTGCTCCATTCCCTTGATGAAGCCCCAGCTTCGTGGAAGTCATTGCATTGGACCAAATCGTCCCCGAAAGCCCTGCACCGCAGCTGCTTGCCAACGCAGCGCCGGGCTGGTCGGAACTGTGGCGCAAGGAGGATTGGTGGGCGGTTTGGCTCGGCCTCGGCCTGGTCGCCGCGGCCTACGCCATGTTCGCCAGCGGCGGGAGCCTCGTCTGGCTCGCGGTGACGCCGACCAACTGGTCCACCCTGCCGCAACTCGGCGCGCAGCTGGCGGCCAACGCCCCGCGCTACGCCGCCCAACTGGCCTTGTGGCTCGCCCTGTTCACCGGGGCCGGGATGGCGCTGGGCTTCCGGCCGCGCGCGTTCGTGCCGTCCTTCGTGCTGCTGTATGCCCTCTCGGTGGCGATCTTCGCGGCGGGCAGCTGGGACCAGGCAGTGCGCTACAACCTTGAGCCGCCGCTGGTGGCGCTGGTCGTGGGGCTGCTGATCTCCAACGTGGTCGGCTTGCCGCGCTGGCTGGATGCCGGGTTCCGGGTGGAGTTCTATGTCAAGACCGGGATCGTGCTGCTGGGGGCCACCCTGCCCTTCACGCTGATCCTGTGGGCCGGGCCGGTCGCCATCCTGCAAGCCTCTATCGTGTCGGTCGCCACCTTCCTGGTGATCTTCTTCGTGGCCGTCCGGCTCGGCTTGGACAAGCGGCTGGCGGCCACGCTGGGCGCGGGGGGCGCCGTGTGCGGCGTTTCGGCGGCCATCGCCATCGCGGGCGCGGTGCGGGCCAAGAAGGAGCACCCGCCGATCGCCATCACGCTGGTGGTGCTGTGGGCGATCGTGATGATCTTCGTGCTGCCGCTGGTGTCGCGCGCCTTGCAGCTGCCGGCCGGGGTGGGCGGGGCGTGGATCGGCACCTCGGAGTTCGCGGACGCCGCCGGGTTCGCCGCCGCCCAGGCCTATGGCGGCCAGGTGGGCGCCGCCACGGGGATCACCGGCACGCCGGACCAGGCGGTGTGGTCCTACACGCTCATCAAGGTGGTGGGGCGAGACGTGTGGATCGGCATCTGGGCGCTGGTGCTGTCGATCATTTCCGTCACTCGGTGGGAAACGCAGACGCGGGGCAGCCGGGTCGATCTCGGCCAGGTGTGGTGGCGGTTCCCGAAGTTCGTGGTGGGCTTCCTGCTGGCCTCAGTGGCGATCACGTACGTGGTGCGGCATGCAAGCTTCGCCGAATACAACACGGTGGTGCGGCCCGGCTTGATCGTGCCCATCACGGCGCTGCGGACCTGGGCGTTCACCTTCTGCTTCCTGAGCATCGGCCTGACGACCCGGCTGCGCGAGCTGGCGCCGGCGGGCGGCAAGCCGTTCCTGGCGTTCACGGCGGGGGTGGCGGTGAACGTGGTGATCGGGTTCGTGCTGTCGGTGTATGTGTTCGGGTCGTATTGGGCGACGCTGGCGCATTGATGGACCGGACCTGCCAGGCGTGCGCGAGCTTCTGCAACGAGGCTGGGGTTTTGGAGCGCGAGTTTGCCGGGCTGGCGATCATGGGGTCAGGGCGGGGGTCGGTCCGCTCGGCGGATGGGGTGTGCCAGCGGCATGGGATTTATTTGCCGGCTACGGCGACGTGCGATGAGTTTGAGCTGGAGATGTTAGCAAACAGCGCTGGATAATATGTGTCCACGGGGGTAAGCAGGCCTCGGTTATTAGAGAACTAGAATGGCCCAGTTTCAAACCTTGGGAGTTTCACCTGACTAACGCTGCGCCTATGGTGAGGGCATGCGAGGCGGCATGGTGGAGGTTATGATGGACGAGAACCCGGATGCGTGCCCTGGGTGCGGTGGTGCGCGCCTGATCCGGTCGGGGCACGCGTACGGCCGGCAGCGATGGCGGTGCAAGGAGTGCGGGCGGCAGTTCACCCGCATCACGCCTCTTGGCAAGCCGCAGGCAATGAAGGATGCGGCGATTGCCCTCTACTGCACTGGCTTGTCTTTGAACGTGACCGGCAAGCGGGTGGGCGTGTCGGTGCAAAGCGTGATGCGCTGGGTGCGCGACCACGCGCGCACGGGCTGCCCCAAGCCCGCGCCGAGCGGCGACACGGCGGTGGTTGAACTGGACGAGGTATGGCACTTCGTTCAAAAAAAGTTTGCAAGCTGTGGGTCTGGAAGGCGTTTGAGCGCAACGAGGGCCGCCTGATCGACTGGGAGTGCGGCGGCCGTGACGCGTCCACGCTGGCGCGCCTGCTGGCCCGCTTGGCGCCATGGGGCGTGCGCCTGTTCTGCACAGACGAGTGGGCGCCCTACGAGGCCGCCCTGGCGGTGGGACGGCACTGCATCGGCAAGGACCAGACCCACCGCATTGAAAGCAACAATGCCCGCCAGCGGCACTGGTTCGCCCGCTTTCGCCGCCGCGCCTGCGTGGTGTCCAGGTCGGCAGCCATGGTGAATGCCACCATGGCTCTGTTCGCTCACTACCACTGCAACGGCGGCCAACTCACCTCAGCATTAGGGTGTGGACTCATTTCACCCAATCCATGATGGCGACGGCAAGGCAGATGCCG
>CAXTNC010000106.1:0-10331 GCA_964245495.1 uncultured Acetobacteraceae bacterium
GGGCGGCCGACGGGCGGCCCCGCCCGCTCCCCTTCGGACGCTATGCGCTGACCCTGCGCATCAAGGACGAGAACCGGCTGGTCAACCCCAACTTCGCCCCCCCGGCGCTGATGGCGGCGCTGCTGGCCGCCGCCGGGGCGGACGCGCAACGTGCCGCCGAGATCGCCCTGGCGATCGTCGAGTGGCATGCGCCGGCCGGGCGCGAGCAGGTCACGGCGCGCTACCGCGCCGCCGGGCTGCCCGCTGCGCCCACCGGCCAGCTGTTCGCCAGCGTGGAGGAGGTCGGCCTGGTGATGGGCATGACGCCCGCTCTGCTGGCCAGGCTGCGCCCCCACTTGTCCGTGTTCGCGCCGGGTCCGCTGAACGTCGCGCAGGCGGACCCGGTGGTGCGCAACGCCCTGCGCAGCCTCGGCGGCGAGCCGCCCGGCCCCGAGCCGCGCGCCACCGTGCTGGACATCACGGCGGATGCGCAGGGCGCGGACGGCAGCCGCTTCGTCCGCCACGCCGTGGTGGCGCTGGGGCAGGACGAAGCGAAGCGGCTGTATGAAACCCTGTTGTGGGAGGTGCAGGCCCCAGGCCAAGATTGACCCAGCAAAGGAGTGGGCCGATGGACCAATGGGGCAGAATGACCCGCGCGGAGCGGGACGCCGCCTACAACAACAGCGCCGCCGTGCCGGACAGCCCCGCGCTGAACGCGGCCCGCATGGCCGCCTCCGCCGCCTGCCGCGCCGCCTGGCCCGGCTCGCTGGACGTGCCCTACGGCGCCGGGGAGCGGCAGCGCTGGGACATCTTCCCAAGTCCTGACCCGGCCGCTCCCTGCTTCGTGTTCATCCATGGCGGCTACTGGCAGCGCAACAGCCGGGAGGAGTTCGCCTGCCTCGGGGAGGGATTGCGCCTCCATGGCTGGTCCGTGGCGCTGCCCGGCTACACCCTGGCGCCGGACGCGACCCTGACGGAGATCACCGCGGAAATCCACGCCGCGCTCGACTGGCTGGCCGCGCACGGGGCGGAGCACGGCGTGGCCGGCCCGGCGCTGCTGTCCGGCTGGTCCGCCGGCGGCCACCTGACCGCCATGGCGCTGGGCCACCCGCGGGTGGCGGCGGGGCTGGCGATCTCCGGCATCTACGAGCTGGGGCCGCTGCGCGACACCTACCTCAACAAGGCGCTGCAGTTGACCGACGGTGAAATCGCGGCGCTGTCCCCGCTGCGGCTGCCGCCGGTGGCCAAGCCGCTCGCCATCGCCTACGGCACCGCCGAGCTGCCGCCGCTGGTGGCGGACAGCCGCGACCTGCACGCCCAGCGTGCCATCGCCCACCTGCCCGGCGCGCTGATCCCCGCCGCTGGGGCGGACCACTTCACCATCGTGGAGCAGCTGCGCCGGCCGGACGGGCTGCTGGTGCGCGCGGCAGTGGAGGCGTTGCGGTAGAACGGTCCGGTCAGGCGGCCCGGCTCACCGTGTAGTCGGCGATGTCGTGCAGGCAGCGGCACAGCTCGCCGGGGGGGAAAGCTCCGAGCGCCGCCTGCGCCGCGTCCGCGAAGCGCCGGGCGCGGGCGAACGTCACCGCCAGGGCACCGCGCCGCTCCATCAGCGCCAGCGCATGGTCCAGGTCGGCCTCCGACTGCTCGGACTGCTCGATGGTGCGGCGCCAGAAGGCGCGTTCGGCCGGGGTGCCGGCGTCGTACGCCGCCAGCACCGGCAGGGTGATCTTGCCCTCGCGGAAGTCGTCGCCCACCGTCTTGCCCAGGGTGCGCTGGTCCGCCGCATAGTCCAGCGCGTCGTCCACCAGCTGGAACGCCATGCCGAGGTTGGTGCCGTACTCCGCCAGCGCCGCCACGTGGGCCGCCGAACTGTCCGCCACCACCCCGCCCACCTGGCACGCGGCGGCGAACAGGGCCGCGGTCTTGCCGCCGATCACGTCCAGGTAGCGCCCTTCGGAGGTGGAAAGGTCATTCTGGGTGGTGAGCTGCAGCACCTCGCCCTCCGCGATGGTGGCGGCGGCGCGGGACAGGATGGCCAGCACCTCGAGCGAGCCGTCCTCCACCATCAGCTGGAAGGCGCGGGCGAACAGGAAGTCGCCCACCAGGACGGACGCCTTGTTGCCGAAGATGGCGTTGGCGCTGGCCAGGCCGCGGCGCAGCACGCTTTCGTCCACCACGTCGTCATGCAGAAGCGTGGCGGTGTGGATGAACTCGACGCAGGCCGCCAACTGGACGTGCCGCTGCCCGCCGTAGCCGCACATCCGGGCCGTGGCCAGGGTCAGCATCGGCCGCAGCCGCTTGCCGCCGGCGGCCACGATGTGGGCCGCCAGCTGCGGGATGAGCGAGACCGGGCTGTCCATCCGCCCGATGACGGCGCGGTTGCAGGCCAGCATGTCCTCGGCGATCAGGCGGGACAGGCGGGCCAGCGCGTCGGCGCTGCCGGACGGCACGGGGCCAGGCGCGAGGTCGATCAAAGGCGGGCTGGCAACGGCGCCCAAGCGGGAAACTCCGGCTGGTGGAAGGCATGGCGTTGGGCGGTGTCTACGCCTAATGATATCGGCGGCCCGGAAAACCGGTCAAGGCAAGGCCGTTCTGCCAACGGGGCTGTCCCATGCACGTCATCGTGGCCACCAACGATCCGGTCCGGCTCAGCTTCCTCCTGGCGCTGCTGGCGGACGCCGGGATCACCCCCGTCGTGCTCGACGGGCACGCGAGCGCGGTGGAGGGCAGCATCGGCGCCATCCCCCGCCGGCTGGCGGTGCCGGACGGGGACGCCCGGGCCGCGCTGCGCGTCCTGCGCGAAGCCGGCGAGGCGCCTTGAGCATCCCCGGCAAGATCGCCGGGCGCCGCCCGGTTCACCGGCCGACCACCGGCAGCCCCGCTGCCGCCGCCCCTGCGAAGCCCTGCGGCTCGGACGCCGCCGCATCCAGCTGCGCTTCCAGCCGCGCCACGCACCGCCCCGTCCCGGCGATCACCTCCGGCCAAGTCGGCGCCCCGGCTCGGAGGCTGCCGAGCAGGCATTGGTCGTAGAAGGTCAGCTGCCGCCCGGCGCTGCATCCGAAGGAGGGGCGGTCGGCCCTGGCCGCCGTGAGCAGGATGCGGTTCGGCCGCGCCATCGGCGGGCGGGCGAAGCCGCCGCTGTAGCAGGCGGACACGATCGCCACGGTGGGAACTGCGCCGCACCCGGCGCGCAAGGCCGCGTCCAGGTCGCCGGGCGTCAGGAACTCCTCATGCGGCGCGAGGTAGACGCCCTCTCCGTGCGCCCCGTGCGAGGTCACGAACACCAGGCAGGCTGCGCCCGGAGCCGGGCGGAGCGCGGCGATGGCGTCCAGCACGTGCCGCCGGGTCGCCAGCGCATAGGGGGCGGCCGGGTCGGCGCTGAGCCGCCGGATGTCGGGCGCCGCGCCGCCGGCCCGCAGCAACGCCGCCATCTGGGCGGCCGCGTTGTCGAACACCTGCAAGGAGCCGTCGCCAGCCACCAGCACCGCCGCCCAGCGCTGGCCCGGGCCAGGGAGCGCGCCAGGGAGCGCGCCAGGCTGGGCGGCGGCCGTCCCGGCGAGCAGCAGCAGCGCGAGGCCGAGCAGCCGGCTCACGGGGCGATCCGGTGCAAGGTGGTGCGGCGCATGTCGGCGTCTTCCAGTTCGCGGGTGGTGGGCACGTCGTACTGGGCGAACGGGTGCAGGCCGGCGGGCAGGTAGGCGCGGCCGGGGTCGGCGATCCACACCTCCGCCCCGGCCGCGGCCATCGCCCGCAGCCAGGGCATGATGCGGTCCGTCATGGCCGCCTCGTAGCACACGTCCCCGCACAGGATCAGGTCCCAGCGGTTGGGCGCGCCGGTCAGGTCGGCGGTGAAGGCGCGGACGGCGGCCCCGTTGGCGGCGGCGTTCAGCGCGATGGCCGCCGTCGCCACCGGGTCGATCTCCACGGCGTCCACGGATGCCGCGCCCGCCATGGCGCAGGCGATGGCGGCCAGCCCGCCGCCGGCCGCGAAGTCCAGCACCCGGCGCCCCCTCACGCAGCCGGGATGGTCCAGCACGTGGCGCGCCATCGCCTGGCTGCCGGGCCAGGCGAACGCCCAGAACGGCGGCTCCAGCCCGTGGCGCTGCAGGAAGTCCTCCGTCGCCTGCCAGATCGGGGTGATGGCGGTGGCGAGGTGCAGCAGCACCTCCGGCGCCAGGGGCGGGCGCGCAAGGGCCGTGTGGGCGGCGATGAACTCAGCCGTCACAGCCGGCCGAGCAGGAGCGCCGCGGCCACGGCCACCCCCACCTCCCGGTTGAGGCGGAACAGGCGGAGGCAGCCCGGCGGGTCGTGGATGTCCAGCCGCACGGCTTGCCAGGCCAGCAGGGCGGCAGGCAGCGGCAGGGCGGCGCAGAACGGCGCGGACAGCCCGGCGGACCAGCCGGCCAGCGCCAGCGCGGCCATGGATGCGCCGTAGCAGGCCAGCAGGAACGGCCGCGTCCGCTCGCCCCAGAGCCGGGCGGTGGAGCGGATGCCGGCCAGGGCGTCGTCCTCGCGGTCCTGGTGGGCGTACACCGTGTCGAAGCCGAGGTCCCACAGGATGGCGGCGGCGTAGAGCGCGGCAGCCGCGCCATCCAGCCGCCCGGCCCCGGCGGCGTAGCCCATGGGAGCGCCGAACCCGAAGGTGAAGCCCATCACCAGCTGCGGCCACCAGGTGAACCGCTTCGCCAGGGGATACAGCGCCACCAGCGCCAGGGAGCCGGTCCCCAGCGCCCAGCACAGCGGCGGCAGTTGCAGCAGCACGAGCAGCCCGGCCAGCAGCAGCGCCGCCAGCAGGCCCCATGCCTGCCGCATCCGCAGCGCCCCGGAGGCGAGCGGGCGGGCCGCCGTGCGCGCCACCCTGCGGTCCAGGTCGCGGTCCCACATGTCGTTGATGACGCAGCCGGCCCCCCGCATGGCCGCGCTGCCCAGGCCGAACAGCGCCGCCAGCCAGGCTGTCCGGCCTGCCGGCGCGCCGGCCAGCAGCAGGCCCCAAAGCCCCGGCAGGAACAGCAGCCAGATGCCGACCGGACGGTCCAGCCGCGCCAGCAGCGCGTAGGGCTGCCACCCTGGCGGCAGGCGCCGTACCCAGCCGCCGGCAGCGATGTCGGTGTGCGCGCCATTCATGCCCTGGATGATTTGCAGCCTCCGCCCGCTCCCGCAATGCCGCCTGCTTGACGTTCCCGCCCCCGTTGCACCATCCCTGGCCGCAACACACGTCCGAAAGCCGCCTCACGCATGTCCAACCCGTCCGAGGCCGACGCGACCCCGATCGAGTCGGTGCAGCAGCTGGCAGACCACCTTGCGGCCGGGGGCAAGCCCAAGGAGCAGTGGCGCATCGGCACGGAGCACGAGAAGTTCGGCGTCCGCCTGGGCAACCTTGCACCCCCGCCGTACGAGCCGGGCGGCATCCGCGCGCTGCTGGGCAAGATCGCCGGCCCGGACTGGCAGGAGATCACCGACGAGGGCCGGCCGATCGGGCTGAAAGGGCTGGGGCCGCACGAGGGCGCCTCCATCTCCCTGGAACCGGGCGGGCAGTTCGAGCTTTCGGGCGCGCCGCTGGAGGACCTGCACCAGACCAAGGCGGAGCTGGACGGGCATTGCGCGGCCGTGTCCGCCCTCGCGGCGCCCCTCGGCATCGGCTTCGCCCCGCTCGGCTTCCATCCGCTCCTGACGCTGGAAGATGCGCAGTGGATGCCCAAGAGCCGCTACGCCATCATGCGCCGCTACATGCCCCGGGTCGGCACGCGCGGGCTGGACATGATGCTGCGCACCTGCACCGTGCAGGTGAACCTGGACTACGCCGACGAGGCGGACATGCGCCGCAAGCTGCGGGTGTCCCTGGCGCTCCAGCCCCTGGCCACGGCGTTGTTCGCCAACTCTCCCTTCTACGAGGGCAAGCCCAACGGCCTGCTGTCCAACCGGGCGCAGGTCTGGACGGACGTGGACGCCGACCGCTCCGGGATGCCGCCGCTCATGTTCGAGGAGGATTTCGGTTTCGAGCGGTTCACCGAATGGCTGCTCGATATGCCCATGTATTTCATTCGCAGGAACGACCAGTATATAGACTTGGCCGGCTGCTCGTTCCGCGATTTCATGGCAGGGCGCCTGCCCCAGGCCGAAGGCCACCGCGCCACGGTGGGAGACTTCGCCGACCACGTGACCATCGCCTTCACGGACGTGCGGGTGAAACGCTTTCTGGAGATGCGCGGCGCCGATGCAGGCACTCCCGCCATGATGCTGGCGCAGTCCGCCCTGTGGGTGGGCCTGCTGTACGACGAAGCGGCGCTCGCCGCGGCATCGGCGCTCGTGCGCGCCCATCCGGCCACGGCGTTCATGGCCCTGCGGCCCCAGGTGCCCCGCACGGCGATGGCGACGCCCTGGGGCAAAGGCACGCTGCGCGACCTGGCGCGGGAGGTGCTCGCGGCCGCGCGGGACGGGCTGCGCGCCCGGGCGCGCATGTCCGGCGGCCTGGATGAGGCGCAGTACCTCGCGCCGCTGGACGAGATCGCGTCAGGCGGGCCGACCCAGGCGGAATGGTGGCTCTCGCAGCGCGAAACTGTCTGGCAAAATGACACTAGGCACATTTTCAGGGAAGCCCTTATATAGGGTTAACATACAATTGTACTGGTGCCTCCATGAACCCCTACCCGCGCGGGACTGACGCCGAGATGGTTAACGAGGGCCGCCTCATGAGCGCCGCAGCGCGGGGCGCCGGCGGAGCCGCGCTGCTGCACTTGCGCCTGATCGGCCAGATGGAAGCCAGGACGCCCAGCGGGGACAGCGTGCTGCCGCTCGGCCGCAAGACGCGCGCCCTGCTTGCCATCCTGGCGCTCGCGGCGCCGCGCCCGGTCGCGCGGGCGCGCCTGGCGGAGCTGCTCTGGTCCCGCCGGCTGGAAGAGCAGGCCCGGGCCTCCCTGCGGCAGGAGATCCATCGCCTGGGCGAGGTGCTGACCCCGCTCGACGGCGAGATCGTCCGGGTGACGCGGGACCACCTGGCGCTGCGTTCGGAGGTGGTGTGGGTCGATGTGCAGCAGGTGCTGGGCGCCACCACGGCGGACCCGTCCTCGCTCACGCTGCTGGATGGGGAGCTGCTGGACGAGTTCGACGGCATCGACCCGGCCTTGGACCAATGGCTGGCCAACGAACGCGACCGGCTGCGGGACCGGGCCAGGACCGTCGTGGAGGCCCTGCTGGCGGAGCAGGTGGCGCCGGAGGCGGTGATCTCCACGGCCCAGCAGCTGCTGGGCATCGACCGCGCGCATGAGGGCGCCTGGCGGGCGCTGATGCGGGCCCATGCCGAGCGGGGCGAGCGCAGCTTGGCCATCCAGGCCTTCGAGCGTTGCCGGCTGGCCTTGCTGGACAAGCTGGATGCAGCTCCGTCGTCGGAAACACAGCACCTGGTGGCCGAGATCCGCGCTGGCGACTTCGCCGCGTCCACCCTGCCGCGCGTGGCGGAGGTGAGCGATGACGGCCCGGCCGCCGGGCGCACCGGCGCCAGGGTGGGCGTGCTGCCGTTGCAGATGGTCGGCACGGATGAGGGGGAGGCGCAGCTCTCGCACGGCCTGGCGGAAGAGGTCACGTCCGCCTTGGCGCGGTTCGGCTCCATCATCCTGGTGTCGTCCTCCGCCATGGCGCAGTTCGCCAGCCGGGACGAAGCCGCCCTGCGCCGCGCCTTCGGGCTGGACTTCCTGCTGGACGGCAGCGTGCAGCGGGTCGGCCAGCGGCTGCGCGTGACCATGCGGCTGCTGGATTTGCGCGAAGGCAACCAGATCGTCTGGGCACGGCGCTTCGACCGCCAGGCCGACGACCAGCTGGCGCTGCAGGACGAGGTCGCAGCGGAGATCGTGGCGCAGATCGACCCCGAGATCATGCAGGCCGAGGGCCGCCGCGCCACCGCCCGCCCCGCCGCCAACGGCAGCCCCTACGAACTGACGCTCCGCGCGCTGCCGCTGATCTGGCGCCTGCGCCGGGACGAGTTCATCCAGGCGGGCGAACTGCTGGCCCGGACCCTGGAACTGGATCCGGACTACCCTGCGGGCCACGCCTGGCATGCCTACTGGGGCATGATCTGCATCGGGCAAGGCTGGAGCGAGGCCTGCGGCGGCCTCGATGCCGTGATTGCGAAAACCAGCCATCACGCCGAACGCGCCATCATGCTTGACCCGCAGGACGCGCGCGGCTTGACCATCGCCGGGCACGTGCGCGCCTACCTGCACCGCCGCCCGCGCGACGCGCAGGAGCTGCACGCGCAGGCGCTGGCGCTGAACCCCAACCAGGCCATGGCCTGGGGCCTGTCCGCGGTCACCCACATCTTCCTCGGGGAGTTCGACGAGGCGGCGCGGCGTTTCGCCCGCTACAAGCGGCTCTCGCCGATGGACCCCACGTCCTTCTTCTTCGACGCCAACATGGGGCTGCTTGAGCTGCACCGGCGGGATTACGGTGCGGCGGTGATGCTGGGCCGCCGGGCCAGCGAACTCAACCCGCGCTTCTCGTGCGGGCTGCAGCACTACCTGTCCGCGCTCGGCCACGCCGGGCGGCTGGGCGAGGCCGCCGGGGTGCGCGAGCGCCTGCTCGCCCTTCAGCCCGGATGCACGGTGCAGGCCGCCATCTGCCAAAGCCCGTCCGAGAACCCGGCCCAGGCCGAGCACTATGCCCATGGCTTGCGCCTTGCCGGCCTGTCGGAGGGAACCGGCGGGAGGTGACGGCGCCCTGGCGCCTTTTGCCAGCAGGCCGCCGTTTGCGTTAAGTCGTCTCGTCATTCGAGGAGGCGCACCATGGCGAAGGAAGAAGGTCCCAGCGCCGTCCTGCTGCTGACGCTGGCGGCGGGCGGATTGCTGGTGGAAGGCTATCGCCGGGCCCGCGGCGCCCCGGGCGGCCCCCTGCGCCTTCCCGTCCCGGAGGCCGGCAGGAAGGCGGACGCAGGACCGCCCGGACGGATGGCCGCCAACCCGGCGCAAATCCCGGCGCGCGGCTGGTGGGACGTGGCCAAGCGCGTCGCCAACGCGTTCAACGACGACCGGCTGATGACGGAAGCCGCCGGGGTCACGTTCTACACCCTGCTCGCCATCTTCCCCGCCCTGGCCACCCTGGTGTCGATCTACGGCCTGTTCGCCGACCCGGTGACGGTCAACGACCAGCTGCGGGCGATCGAGGGCGTCATCCCCGGCGGCGGACTCGACATCATTGAGCAGCAGATCAAGGCGCTGACCTCCAACGGCCGGCAAGCGCTCGGCTACGGCGTCGCCATCGGCCTGCTGACCTCCCTGTGGACATCCAACCAGGGCATGAAGGCGCTGTTCGACGCGCTGAACATCGCCTACCACGAGAAGGAGAAGCGCGGCTTCATCTGGCGCACGGTCATCACGCTCGGCTTCACCCTGGGCGGCATCCTTTTCATCGTCACCGCCATGGCGGCCATCGTGGTGGTGCCGATCGTGCTGAACTTCGTGGGCCTGGGCAGCTGGGCCGCGACGCTGGTGGCGGCGGCGCGCTGGCCGGTGCTGATGGTGGTGCTGGGGCTGTTCCTGTCCGTGATCTACCGCTTCGGCCCCAGCCGGACGCAGGCGCGCTGGAAATGGGTCAGCGCCGGCAGCGCCTTCGCCGCCGTCACCTGGCTGCTGGCCTCCCTCGGCTTCTCCTACTACGTGGCCAATTTCGGCAGCTACAACAAGACGTACGGCTCCCTGGGCGCCGCGATCGGCTTCATGACCTGGATCTGGATCTCCTCCATGATCGTGCTGCTGGGCGGCGAGCTGAACGCCGAGCTGGAGCAGCAGACCGGCCGCGACACCACCGTCGGCCCGCCCAAGCCGGTCGGCCGGCGCGGCGCGTCCGCCGCCGACATCAAGGCCTGAGAACCATTGCCCGCGCCGCGCGAGCCTCCCATCTGTGAGCTGACGATCCCCGGCGCACGGAGAAGCCTTCCATGGCCCAGTTCCACGGCAAGCCGCCCGGCAGCGGCGCGGGCGAGATGTCCCGGCAAACGGAAAGGCTGCGCCCGGCCCTCGCCTTGTCCCCGGCGCAGGTCGCCGAGGCCCGCCGCCTGCGCCGCGCCGGGCACGAGCCGGAGCAGATCGCCGCCGCCCTGGGCGTCCCGGTGGAGGAGGCGGAAAAAGCGCTGCTGCAGATGCGCTCGCCCCGGCCGGAAACGACGCGGGGCACCCTGAACGTGACGCTCGCGGCGCACCGGATGTTCATGGCGGAGCGGATCGGCAACGAGCCGCTGTGGCAAACGGTGGACCGCGTGGTGGACGAGCTGCTGCGGCTGCGCGCCGCGGCTGCCGGCGCCCAATCGCGCTTCCCGGCCCGCTCCCCGGCCGGCTCCTTGGCCCGCCCGGAGCGCCGCCGCCCGG